>DUML01000080.1 GCA_012839895.1 Peptococcaceae bacterium | reverse complement strand
TTTCCCTGGGAGTGCACGGTAATCTGGATTTGCTCCCTGAAGAAGATATTTTATGTTTTACCACTATGTGCGGACATGGGCTTTTAGCCGCCGGACTGGTAAAACAGATGAAAGAAGCCGTAAAAGCGGGCCAAATCAGTCCGGAAAAAGCTTCCCGGATTCTGGCCAAGCCATGTTATTGCGGGATTTTCAACCAGAAGAGAGCGGAAAAACTGTTGGAAGAACAAAAGTAATTCCAATAAACCGGATAGTCATGGCAAAAAATAAGCAAAATACCTATTAAAATAGGAGGCTTTAATCTATGTTCAAATTGGAAGGCATTTATGCACCCATACCTACCCCTTTTATTAATGATGAAATTGCTTACGACAAACTGGCTGAAAATATGAAATTTTGGCTTGGTTCCAAATTAGCGGGAATTGTGGTTATGGGCTCTAACGGAGAATTTGTTGTCTTGAGCCCGGAAGAAAAAAGGCAGCTGATCAGCAAAGTATGCGAATTGGCTAAAGGTAAAAAACCTGTTATTGCCGGTACCGGCTGCGAGTATACCAAAGAGACTATTGAACTGACTAAATATGCTGCTGAGGCCGGTGCAGTTGCAGCTTTGGTTTTAAGCCCCAACTATTATAAAAGGGCTATGAACGACGAAATTATTAAAAGTTTCTATCTTGAAGTTGCCGATGCCAGCCCTATTCCCATTGTCCTTTACAACATGCCCGGCAACTCCGGAATCAATCTCTCAGCCAAATTAGTTGCCGAACTGGCCAAACATCCCAATATAATCGGTGTTAAAGATTCCGGCGGCAATATTGTGCAAATTGCTGAAATCATTAAGAATACCCCTGAAGAATTTGCTGTCTTTGCCGGATCGGCCAGTTTCCTGTTCCCCAGCTTAGTGCTTGGCGCTACAGGCGGAACCCTTGCCCTGGCCAATGTTTTGCCCAATGAATGTGCTGAAGTATATGAACTGGTTAAAGCCGGCAAATATACCGAAGCTAAAGATCTTCAGCTGAGACTGCTGGATATTAATAATGCTGTAACTGCTCGCTGGGGTATTGGAGGCTTGAAAGCCGCTTTGGAAATGCAGGGTCTTTTTGGCGGCGAGCCTCGCAAACCTTTGAAATCCCTTGGTGCTGAAGACAGGAAATTGCTTGCTGATATTTTGGCTAAAGCAAAAAGTAATTAACTTGACCTTTTAGACCCAAGCCGAAGCAAGAAATTCATCCGGACAATAATCCATAATTTTGAGAGTATCAGATAGATCAAAAATTTATGAGTATCAGATAGACCAAGATATTACAGGTCAGAAAAGGTACGATTTGGGTTTATCCCAAGTCGTATCTTTTTCAGGTGCGCTTGTGGCCGATGTTTGTCCCTTTTTGGGGAATGAGGTAAAATGTTTTCGGGAGGTAGAGTTGAAGTGACTGTAACTGTAAAGAATATTTATTGTGTGGGACGTAATTATATCCAGCATGCCCAGGAATTGAATAATCCGGTTCCTGATTCACCCTTGCTGTTTACCAAACCTACCCATGCTTTGGCCATAGCCAATGGTCAGGAAATACTTTTGCCGGGAGATCGGGGTCAGATCCAATATGAGGTCGAGGTAGTTCTTCATTTAGCCCGCAAGTATGAGCCTGGAATTAAAATAGATGATCTGGTGGATCTGATGGCCTTGGGAATTGATTTTACCCTCCGGGATGTTCAGACCGAATTGAAAGAAAAGGGTTATCCCTGGACCTTGGCCAAAGGCTTTATTAATTCTGCAGTTATTACCCCCTGGCAGCCTTTTGTTGGTTTAGAGGCTGCGATGCAGGAAGAATTCTCCTTGGAGAAAAACGGGCAGGAAGTTCAGAGGGGAAATATCCGAAATATGATTTTTGATTTTGCCAGTATTTTTGAATATACAGCCAAACACCTGGGGCTTGATGCCGGGGATATTTTCTTTACAGGCACCCCGGCAGGAGTTGGCCCGGTTTCCGATGGGGACCGTCTGGTTATGAAATGGGGAGAAAAGGAGCTGGGCAGCTGCCTTATCAAACTCTCCAAATAGAAATCAGGTTTTTCTCATCATTGGAGGTCCTTGGCATATTTGAGAGGAAAAAAGGGATAATTGATGATCTATATAGTTGTAACTATTTTTGCCATAAGTTATATGAGTTTCCGGGGAAACAGCATGCTGACCACTCTTTATGCCATTGAACTGGGGGCCAGCACTTGGGAACTGGGTATTATTGCTTCCCTGGTTGCTCTAGGACCCATGTTTTTGGCTTTTTATGCCGGGAAGATATCAGATAGGCTGGGCTTTAAAATACCCATAACTTTTGGCAGTTTGGGAATTAGTTTAGCTTTGCTCTTGCCTTATTTTATCAAGGGAAAACTTATTATACTTTATTTGTCACAGGCTCTTTACGGTTTCGGTATTGTTTTTCTGATTGTCAGTATGCAAAACCTGACAGGCTGTTTAGGCACACCGGAGACCAGGCCCAAGAATTATTCCATTTACAGTATGGGCGTTTCTGCGGCTAACTTTGCCGGCCCCCTTATAACCGGTTTCTCAATTGATCATATAAGTTTTCATTCAAGCTATCTTATTCTTTCTTTTTTGGCTGCGGTGACAGGAATTGTGCTGGTTTTTAATTTGGTCAAACTGCCTCCTCCACCGCAGAAACAGGCTGAGAAAAATCAAGAAAAAACCGTCTCCAAAGGCGGTGTGAGAGAACTATTGGCAGTTCCCGCTATAAGGGATGCGTTGACTTCCAGTGGGATAATTTTAACAGGAGTAGTGATTTATGATTTTTATTTTCCCATTTTCAGTCAGAGAATAGGGCTTTCAGCTTCTGTCATTGGTATAATACTTAGTATTAATGCTGCGGCTTTTTTCTTGGTGCGCTTCTTTATGCCTGTTTTGGTAAGCAAATTCACGGAAAATAACGTCCTAATAGGTTGTTTTTGGATTACGGCTGTATCCTTCTTTTTATTGCCCCTATTTGCAAACGCTGTGGCTTTAGGAATTATCTCCTTCTTTGTAGGAGTGGGCTTAGGCTGCGGACAGCCCTTAACCATGACCTTGGCTTTTAATGCTTCGCCTCCGGGCAGGACCGGGGAAGTATTGGGACTAAGGCTTACTGTCAATAAAATAGTCCAATTTTTTGTGCCCATTATCTTTGGTTCCGTGGGTACTGTTTTTGCCGCTATTCCCGTATTTTGGTCCAATGCCTTGATGTTAGGCAGTGGAGGCTGTTTGGTCCGCAAGAAAAATGTCCTCTCGAAACGGCACCTTCAAGATAATCCGGCGAACAAAAATGAATTACATTTGTAAAAATCGTATTAAGATCAAAAATAATTGTAACTATTTAATCTAAACATTACATTATAGAACTAAATAATATAAAATTATAAAACTAAAAAATCATATTTGTTTAATCCTGAGAACACTGTTTTAAGTGTTCTTTTTTTATTGTTATGTTCATATTTTTAAACAGGGTTGTCTACCGTAGAAAAACCCATTAAAGGTGGTGACTGAAAATGAATCCATTTGAACGTTGGGATGATTGGGAGTGGGAAAAGGCTGCCCATGAGATTGGCCGGAATTATAAGTATTATGAGCGGGACGAGCCCGGCTATCGAAGGGACAGGCCTTATTACTATCGGAGTGAGTCTCCGGGAGATTTTTTAGATCGTTTCACAGGCAGCCAGAAAAGAGTGGTTTTATCGGCTCTTTTATTCCTAACAATCGTTTTCAGCGCTAAAGGGGATGATCTTGTCTCCCAAAGTGTTTATTCTTTTTATCGTACAGGGATGGACAGCGGAAGTCTGTACACAACCCTTAATTCCTTGGCTAAAGAAGCAATGGGTATTCAGGGGGAAGAGAGTATTCCGGTTAATTTTCCTATTGAGGAAATCTTTTATCCTCCTGTTGCCGGTGCGGTTAAGGTTGGTTTCCAAGGTAAAAATTATTTGGGCGAAGTGAGCCGAGGAATTGAAATTGAGAGTTCACTAGGCACTCCGGTTCTCTGTCCGCAAGAAGGTGTTGTCTTGGAGATAAGCGAAAGTTTAGCCTTGGGCAGAAAAATAAGAATTAACTTCGGCAACGGCTGGGAAGGCATTCTCGGTAATTTAGGTGATGTTGCCGTAGAACAGGGCAGTCCTGTGGCCATGGGTACCAAGCTGGGTACCGTGGGCATTAGTTCTGCTCAGCAAAAACCTTGGCTCTATTTCGAACTTTTGAAAAATGGTGAGCCAGTTAATCCCTTGCATTATTTAATTCAAAATAAATAAAAGCTTTGGCCGAGGGAGTAGGCAGGCTCCTGCCGGCAGAAATATAAAAGGGAAGGATATGTTACCGGCGAAAGTTAAGATAGTTTAGTTAGACGGAATCCGAAGCTAAAGAAAAGGATAAGCAAACGGAATTTGAAGGTAAAAAGAGGGATAAGTCAGACGGGGATTGAGGATATGCAGGTTAAAGGAATTAAATTACGAATTCACCCCACGTTTTTAGTGCTCTTGTTGCTCTGTGTTTTTGGAGGCCAGATCGCCAGGGCATTTCTTGTTTTTACCTTGGTAATTCTTCATGAACTGGCTCATATAATGGCTGCCAGGGGATTTGGGATAAAAGTCCGGAGTATTGAGCTCTATCCTTACGGGGGATCAGCGGTTTTAGAAGATACTTTTGAAGGCAAAAGGAAAGAAGAAATTATTATCGCTCTGGCCGGCCCAGCCAGTAATTTTGCACTTTTACTTCTTGTACAATACTTAAGATGGGAAGGATTATTTAATAATCATTGGGCTTCGGAAATGGTGAAGATCAACTTTTGGCTGGCTTGTTTTAATTTACTGCCGGTACTGCCTTTGGATGGCGGCAGGATTGTCAGGGCTTTTTTCTCCCGGAGCTGCGGTTTTGTTAGGACAACTAAGTTTTTGGCTGCGGCCGGAAAATGGCTGGGGGGTATATTCGTTGTCTTAGGGTTATTCCTGCAGGCTTACGGCAGCTTTTTTTACGAACCGGGCCTGTTTATAGTTCTGGGGATATTCTTCTGGCTGGGCAGCGGAAAGGAATTGGCTAACGCCCGGATCGTTTTTCTAAAACAGCTCTGTCGGAAGAAGGAGCAGCTTTTAAGACAAGGCTTAATGCCCAGTAGCTCTCTAACTGTAAGCAAAAGTACCCGGCTGGGCAAGATCATTGATGAATTTTCCACGGATCGCTATTGTCTGATAAGTGTCTTGGGGGAAAAAGACAAAATAGAAAAAACTTTAAGTGAAACTGAAATAGTTCAAGGTATGCTAGAGAAAGGCTTGGACTGCAAGGTAGGCCAATTATAAAGGAAAAGGGAGTACCACAGCTTTTATTGGAGGCGGTGATACTCCCTTATATTATTTTTAGCTTGTGGGAAAACTCATCCTGAATTCCCTGATAAGGTTTTTGAATTGTTCCGGCGGCGCTCCCTGGATAATCATGTTCTGGGCTTTTTCAAAAAGATTGCGATGGACGTCTTCTCTGGCTCCCAGGAAGCTAATCATTTTTTGCATTCCCGGATCGCCGGTCATGGTTAAGTGCAGGTCATATAGCTGGCGGGCTCTGATTTCGGCTTCGGCGTCAGCCTGGAGCATTGCTACAGGGTCAAGGCTTTGGTCAATATAACATAGTTGCCAGGGAATCCCTTGTGAGTCGACATAACAAAGGGGTGGTCCTCCCAGTTTCTTAATTGCGACAGCAACCATTTCCATGTGGCTAAGTTCTTCCGCGGCAATCAGGCGCAAAAGTTCTTGGACATAGGGATTGGGCATGTTATAACTGTGATTTAAGTACTGGGTAGCCGCTGAAAACTCGCTGTCTTTGCCGCCGTAATGTTCCAGCATAATTTGTCCAAAGTTGGGGTCAGGCATTTGGACTTCCACCGGATACAACAGGCCGTTGGCATATTTAAACATAACTTTACCCTCCTCTATGAGTACTCCTCTTGTATTATATTAAGGGGACAAAGAGGAGGTTAATTGGCCTTGTTAGTTAGGAAAAATACGGCTATAATTATTTACCAAAGCCGGACAAAGGAAGTTTCCAGGTCAAATGAAAATAATAGTTCTTAATGCTTTTAATGCTCCAGAAAGGAATGACACTTAAATGAGCGAAAAAGACAGTAATTGGATTCGCCAAAAAGTAGAACGCATTCTTCCTAAAGTTATGAAACCAGGCCGCTACGTAGGCGGGGAATGGAATATAATACATAAAAACTGGGACCAAACTCAGGTCCATACGGCCTTTATTTTTCCGGATGTCTATGAAGTAGGGATGTCCAATCTGGCCTTGCGGATTATTTATGGATTAATTAATTCCTATGATGAGTATTTGTGTGAGAGGGCCTTTGCTCCTTGGCCGGACATGGAAGAAAAGCTTAAGGAGGAAGGACTACCTCTTTATGCTTTGGAATCCTTTCGTCCTTTGAAAGATTTCGATGTCCTAGGTTTTACTTTGCAGTATGAATTAAGTTATACCAATATCCTAAATATCCTGAGGTTAAGCGGTATACCCTTAAGGTCGGCGGAGAGGAGGGGAGCTCAAAGTTATCCTTGGATTATTGCCGGGGGTCCTTGTGCCTATAATCCGGAACCAATTGCTCCTTTCATAGATTTCTTTGTTCTTGGGGAAGCTGAAGAACAATATCCTGAAATATTAAAAATTATTAAGGAAGGCAAAGCCAGTAAAGCAGGCAAAGAAGAGTTGCTCCGGCAACTGGCTGAACTCCAGGGTATTTATGTACCGGAGTTTTATGAATTTGCTTATCAAGTCGATGGTACCATAGGAGAACTAAAAGTAAAGGAAGGGATACCCAGGGTTGTCAAGAAAGCTGTCTTAAAAGATTTTGATGCTGCTTATTTTCCGGAAAAAGTAATCGTTCCCTATACGGAAGCTGTGCATGACCGGGTTATGCTGGAAGTGATGCGGGGTTGTACCAGAGGTTGCCGTTTTTGCCAAGCGGGGATGATTTACCGGCCTTTAAGGGAGCGTTCGCCGGAACGGCTTTTGGAACAAGCCGAAAAAGCAATTGAGGCGACGGGCTATGAAGAAATCTCCCTGGTTTCTTTATCTACCAGTGATTATTCTTGCGTAAACTGGGTGTTACAAGAATTGCTGGCTAAAATGCAACAGAAAGCGGTCAGTGTTTCTCTTCCTTCTTTAAGGTTGGATTCCTTTGATGTCGAGATTGCCGAACAAGTGCAAAAGGTCCGAAAATCCGGGCTTACTTTTGCCCCGGAAGCCGGAACACAACGCTTAAGGGATGTGATAAATAAAGGGGTTACGGAGGAAGACTTGCTGAAAACGGCTGAAGCCGCTTTTCAGGCCGGTTGGAGCAGTATTAAGCTTTATTATATGATAGGCCTTCCCACCGAGACTTATGAAGACTTGGACGGGATAGTCGACCAGGCAAAAAAGGTCTTGGCTGTAGCCAGGAAAGTAGGGAGAAAGGGAGCCCGGGTAACCGTATCGGCCAGTTCCTTTGTTCCCAAGCCCCATACTCCTTTTCAGTGGGAGGGACAGGATTCCCCTGAAGTCCTTAAAGAGAAACAGGAATACCTCCGCCGGCGGCTGAAGGATCAGCACATTAAATTTCTTTACCATGATATCGGCGCCAGTTTTATGGAAGCAGTCTTAGCCCGGGGGGATCGGAGGCTGGCTGAGCTTCTGGAAAAGGCAGTTTTAAAGGGATGTAAGTTTGACGGTTGGAGTGAGTATTTCCGCTTCGACCTTTGGCAGGAGGCTTGGCGTGAGACAGGGGTTGATCCGCATTTTTATGCCAATCGTAAATTTTCCCTGGATGAGGTTTTGGCCTGGGATCATTTAAGCCCTGGTATAAGCAAAGAATTTCTTTTAAATGAATATAAAAAGGCCCTGGCAGGGGTAGTAACACCCGATTGCCGGGGGAGATGCGGAAAATGCGGAGTTTGTCCTGATATAGCCAGGATGGTTATGTATCGGGAAAAGGGCAATCAGAAAGATGTAAGAGACGAATAGCCTTGGAGAGCCGGGGACTTTTGCCAAAGAATTAAGCGCGTTAATTTTTGGAGAAGTTGTCAGGTATTACAAATAGTCTGGGCAATGCCTATGAAGTATTCCGATTCTCGGATGATGTGGCGAATTACGTTTATGGCTACCGGATTTTGCTTTGTTGCCGGGCTTAAATTTAAGATTTCGAATAAGTGTTGCACAAAGCGGCCGCTTTGTTCCAGGCAAAAACTTATTAAACGTAAAACGTCGTCGGCCAGGGCGGCTGGGACAGCATTACCGGAACGGACCACAGCCTCTGTGAGCTGGACTATTTGATTATGGGTTTTGATTAAAGCTGTTTCCCAATCTTTTAGTTCTTCAACGAATTTCCTTTCTAAATCCGGGACAATTTCGCGGATAACTACAGTGTGCTCATGCTCTTGGCGTTTCCAAAAATTAGCTTCATCCAGCAGTTTGAGAGGCATTTGTACATTGTAAGAATAGTGCATCTTAATATCCCTCCTTACCACAGAAATATATTCTTTAATATTCTTAAAGATGTCTGCAATATATCTGAAGATGTTTGCCGGTGGAATTTAAATCTGGATATGGAAGTATATTTCAATAGAAAAATATTTATTATCCAAAGTATAATAAATTAACAAACAATGGATCCTGTAATTATGAGTGAGTAATTGTTTATTGTTAAGATAACTATGTTTAGTGGGGAGAGGCGGTTAGGACAATGAAAATAAGGCTGGCTTATACGAAAAAAGATCAAGCCAAGTATATAGCCCATTTGGATTTAGCCCGGGTTTTTGCCAGAGCCTTGCGGCGGGCTGACATTGCCGTGGCTTTTTCCGAAGGGTTTAATCCCCATCCCAAGATTGCCTTCGGCCCGCCCCTGCCGGTAGGGGTGGAAGGGGAAAAAGAATATGTGGATATAGAACTTAAACCTCTAAACTTTTTGGAAGAAAGAACCGGGAATAACCTTAAAGCCGGGTGTCAAAAGAATAAAAACGGGGAAAAAGCGGTTTGGGGAGATAATCCGGAAGTGCAAAAGTATCTGGCGGAAGTTGTCAATAAACTGCAAAAGCAGCTGCCGGCCGGTGTTGTCATCCGCGGTTATGCCTTTAAACCCCAGGGCAGCAAAGCGATTACTGCTTTGGTTAATTTAGCGAGATATAAAACCGAAGTTCCTTTCTTGGAAGAAGTTACTTCCGGGAGGCTGGAGGAAGCTTGCCAAAACTGGTTGGCTAAGGAGGAAGTCCTGGTTGTTCGCCTGCAAAAAGACAAACAGTACACAAGGAATATCCGGCCTTTTGTCAAGAATATAGCTATTTTAAGTGTAAAAAAGAGACAGGCGACGCTTTTATTTGACATTCAAATTGGAAACGCCGGTTCGGTTAGGCCCTTGGAAATATTGGAAAGCTTAAAGCAACAGGAGGGCTTACCTTTGGATATTCCCGGAGCCCATATTACCCGGCTGGGCTTGTATATTGAGCGGAAAAACGGGGAATTGGTAGATCCATTGGACTGAAAAAGGAAGATGAGCGGTTTGAAGCAAATTATTATTACAACCGAGAACTATATCCGGGCTGCTGTCCTGGAAGAAGGCAGGCTACTGGAGGTACTCGAGGACGAGCCTAAGGAAGAACGCCTGGCCGGCAATATTTATAAAGGCAAAGTTATAAATATTGTTCCGGGGATTCAGGCTGCCTTTATAGATATCGGCCTTAAAAAAAATGCTTTTTTATATGTAGGTGACGTGCAAAAGCCGGGAGAGGAAGAAGACGGAAAAGCTCTGGTTTCGGCTCACATCGAGAATCTTTTAAAAGAAGGGCAAGAAGTAGTTGTCCAAATCAGCAGAGAACCAGTAGGAGGCAAAGGGGCCAGAGTTACCACCAGGCTTTCTTTGCCCGGGCGGTATGCGGTCCTGTTGCCCGGAAACAAATCTTACCTGGGAATATCCCGGGAAATTACCGAAGAACAAGAAAGGGCACGCCTATTAGAACTTGGTGCCATGTATAAACCGGCGGAAGCCGGGCTGATCATCAGGACTTTGGCAGAAGGAGTGGAAGAGCCGGAATTCCGGGCTGATGTTGCCAGGCTGCAGGCTATGCAGGAAAAGCTTAAGCAGAAAATCAGTAACCCAACCTTAACAGGGTTGGTTTATAGTAACAACGATCTTTTGGCTCGCCTTTTAAGGGAAACAATTGATGAGCGGGTAGAAAAAATAATTATTGACGACGGGGAAATGGCCGAACTCTTAAGAGTGAGGCTGCGAGAAATTAAGTCGCCGGTAGCCACTAGGGTCTGGACAGATTTAAAGGGAGATCTTTTTGAACGTTACAATGTTAACTATGAAATAAGAAAGGCTCTTTTGCCTAAAGTGCCTTTAGAGAGCGGCGGGTATCTGGTCATTGAACAGACAGAGGCCTTGCATGTGGTGGATGTTAATTCGGGCAAGTACATAGGGAAGAACTCTTTGCAGGATACCCTGCTCCATTTGAATTTGGAAGCTGCGGAGGAGATTGCCCGCCAAATCAAGCTGCGAAATCTTAGCGGCATGATTATTTTGGATTTTATTGATTTGGAGAAAAAAGAAGACTGGGAAGAGTTATTAGCAGGCCTGAAAAAATTTTTCCTCCGGTATAGGGTTAAAGGTAAAGTAATGGGAATTACCAATCTGGGGCTCGTGGAAGTAACCCGCAAAAAAGAAGGTCAAACCTTAAAAGCTCGCTACACGGAATATTGTCCCCATTGCGGAGGAAAAGGCTGGCTGGAGCGAACTCAATAAAGTAAGGCTTAAAGCAAATAAAAATTAAAGTATAAAGTTAGAGTATAAAAAGGACCTCTAAAAAATTAAAAGGATAATCTACGGAAAGAGAAGCAACACAAGTTAGAAAAAGAAGGTTAGAGTTTATAACGAAAAGAAAGATATAATAAAAAGAGAATTATAAATAAAAAGAGAGATATTAAAAGAAAGATATAAAGGTGATAAAAAAGGAAAGATATTAAAGGTAATTAAAAAAAGATATTTAATTTATGGCTGTGTGCATAGATATAACGGAAAATATTTGCTGTTACTGCCGGCAAGTGAAAGAGGGGAGAGAGAAAAATGCTGGGAACAAAAGTAGAGTTAAAGTTGTTGTTCTTATGTGTTTTAATGAGCTGTGCCCTGGGTTTGGTAGGTTGTTCCGCCGAGACGGCTACCTCAGATAAGCCCAAGCCTGTACATACTATGCTCGTTGAAGAAAAAGAACAACCTTTAAGACTGGAGTATTTCGGCATCACGGATTCTTGGGAAACAAAGAAATACAGTTTTAAGGTTGCCGGCAAAATTGCTAAAATCCACATTATTGAAGGCCAAAAAATAGAGAAAGGCCAGCTTTTAGCAGAGCTGGACAAAACAGATCTGCAATTTGCCTTAAAAGCTGCGGAATACACAAAAGCCAAAGCGGAAAGCGCCGCCTTAAACGCCCAAAGTTTCTACGAGAAAGTCAAAGTTCTCCAGGAAAACGGCGCAGCCTCCCAGCAAGAACTTGAGCTTGCCCAGTTGGATTGGGAAGTAAAAGAAGCGGATTACCGGCAGGCACAGGTAGATTATGAATACAAGGCCAGTATGCTTAAGGATGCCAACCTTTTTGCCGATATGAACGGTTACGTCGTTGAAATCCTAAGCAGGGAAGGGGAAATTACCGCGGCCGGGTACCCGGTAGTTGTGGTCCGTAGTCAAGAGCAGGTTGTAAATGTTGGTTTAAGCGAAGAAGATGTTCAAAAAGTTAAAATAGGGACAAAGGCAGTTTTACTTCCAGTAGGGGATGATAAGCAAGAACTAAAGGGAGAAGTCAGTCTGATTGAGCAAATACCCGATCCGGCGAGCCGTACTTATAATGCTGAAATTTTAATTATCGGGAACCCGGCGGCTAATGATCTTTATCTTGGATCAACTTGCCGGGTTTTGCTGGAAGTAGGGACTGTTCGAGGAATTTGGATCCCGCTGTCGGCCATTCAAAATGACGGCGAAGATTATGTTTATGTGGTACGGGAGCAAAGAGCTTGGCGCCAAAATGTCAAGTTAATAGATGTTCAAGATAGCCAGGTTAGGGTGGAAGGCTTAAAAAACGGGGACATTCTGGTCAAGTCCGGGATGAAGAACCTCTTCGAGGGCTGTCCGGTAACAGAGGGAGACGAAAAAGATGAATAAGATTATTGAGCACCGTTCTTTTGTGGTTTTCTTTGTAATCCTCATTGTTCTCCTGGGCTCATATGCTTATTATTTTATTCCCAAGCAAGACAGCCCTGATGTCACAGCGCCCTTTGCTCTTATAACTACCGTTTATCCCGGAGCTTCCCCGGAAGATGTGGAAAAATTGGTTACCCGTCCTATTGAAGATGTGGTTTTAGAAACCAGCGGTTATAAGGAAAGCCATTCCTATTCCCGCAATAGTATTTCTATTGTGGTTGTTGAGCTCGACAACCGGGCTGATGTGGAAAAGGCCTGGACTGACTTAAGGCAGAGGATAGATGACTTGCAAAATAAGCTGCCTCGGGAGTGTTACGCTCCGGAGATTAATACTCAGTTGGACGAGACTGCCGGGATGATTTTTGCTTTGGCCGGTGAAAAATACAGCTATGATCAACTTAACGCTTTTGCCGAGAACCTCAAAAGAGAACTGGTCCGGGTTCCGGGAGTTGCGCGTTTTGAGATTCATGGCCGCCAGGAGAAAGAAGTCCAGGTAATAGTCCGTACTGCAAAGCTCAACCAGTATAATATCTCTTTGGAAGATATCTATAATATCCTGCAGGTCCAAAACATGGAGATCCCTTCCGGGGCTCTTAATACCGGAGAGATGAAAATCAACGTGCGGACCCCCGGAATTTTTAGCAGTATTAGCGATATTGAAAATACCATTGTCACTGTTTCTTCGGAAACGGGAGCCTTGGTGCGCTTGAAAGACGTTGCCACAATCCAGTGGGGAGTGGAAGAATCCTCGAAAATAAAGAATAACGGGAAAAATGCTATCCTTTTGGCCGGTTATTTTCAGGAAAATGACAATATCGTCCTAGTGGGCAAAAAAATCCGTCAGAAATTGGAGCAATTATCCAAGGCTTTTCCCGAAGACTTGGAAATCTATGAAGTAACTTTTCAACCGGAAGATATCAGCAAAGCGGTTAATGACTTCTTCTTCAGCCTGCTATTGGGGATGGTTTTAGTAATTATTGTTGTCTTTGTGGGGATGGGTATCAAGAATGCTTTAGTTGCTGCCGTGGCGATACCCTTATCGATACTGATAGCTTTTATTGCCATGTACTTAACAGGGCAGAAAATAAACGAAATTTCCATAGCGGCCCTCATAGTGGCTTTGGGGGTTTTGGTGGATGACGCTGTTGTCATTATTGATGCCATTCAAGCTTACATTGATAAAGGTGCAGACAAGCTAACTGCTTGCCTGCAAGGAATTAAGGAGTCCATCCGTCCTGTTTTTACCGCTACCCTGGTAACTTCCGTATCTTTTCTCCCAATTTTGGTTGTCCCCGGGCCGGCCGGGGATTATATGAGAACCATTCCTTTTACTTTTAGCTATGCCTTGTTTGCCTCTTTCGCCGTAGCAGTTTTGGTTACGCCTGTGATGCTTTACATTTTTTACGAAAGATTCCCTGGCGCTCCTGTGGAAAAAGAGAGCAAACTGCGGAACTTTTTTGCCGGGCTCCTGGAGAAAAGCCTCCGGGATAAGAAAAAAGCTTTAATATCGGTCTTAGTGGTTTTTTTGGCCAGCTTTGCCTTTTTGAAAGTGATCCCCCTGCAATTCTTCCCTTTGGCCGATAAGGACCTGGCTTATATTGATTTACGCTGCGAGCAGGCTGCCGACATGGCGAAAACCGAAGCTTTAGCCGCTCAGGTGGAGGAATTTTTAAGCCGGCAGCCGGAAGTAGTCAATTACACTTTAAGTATTGGAGACGGCCTGCCGAAATTTTACATAACTTTGCCCCGTGGCACTCCTTCTCAGGATTATGCCCAAGTTATGATGAAGTTGGACTTAAGTACTGGGCGTTTTGCCAATATGGAGGAACTTGCGGTTTATTACCAGGAAGAGCTGGATAAGCTTTTAGTCGGCGGAAAAGCGACGGTCAATCTCCTGGAAAAGGCCTACCCGGGTTCACCTCTGGAAATAAAAATCCTGAGAGAAGACAGAGAAAAACTGGAAGAAGTAGCCGAGCTCTTTTACCAAACCCTAAAAGCGATCCCGGGGACTATTAATGTGGAAAAAGACACCGATCCGTCCATATATGAGTTTATGGTGGCAGTTGATAATGACCGGGCAACTAACCTGGGAATCACGAAATACGACATTCAAAGGCAAATTAATATTGCTCTAAAAGGAAGTGAAGCCTCCGTTTACCGTAAGGCAGGGAATGAATACGGAATTGTGGTCAAAAGTGACATAAAATCCAAAGATGAACTGGAAAATCTGGCCATTAAATCTTCCGTCACAGGAACCAAGGTGCTTTTGAAGCAATTTGCCAAAATACAACTGGAGAGCGCTTCTCCTGTTATTAAAAAATATGACGGCAGGCAGTGCATTACAGTGACTTCTAACTTGAAACCCGGTCATAGCGCGGTTTCTGCCGAGCGACAGCTTAAAGGTCTAATTGCCCGGAAGGCGGCCGATGCCGATATAAGTTTGGAAGATCTTGAAATCCTTTATCAAGGAGAAACCAAAGATATTATAGATAACTTTAGCGACTTGGGGATAGGCGCCTTATTTGGGATATTTGCCATCTATGTAATTTTGATGCTTAAATTTGGTTCTTTCCTTCGACCTTTGATTATCTTTGCTACCATCCCCCTGTCTTTTATAGGGGTATTTCTGGGGCTTTTCCTTTGCCGTCAACCCTTGTCTTTCACAGCTTTAATCGGCAGTGTTTCTTTAATGGGGTTGGTGATCAAAAACGGGATTCTTTTGATTGAATACATGAATAAAGCCCGAGAAAGAGGCGAGGAGCTTGAGGAGTCTTGTAAAGGCGCTTTAAAAAGGCGGTACCGGCCGATTATCACCAGCTCCGTAACTACTATTTTCGGTCTTGTTCCCTTGGCTCTTTCCGGCAGCACCCTTTTTACCCCTATGGCGGTAGCCTTAATGGCCGGCTTGTTAGTATCCACTTATCTCTCCCTGGTGATTATTCCTTTGCTATACAGCATAGTAGCAAGAAGGACTATATAGCATAGTAACAAGAAGGGCGCTGAGGTGAAACCTAGGGCAAGACCCATCCTAGTTTCTTTGTGCCATCCTGAGAGCCCATTTCTTTGTGCCACCCTGAAGGCCAATTTCTTTTTATAATCCTAAGGGCCTATTTCTTTATGGCATACTGAGGACGAAGCCCGAAGGCTTGTTCTGAGCGGAGCGAAGAAACTGACAATAGAATTGTCATCCTGAGCGAAGCGAAGGATCTGTTTTTAAAGCTAAAGACCTTTCGCTGCGCGTGAAGGCGTTTGAAAGCCTTCGCGGGGTGACAGCGAATGAAAGGCTATTCTCTGCACTAGGGCAAGCATAAAAAATTAACCTTTTCTGGAAAAAAATGCAAACATTTTTTCTCCTGCGGAATACTATATTTTGAGAGCAGTTTTAACCAAGATTTTATAAGGAGGGGAAAAAATGTACGGATTTTGCGGTGGCTATGCCGGTGGCTTTGGCGTAGGTGTTGGCATCATTGCTATTGCGGTTTTGATTTTAATCGCCTTAGGCGTAATCTTCTAATCAAATTTACCAATTACTAGCTTTTGGAGGTGAAATATATGGCAGTAGCTGCTGGCACATTAGGATTCGGCGGTAACTTAGCTTGCGGAATTGCAATCGTAGTAGTCATTATCTTACTCTTGATCGCAATGGGAATTGTCTTCTAAATGATCTCTTGAACAAATATAAAAATTGCAATATAATACGGAAGCGCAATTTTCTCCTGAAAATGCCGCTTCCGTTTTGTGATTTCCGGGTTTCCAAAAATAATTGACTATCCTTTGGGATAATGTTAAAATATTTAAACGTGGTAACTTCTTGCCACAACCGCACTTACCGGGTTAAAAACTGGTTTGCTTTGAAAACTTTAGCAAGCCGACCTTTAAAGGCGAGTCTGGGTACAGGAGGTGGATAACAATGTATGCAATAATTGAAACCGGCGGTAAACAATACAGGGTACAAGAAGGCGATGTTATTAACGTGGAGAAAATTGCTGCCACCGAAGGTGAGAGCCTGGAAATCGCAAATGTACTCTTAGTTGAAAAGGACGGAACCGTTACAGTTGGCGCTCCCTATGTGGCCGGAGCTACTGTTGTAGCCAAAGTTGTTGAACATGGTAAAGGCGATAAAGTAATTGCTTTCCGTTATAAGCCGAAAAAGCATGTCCGTGTCAAAAAGGGCCATCGGCAGCCTTATACAAAATTGACTATTGAAGCAATTAAAGCTTAAGCTGAATATGATTGTTAAATTCGATAGTTAGCGTGGTAGTTATAAATAGTTTCGATTAACTTGCAAGTCGATTCTGTTTAGACGAATTTTAGCCTTACATCCTGTATAGTTATATCTATCCTTTGAGGAGGTGAACTTTCATGGCTCATAAGAAAGGTGTAGGCAGTACTCGTAACGGTAGAGACAGTAATGCCCAACGACTGGGTGTTAAAAGAGCTGACGGTCAGTTTGTTGCTGCAGGTAACATTTTGGTTCGCCAGCGTGGCACTAAATTCCATCCTGGTAAAAACTGCGGGATTGGCAGTGACGATACCTTGTTCGCCTTGATTGACGGTTACGTTAAATTTGAACGTAAAGATAAATATCGTAAACAAGTAAGTGTATATGCGGAAAAAGGTGTTGTTCAAGCCCAATAACTGAAGGCTTAATCATACCCCTGGGTTTAACCCGGGGGTTTGCTGTCTTTAAAGTTTTGTTTTCTTTAGGAGGAAAAATGTCTGATCTAACGAATATTTTGCTCACTGAGCAATTAAATAATTTTCAACTTCAACGCCATGACTTCTTAAACAATTTTCAGGTTATCAAAGGTTATTTGCAAATGGATATGCCGCAGAAGGCTTTGGAATATTTAGATGAAGTCATTTTAGAATTACGCACCCAACAGGAAATTTATAAGCTTGGACAGAAAACCTTGCTGGCTATTTTTATGAGCTGGTATTTCCGTTTACGTCTTCAAGGAGTGGAAATGACCGTCAGTTTCCCTCCGGAAATGAAAAAGGAAGAGTTTTGGCAGGGCAGATGGCAGGAAGAATATGCCGAGGAGTTTTATGGTTACACTAGGGAATGTGCCGATAGTATTCCGGCCCACGAAAAACCGGAAAACCTTCTGGCTAAGATAACCTTAAAAACTTTACCGGCTGGGTTTGAGTGTAATTACCAATTAGTGAAAATGGAAGAAATCCTCCTGGAAAAAATTTTTTCCACTCCTTCACTTCCATGAATATAACAATAGAAATAATAAATAAAGTTATATATTGTTGTCCGGGATTGTAAATTTGACTGCTGTTAAAGGGGTTAGAAGGCAATGTTTTATGATCGTAGTAAAATTTATGTGAAAGCAGGGGACGGAGGCTCCGGTGCCGTATCTTTCCGTCGGGAGAAATATGTGCCTTTAGGCGGCCCTGACGGTGGAGACGGCGGCCGGGGAGGAGATATTGTTTTGCTCGCGGATGAAGGCTTAAGGACCTTGGTTGATTTCCGTTATAAGAGGCATTACAAAGCGGAACGGGGTGAACATGGGCAAGGCAAGGATAAGCACGGCAAAAGCGGTGAAGATTTAATCTTAAGGATACCTGTTGGCACTGTTGTCATAGATGAAGCTACAGGTGAAATATTAGCCGATCTCACTAAACATGGCCAAAAAGTGGTCATTGCCAAAGGGGGCCGCGGCGGCCGCGGTAATGCCAGGTTTATAAGCAATACCAATAAAGCTCCGACGGTTGCCGAAAAGGGGGAACCAGGAGAAGAACGCTGGCTTCTTCTTGAGCTTAAACTCTTGGCTGATGTCGGTTTGGTGGGGTTCCCCAATGTAGGCAAATCTACTCTTATTTCCAGGGTTTCGGCGGCTCGTCCTAAAATTGCCAATTACCATTTTACTACACTTGTCCCTAATCTCGGGGTAGTCAAAGTCGGCGATGAAAGCTTTGTCATGGCTGATATCCCCGGCATTATTGAAGGAGCGCATACGGGAGCAGGTTTGGGACACGAGTTCTTACGCCATATCGAAAGAACAAGGTTACTGCTCCATATTCTTGATATTTCCGGTTCCGAAGGTCGGAATCCTCTTGAGGATTTTGAGATTATAAATAAGGAACTTAAAGAATATAGTCCGGCTTTAGCCGAAAGAAAAATGCTGGTAGTTGCCAATAAGATGGATGTTCCTGGAGCGACGGAAAACCTGCCAAAGCTTAAAGAAGCCCTTCAAGATCGTTATGAGATTTTTCCTATTTCTGCTGTTACCGGAGAAGGGATTAAAGAGCTCTTGCACAGGATAATCCAAATTTTGCCGCAAGTCCCCCCTATTGAATTTTCTGCCAGCCCTGATAAACATAGAGTTGTGCGGGCGGAGCGCGAAGATCGTTTTGTCCTTGAACGACTGGAAGACGGCAAGTTCGTTCTTAAAGGTAAAGAAATTGAGAAACATGCAGCTATGGCTTACCTGGAGACAGAGGATGGTATTATGCGTTTTCAGAATATCCTTAAAGCCATGGGTGTCTACGATGCTTTAAAGGCGGAAGGGATCAAAGACGGGGATCAGGTGATAATCGGTACGTTGGAATTAGAATGGTCGGAAGAGGGAATGTAAGATGTTAACCGGCAAACAAAAAAGATATTTAAGGTCTTTAGGTAATGAAATGGAACCAATTCTTTTGGTTGGCAAAGAAGAAATTACTAATAATGTTTTAAAACAGGCTGCTGAGGCTCTGGAAGCCCGAGAATTAATTAAGGGTAGGGTGCTGCAGAACTGTGCTGAAGCTCCGGAAAATATAGCTTCCCGATTGGCTGAGGCGGTGGAGGCCGAATTAGTCCAAGTTATCGGCAGGAATTTCCTGCTTTATAAGAAAAACAAAGAAAAGCCCAAAATTGAGTTGCCTGGAAATTAAGTCCTTGAGGGAAGAGTATGTTAGGTTAGGTTATGCTAGGTTACGTATAGAAAGCAATAGCGTTAATGTTTTTTAGGTATAGAAAAAAGTAATTAAGAAACCGGGGAGATTAAGATGGAAGCTAAGGTTATCGAAGCCTTGAAAGGCGGTAGACGGCTGGGAATAATGGGTGGAACCTTTGACCCGATTCATTATGGGCATTTAGTTGCTGCGGAGACAGCGCGGGATGAGTTAGGCTTGGATAACGTGCTCTTTATCCCCACCGGCATACCTCCGCATAAATTAAACCGCCGGGTAACCGATGCCAACTTGCGCTATGCTATGGTGGAAATGTCTATAAGAAATAATAAGTACTTTAAAGTATCTAAACTGGAGATTGAAAGAGAAGGCCCAACTTATACTATTGATACTTTAAGGATTTTGCATACCTTTTTCCCCGAGCAAGAGTTATACTTTATTACCGGAACTGATGCCTTAAGAGAATTGTTTACTTGGCGGGAACCGGAAGAAATTATTAGATTAGCCAAAATTATCGGGGCTTCCCGGCCTGGTTACGACTCCTACGGTCTTTTGGCAAGTTTTGCCCGCAAGTATTCCTTTCCCAAGGATCAAATCCTTTTGTTGGAGATTCCGGCTTTGGCTATTTCCTCCACAGATATTAGGGCGAGAGTACATAAAAAGAAGTCAATCCGTTATTTGTTACCTGACGAAGTCCGTTTATTTATTAAAGAAAACAAACTTTACCAAGAACTTTAAAGCTTGGCAAGTCAAATAAAATTTGACTTGAGGTATCATAGTATACTATAGTATAAGATGCTTATACTATAAGCAAACTATTTTTCGAGGTGAATCAGATGACAAAAACCCTGTATGTGGGCAATCTTCCTTGGAGTACTTCTTCTGAGGAACTGACGGACTTCTTTGCTCAATATGGCAATGTTGTCGGCAGCAGAATTATTACCGACAGAGAAACCGGACGTTCCAGAGGCTTTGGCTTCGTTGAAGTAGCTTCAGAAGATGCCGAGCGCCTGGCCGCAGAACTCAATGGTAAAGATTTTAACGGCCGTACACTGACAGTTAACGAAGCAAGACCTCGCCAAACTGTCTAAATTTTGTTGGTTAGGGGTTTTATTAAGATAAATTTTGTGATTTTAGGCTGCCGTTTAATATAAAGCTGGTATTGCGAATTCCTGGTTTATCTTAAGTATCCGGACCCTGGCCCAGAGAATACGGTGCAGAACACTGTACCGTATTCTTTTATATGATTTTGGAGCCTTTGTTTCTAGCAAGAGTAGTTGCCCTGAAAAATGGAAAAAATAATACTTATTTAGGTAAATTAAAAAAGCAACTTACTTTAAATTCGAGTTTAAAAATTAAAGTTCAAAAATGTGAACCTTATTAAGGTAGGGAAAATACTTATGGTTTGTTCACTTGGCTTTTTCCGTGCTTTGGCTGCGCAAAATCTTGAATTTGAACGTTTTCAACATACCATCGGGGTAGAAGTTTGGGCTACGGAGTTGGCAAAAAAATACGGAATTAATACGGAAAAAGCGGCTTTGGCGGCTTTAACCCATGATCTGGCCAAAATGCATTCCCAGCAAGAGCAAGTAAGATTAGCTAAATCGTGGAATTTGCTTACTTACCCGGAAGACTTGGAAAATCCGCAAGTAATTCACGGCCGTATCGCCGCTTATCTTTTAGAACAAAAGTATAATATAACCGATCAGGATATCCTTAATGCCGTTAAAAACCATACTTTAGGTCGGCCGGGAATGTCCAGTTTAGAAATGCTTATTTATAGCGCGGATTTAACTGAACCAAGCCGGAATTTTCCTGGAGTGGACAAGTTGCGTGAGAAGTTGTATCATGACCTTAAAGAGGGAACTCTTGCTTGTGTGGAACACACTATAGATTATCTTGTCGTCACTAACAGGACAATCCACCCTCTGACTTTACTTACATATGAGGATTTGAAAAAATCTGTCCAAAATTAAAGGAGGCTCCAAGTTGGAAATAGGTCATGACCAATTAAAAAAAGTGGTTGACTTTATTGAAGACAAAAAAGGCGGCAATATTATTATTTTGGATTTAAGAAAAGTTTCAATTATCACGGACTATTTTCTTATTGCAACAGGTAATAATAAAAACCATACTAAAGCTATTACTGATCACCTGGCCCAAAAACTCCCGGAATTAGGAATAACTATCCTGCGCATTGAAGGCTTGCCTGAAGCAGAATGGGTTTTGTTGGATTGTGGAGATTTAGTGATTCATATTATGACCCCTGAGACCAGAGAGTTTTATAGTTTGGAAAGGCTCTGGGGCGATGCCCGGGAAGTAGTGCTTAAGTAGGTTATAAATATATAATTAAATAATTAAGGTAAATTATTTTCTCGCCCATTAGGGGTGGGATTTTCTATATTGTTTTAATTAGTAATTTTTTGGAAATGTTTATAATAGGAGGTCAGCATCAAATGCAGGAAAGATACCTTTTCCACGAGATTGAGCCCAAATGGCAAAAGAAATGGCTGGAACAAAAAGCAGGCAAGACTGACGATGACCCTAAGAAGGAAAAATTCTATGCTTTAGCTATGTTTCCCTATCCTTCGGGAAATTTGCATATGGGACATGTCCGGAATTATTCTATCGTTGATGTCATTGCCAGGTTTAAAAGGATGCAGGGTTATAATGTTCTGCACCCTATTGGTTGGGACGCTTTTGGCTTGCCGGCTGAAAATGCAGCGATTAAAAATCAAACCCCGCCGGCGGAGTGGACTTGGAAAAATATTGCGAATATGAAAAACCAGCTTATGAGGATGGGAATTTCTTATGATTGGGATCGGGAAATAGCCACTTGCCATCCCGGCTATTATAAATGGACCCAGTGGATCTTCCTGCAACTATATAAACATGGGCTGGCTTATAAAAAGAAAGCTGCTGTAAACTGGTGCCCTTCCTGTGCTACGGTTTTAGCTAACGAGCAGGTAGTGGAAGGGGCTTGTGAACGTTGCGATACCCCTGTAACTAAAAAAGATTTGGAACAATGGTTCTTTAAGATTACGAATTATTCGGAAGAACTATTGAATGATCTGGAAAAACTGACCGGTTGGCCGGAAAAAGTTAAAATTATGCAGCGTAACTGGATTGGCCGTTCGGAAGGGGCGGAAGCCAAGTTCAGGGTGGTCGGCACTACAGATATGATTACGGTATTTACTACCAGAGTTGATACTATTTTCGGGGTCAGCTATCTGGTATTGGCGCCGGAGCATCCTTTGGTAACAAAACTGGTACAAGGCACTGAATATGAACAGGCCGTCCATGATTTTATTAAAAAAATGAAAGGCTTAAGCGAAATTGCCCGTACTTCCGCGGAAACCGAAAAGGAAGGCTTATTTATCGGCCAATACTGCATTAACCCCTTAAGCGGCCAGTTAGTGCCCATTTGGATAGCCAATTATGTCCTGCTGGAATATGGAACAGGAGCGGTAATGGGTGTGCCTGGTCATGATGAAAGAGACTTTGCTTTTGCTAAAAAGTATGGGTTGCCAATTGTTCGGGTTATTCTTGAACCGCATATGACTGAAGAGGATAAAGATAAGCCAATGGAGGCCGCTTATGTGGGCGACGGGATCATGGTTAATTCCGCTGAGTTTGACGGTTTGGATAATAGGACAGCTTGGAATAAGATGGCCAACAAACTGGAAAAGTTCCAGTTGGGAGAACGTAAAGTTAATTACAGGCTTAGGGATTGGTTAATCTCTCGCCAACGCTACTGGGGTGCGCCTATCCCGATGATTTACTGTGACAAATGTGGAATTGTCCCAGTGCCGGAGGAAGATTTGCCAGTTCTTTTACCCGAAGATGTTGTCTTTAAAGTTGGAGAAAACCCTCTTGCTACTTCGGAAAGCTTTGTCCATACTACTTGTCCTCAATGCGGTGGGGAGGCTCGCCGGGAAACCGATACCATGGATACTTTTATGTGTTCTTCCTGGTATTTCTTAAGATATTGCGACCCCCGCAATGAAACTAAGGCCTTTGATGAAGAAAAGGTCAAAAAGTGGATGAATGTCGACCAGTATGTGGGAGGAGTGGAGCATGCTATCCTTCACCTCCTCTATGCCCGCTTCTTTACTAAAGCCTTAAGGGATTTTGGCTATCTTTCGGTGGATGAGCCATTTGCCAATCTTTTGACTCAAGGGATGGTCTGTATGGATGGCTCCAAGATGTCCAAATCCAAAGGCAATGTGGTAAGTCCGGAAGAGATTATCGGCAAGTACGGGGCGGATACCGCCAGGTTGTTTATTCTTTTTGCCGCTCCTCCGGATAGAGATTTGGAGTGGAGTGACCAGGGAGTGGAAGGCTGTTACCGTTTCTTAAACAGAGTTTGGCGCCTGGTAGCACAATATGAAGAAATATTGAAAAAAGAGAATAATTCTTTTGCCGCTGACGACGGAAGCAAAAAAGATTTATTTACCGACCTTGACCCCAGTGCCAAGAAAATGCGTTTTAATACCCACAGTGCCATTAAAAAGGTAACGCATGATGTTGCCCAGAGGTTTAATTTTAATACTGCTATCAGCACCATCATGGAATTGGTTAATGCTCTCTATCTCTATAAGGAAGAGAAAGAAGTCAACTTAGCCGTAGCCCGGGAAGGAATCGAAACTGTTTTGAAGCTTTTGGCCCCGTTTGCTCCTCATATTACGGAAGAACTTTGGAGCGCCATCGGACATACCGAAAGTATCCATAAGGAGCCTTGGCCTACAGCGGACGAAAGTGCCTTGGTGGAAGAAGAAATTACAATTATCTTGCAGGTTAACGGCAAATTAAGGGATAAGGTCCGCGTCCCGGCTGATATCACCAAGGAGGAATTAGAGAAGGTTATCCTTAATTCCGAAAGAGTTCAGCATTATTTAGCAGGCAAGACTGTAGTCAAAGTAATTCCTGTGCCGGGTAAGCTGGTTAATATAGTGGTGAAGTAATTTAGTATTTGGTCAAGTTCTATGTCTCTCTAGGTAGGGAGTACTTAAACGATAGAAACTTAATTTTGTTTATAATCATATGCCAGGTATTGTGCCTGGCTATTTTATTTTTATTTGGACACCTATTTTTAAGGAGAAATGGAATAGCTCTAATAACCAGAGCATTTCGGTTTTTTTAATGGTTTAAAACTAAAATACTCTCCGTTATCTGACAACTTATTAAAAAATACAGGTTGTCATATGAGGCTCATGGTGTTATTATATAATAGCAAGGTAAAAACAAATAAACTATTTATTCATTTAAACATGTGATTCGATTGAACTTCTTTATTAACATTCTTTTAAGGCTGGGGGCTGTTTCTAAAAGCAGGGCAATTAGGGTAATTTTTGAAATTCTTATTTCTTGGATTTCATATTATTCTATATCACTTTATTCCTACTATTAGTTTCAGTTTATTTCTAAATTAGTTATTGAAGTTTCATTTCTATAACATAATAACTAATAACAGGACGCCCTCTTTTTGCCTGCCAAGAGAGGGCTTTAATTATGCCCGAAAGTTTATTTTATGTTTATAAAATTAAGAAGAGGTGACTAAATGGGAAATAAAATTGTGGTGACCAATTTGATTAAAATTTTTGGGGCTCATCCTCAAAAGGCCTTGACCTTGTTGCAAGAAGGAAAAAGTAAGAGTGAGATCCTCAAAGAAACAGGTTTAACAGTTGGAATTAATAACATCAGTTTCACTGTTCAGGAAGGCGAGATCTTTGTAATCATGGGCCTTTCCGGCAGTGGAAAATCCACTATTCTTCGCTGCCTGAACAGATTGATCGAGCCCAGTGCCGGAGAAATCCTAGTGGATGGACAGGATATTATTAAGCTCAAAAACAAGGAGTTACGGAAGTTCCGCCAGGAGAAAACAGCCATGGTTTTCCAACAATTTGCTTTATTGCCCCACCGTACTGTTTTGGATAATACGGTCTATGGTTTGGAAGTTCAAGGTGTCGGTAAAAAAGAAAGAGAAGAAAAAGCTTACAAAATCTTAGAAATGGTAGGTCTTAAAGGTTGGGAGAAAAAGTATCCTTCTCAGCTCAGTGGGGGAATGAAGCAGAGAGTCGGCTTGGCACGGGCTTTGACTAATGACGCCGACATCCTGTTAATGGACGAGGCTTTTAGCGCTCTTGATCCCTTAATCAGGGAAGAGATGCAAGACGAGCTTCTAAGTTTACAACAAAAAATGAATAAGACAATTGTTTTTATTACCCATGACCTAAATGAGGCTTTAAAGCTTGGCGACCGCATTGCCTTTCTCCGGGACGGTGCTTTGGTACAAATCGGCACTCCGGAAGAAATAACCAATAACCCTGCCGATGATTATGTTGCGAAGTTTGTCAGGGGTGTGGACCGCAGCAAGATTTTAACTGCCGGGGATGTGATGAAAAAACCCCAACCACTTATTACTTTGCGGGATGGCCCCAGCGTAGCTTTAAGGATCATGAAGGAGCACGGTATCTCCAGTGTGTTTGTAGTGGATCGGGAGAGGCATCTTAAAGGCATTATCACTGCCGATATGGCCGTTGAAGCCCGAAATGCCGGGATTCAAAGTTTGGCGGATATGAAACTGGAGGAAGGGCCAATTGTAAGTGAAGACACGCCGCTCTTTAATACCTTAAGTATCATGGCTGAAAGTAAAATGCCGATGGCCGTTATTAATGCTGAAGAAAAATTAACCGGCATTATTGTCCGGGGCTCAATTTTGGCGGCACTTGCTGCCGGCAGCACCAATAGCGGTTCTGCAGTTCAAGGGGGTGAAAATAATGCCTAAGTTTCCATTGGCTGCAATTATCGACCAAATTGTAAAATGGCTTGTGGAAAATTTCGGAGTTGTCCTGGATGCTTTTTCCGAGAGTTGCGGTGAAATTATTAAGGGGTTTGAGAAGTATCTTAATATTGTGCCCTGGTGGCTATTAATTTTGTTTTTCGCTGTTTTAGCCTGGAAGGCAGGAGGCTGGAAATTAACCGTAGGTACAGTGCTTGGTTTATTCTTTATATATAACTTAAAATTATGGCCGGCTTTTTTATCCACTTTGGTTCTCGTTTTGCTATCTGCTTTGGTTTCCATTGTCATAGGGATACCCCTGGGGATTATTGCCGGCAGAAGCGACAGGTTCCACTGGTTTATTACTCCGATTCTCGATTTTATGCAGACAATGCCTTCATTTGTTTATTTAATACCGGCCTTGCTTTTATTTGGAATCGGCAAGGTACCGGCAGTTTTTGCTACCGTAATCTTTGCTATGCCTCCGGTCATCCGCTTAACTGACCTGGGGATCCGCCAAGTCCCGGTTGATCTGGTGGAAGTGGGCACAGCTTTTGGTTCCACTCCCTGGCAGCTTCTCTGGAAAATTCAGCTGCCGGTTGCACTGCCCACCCTGATGGCCGGTATTAACCAGACCATGATGCTTTCGTTATCCATGGTTGTCATTGCTTCTATGATTGGCGCCGGCGGGCTTGGGGCAGGAGTTCTGGAGGCTATTGGCCAGCTTAAGATTGGGATGGGCTTTGAATACGGCGTTGCGGTCGTTATAATGGCTATTATTCTGGACAGGCTTTCCCAAGGAATCGGACGTTCTTTAAGAACTGAAGATAGAAAATAATTTAAAGGGAGGAAAAGAAATGACCAATATGAGAAAAAGAGGATGGCAAAAGTTCATTGTTTTTGCTTTAGTTGCTGTACTTGTTTTGGGCCTTACGGCGGGCTGTGCCGGTTCAGGACAGGGGCCTACCACGCAAGGTGAAAAGAAAGGCTCAATTAACATCGGTTATGTTAACTGGGCGGAATGTATTGCTGTCAGCAATCTTTGGAAAGTAATCTTAGAAGATCAAGGTTATGAAGTTAATCTTACGCAGCTTGATGTCGCCCCTCTTTTTACGGGCTTAAGCAAAGGGGACCTTGACCTTTTTCTGGATGCCTGGCTGCCAATTACCCATGAAAGCTACTGGACTGAATATAAGGGCAGCCTGGAGGATTATGGAATATGGTACCAAGAGCAAGCCAGGATAGGGATAACAGTGCCGGCTTATGTGACAATTAATTCCATTGAACAGTTAAAGGGTGAAGCTGAGAAGTTTAATAACCAAATTATTGGTATCGACCCCGGGGCGGGAATCATGAAAGCTGCAGCCAGGGCTAACGAGAGTTACGGGCTTGGTTTTGACGTGGTTCAAGGCAGTGAAATGGCCATGATGGCGGCGCTGGAAAAAGCTTATGCCAAAAAAGAATGGATCGCTATTACCGGCTGGAGCCCCCATTGGATGTTTGCCAAATATGATCTAAAATACCTGGATGATCCTCAAGGGGCTTTCGGGGAAGCTGAAGAACTTCATGTTCTGGCCCATAAGGATTTCAGCACAAAAGAGCCGGATGTGGCAGCTATGCTTAAAAAGTTTAAAATGAGCGATGCTCAAATTGGGAGCCTCGAAGCCTTAATCACTGAAGGTATGGAACCTATTGACGCCGCTAAGCAATGGATTAATGACAATCAGGATGCTGTTAACAGTTGGCTCAATTAGAAGTTTAATGTCTAAGCTCCAGCTTGCTTTCAAAAAATTCCGCAATAACATAAAATATAGTGAAAAAAGGTTAAGGGGATGCTGCCGGAAGGGAGGCATCCCCTTAAATTTGCCGTTCAATAGAACATAACTTGAAAAGTTAACAAAATGATTTAACAAAAGTGCTTGAAGTGTTTTAACCGGTGGAATGTCTTATCCAGAATAATGTCTAAAAATACCAACCGTAAGGATACGCGCCGTACCTAGAACCAACTGCGTAGCCAGCCCCGTAAGCAAAGGGAACGGCTAAAGCCAGGGCGGCGATAGCTAAGAAGGGTAAGAAGAGAAATCCGGGGTTACTAGAATGAAATAAGATGCCATGGGGATGGACTGCGACTATTTGGCCTGTATAGGTTTTGCCGTCAAAGAGCCTAACTGTAGCTTGACTCCCGCTATAAGGTGCCAAAGTGGCGTAGTTAAGGTTATCTCTAAATAAGGTCATTTATCGTTGGAGTCCCTCCTTTTAATAAATTGTTAGCCAGCGAAAACAGGCTATTATAACTTATGTTCCTGGAATAAAAAGGTAACAGAATAAAGAAAAAAAGCCCTTGGCAAGAATAAAAAAGTTGATGGCTTTTATAACATTTGCAAGCTTTGCGAAAAAATTTTTCCGCTTTGTCAATGTCCGTAGGATAAATGGCTGAAGGGCCTGAGATTTAATAAAATTTTGTTGCAAGAGAAAGGATTTTAAACAAATATTGGAGAATAATCCCAACAAGTACTTTAAAATACAGGTTTGTTTATCACTGGGGGGAGAGGGTTAGTGGATAAGAATATTCGCCTTCTCTGGTGGGGTGTTTTGGGAGTACTTTTAATAATGGCGGTGGGAAAATTCCTGCTTCCTGTCAGAAGCCCGGTCACAATTGAACAGGCTGTGGAGGAAAGGGAAATAGTGGTCTACATAACCGGGGCAGTCGTTAAACCCGGCTTATTGCATTTGCCTCTTGATGCCAGGCTGGATGATGCTTTAAGGGAAGCCGGGTTAAGCCCCAAGGCGGATTTGGACGCTCTTAATCCCGCCCAAAAATTAAAAGACGGGCAAAAAATTATTGTTCCATATCGGGAAGAGGTGTCTGACGACATTTTGAATGCCGGCTCTATACCGGGAAAGGAAGCCGGTGGAACAACTGCCGGCGCGTCCGGTAAGACTCCCGGCTCAAGTGGAAAAGTGAATATTAATACCGCCGGTTTGGCAGAATTAGATACCATTCCCGGTATTGGTCCCGCTTTGGCCCAAAGGATTATTGACTACCGGGAAAAAAACGGTTTGTTTTCCAGCCCGGAAGAAATTCAGGCTGTTTCCGGTATAGGCCCTAAAACATATGAGAAAATGGCTGATTATATTAAAGTGGGTCCATAATAAATTCCTGCAGGAGAAGCGGGCTTAGAAAAAAATGAAAGATAAACTTAGCAAGCTTTTAGCAGCATTATTATTGGGCGGCTTTCTAGCCGTTTACAGTCACTCTGAAGTCAGGATATTAATTCTAGCTTTTTTCCTGTTGCTCCTTTTCCGGCTTTGGCGCTGGTGGAAACCTCAGGATTTTGTGGGTAGGCTTATCCGTCCGGAAATCCTTCTTTTGGCTTGCAGTTTAGTTGTTGGCTATGTTTATGGGTTAAATGCGGAAAAATCCCTGGCTGAACCGCTGGTTATCGAGGAAATAACAATTAAAGGCCTGCTTCAAGACTGGGTTCGGGATCAAAGCAGCGGCCGGGGCGTTTTAGCAATTGAGGAATTGCAGGGAAGATTGGGTGGACAAAGCGAACGGGGAGGGCAGGTCGGACTGGGCGCTAAGTATACCCTCCGTGTTTACCAAAAGAATGGTTTACTTCCGGCCGGTTGGGAGTCAGTCAGACCGGGGGATCTAATCCGGATAACAGGAAGATTGGAACATCCTAAACCTCCGGGGACCCCGGGTGAATTCGACTTACCCCTTTATAACGCGGTACGGGGTTTAAGCGGTACAATTACGACCAGAGAAGAGGTGCAGGTTCTAGCCAAGGGGAATCCGGGTCTAGTCTGGCAGATCAGGGAGGAGGTTCGTAATGTCCTGGATGAGTATTGGCCCCTTGAGGCAGGTGTTTTGGAGGGAATCCTGTTTGGCGACACCAGCAGGATACCGGATGAGACCCTGGAAAGATATAAAGCTACCGGGGTTATGCATGTTTTTGCGGCATCCGGAGCTAATGTGGCTTTTGTGCTGGCTTTAGTCTGGGGGATTTTTTTCTTTTTACCCCGCAAAGGTAGGATTTTGGCTGCCATGAGCGCTTTAATCCTTTATGCTGCCTTATGCCAGGGTAATCCTCCTATTTTAAGAGCTACAATTCTGGGTTTGGCTGTTCTCACCGGAATGATGGGCAGAGGAAAAATGGATCCTTTGCGTTGGCTGCTACTCGCAGCTTTGATTTTGTTTATCATTGAACCTCTCTATCTTAAGGATGTCAGTTTTCAGCTTTCTTTTGCCGCTACTTGGGGGATGATAGTTTTAGTCCCCAAATTAAAAGAAACAGCCTGGCTGCAGAAGCTGCCGAAACTTTTACGTCCGGCGGTAGAAGTGTCTTTAGCCGCCCAGATAGCCGCCTTGCCTATTTTAATCAGTGTTTTTAACAGGATTTCCTTAGCTGGTTTTGTTACTAATGTTTTTGTTCTTTTTATTTTAGGGGCAGTTTTGCAACTGGGCCTTATTGGGACAACTTTGCTTTTTTTGCCCGTTTTACCTCTCGCCTTTTTCCAAACAGCTTTTTGGCTGCTACAGTTTACAGATGCAGTTTTAAAAATAGTTGCCGTTTTCCCCTGGGGATATTTTTGGGTTTTAAGGCCTGGTATTTTCTTTTGGGTTGTTTGGTATGGGGCTTTAGGGGTCTGGCTCTTAGGCAAGGAGAAAGCTTGGTTCATTGTCCGGGTCCAGGTTAGAAGAATCAGAAATCTTGCAGCTAGAATATCTAAGCGTTTATTTTTAATTAATAAAGAACAGGCCGGCAAGATAAGGAATTTCACACTTAAATTGCCAAGCCGGCAAGTCCGTTTCTTCTTGGTCGTTCTTTTATTGCTTGGATTCCTTTGGGTTCCTTCTTTAAGCCGGGAACGTCTGGAAATTACTTTTCTGGATGTGGGGCAAGGAGATTGCATTTTACTTCAAACTTCCAAGGAAAAAATTATGGTGGATGCCGGGCCGCGCACGGCAAGCTTTGATGCCGGGGAACGGGTGGTTGTACCCTATTTAATGCAGCAAAGAATAGCTTATCTGGATATGGTTTTTATCACCCATGAAGACAGTGACCACCTGGGTGGCGCCAGATACCTGCTGGCTAACATTCCGGTTGGGAAGGTTGCCGTACCGGAGGTAGGGGAGCGATTGACCAATGAAGCTTGGCAAGAAGGATTGCCTCCGGAAATCTTGAGTGATGCCGGTGGGCTCCTTAGGCTGAAAGCAGGGGACATAGTTAAGTACTCTTCGGGTTTAAGCTTGGAAGTTCTGGCACCCGATTCGGTAATTGCGGGGACCGGTGGTGATTCCAATAATAATTCTTTAGTGCTGCTTCTTAAGTTTTTAGGGTGGGCGGTATTATTGACCGGGGATATGGAGCAGGAAGAAATGCAGCAGATTAGCGACAGGGGATGGAATTATGCCGCTCATTTTATCAAGATTCCCCATCATGGCAGTAAAGGTTCATTTGATCCCTTTTGGTTTGATCGGACTAACCCTCAGGCTGTTTTTATTCAGGTGGGGAGAAACAGTTTTGGCCACCCGGCGCCGGAAGTAATTAGTTATTGGCAGGAGAGAGGAATCCCGGTCTATAGGACGGATCTCCAGGGGACAATCCGTTTGCAGCTTGATGAGGACGGTTTTACGATTATCCCGGGCAGGGATTAAAGGAGCAGGTTTTCATAAAATTTTTTTCTTCGGTTAATTTATGTTATTATTAAAGCTACTGACAAAAAAGGAAATGTAACTGAAATGCAAATGGGTGTTGTCGCTTAAGGCTTGAAATTCCTTTAGAAATTAGAGCCTGAAAATAACTAAATTTACAAAGGAGTTTAATGCTTATGGAAAATCCGGTTGTCACAATTGAAATGGAAAATGGGGATGTCATTAAAGCCGAGCTTTATCCCGAGATTGCTCCCAATACTGTTAAAAATTATATCTCACTCATCCAAAAAGGGTTTTATGACGGGACGATTTTTCACAGGGTTATCCCCGGTTTTGTGATTCAAGGCGGCGATCCTGAGGGATCAGGTATGGGGGGGCCGGGGTATAGCATAAAGGGAGAGTTTACTTCCAATGGGTTTCCGAATAATTTGGCCCATACCCGGGGAGTATTATCCATGGCCCGTTCCAGGCATCCTGATTCGGCTGGCTCTCAGTTCTTTATTATGGTTGCCGATGCACCTCATTTGGACGGACAGTATGCCGCTTTCGGCAAAGTTGTGGAAGGTATGGATGTGGTCGATAAGATAGTATCTGTCCCACGAAATTTCCAGGATCGGCCGTTGGAGAAACAAGCGATGCAAAAAGTGACTGTCGATACTAAAGGTGTTACTTACGAAGAACCGGAAAAAATTATGTGGTAGTAATTTGCCAATACTTGATAACCCCGGATAAAGGTACTTAGCAAAGAAAATATTTTTTAAGAAAATTTGCCAAAGTATGAATAAATAGGGGAAAGCCGTGGAAATAATACGAATGAACATCTCTTTTCTCCTCCTCTTTCTTTCCCCCTTAACATTTGTTTAAGGGGGGCTTTTTTTGTTTGTTCTGATTTCATACTGAAAATTCCTGGCCTGGGCTGGGAGGAACATCCTTCTTATTTGCAGAATTATTTATTCAATTAACTATGCTGTTCTCTGGTTCGCAGCTGTTCACTGGCTCGTAAAATTTAATTATTGTTGGTGATTGATAGTGTCTTTGGAGATTATAAAAAAAGACCTTGCCAGTAATCAGATTCCGCCTGTTTATCTTTGGTATGGCGAAGACCGTTATTCTATTGCCGAGGCTTTAAAGCTTTTAAAAGATTATATACGAGCGGAAGATCCTTCCGGCAGTGGAATTGAGGTATTTTCCGGCGAAGGCCTTGTAGCCGCGAAAGTGATTGAAGCAGCTTATACTTCTTCTTTCTTTGCCCGTCGTTTAGTTATTGTTGATGACTTGCCTTATTTTAAGAAGGATAAAGCCCAGGCAGACGGTAATGAGGAAGAGGAACCGGAGGCTGATTCTGCTTCGACGGGTAAAGAAAACGAAGATGTGGAAGCTTTTTTGGCTTATTGTGAGAACCCCAATCCTGCTACTTGCTTGCTTCTTATTTCGGAAAAAGTCAATAAGGGCAGGAAATTGTATAAAGCAATAGCCAAGGCGGGTAAAGTTCTGCAATTTTCTTATCCTGATACACACTCTGAGTGGATTAAGTGGATCCAAAAAGAAGTTGAGTCCAGGGGGAAAAAAGTTAACTCTAGGACTGCTTCGTTTCTTCTGGAATGGGCTGGTCACCATACAGGGATTTTAAACAGGGAACTGGATAAATTGGTTTTATATATCGGCGCAAGGCAGGAAATTCGCCAGGAAGATATTGAAGCTGTATGTGTTCCTCTAATCGAAACTACTATTTTTACTATGTTGGATGCCATAGCTGCCGGTAAAACCGGAGTTGCCCTCCAGAAGCTTAAGGAAGTCTTAAGCCAGGAGTATCATTTAAAGGTTTATGCCATGATTGTCCGCCAGATTCGGCTGCTTCTTGCTGCCAGCATTCTGCGCCGCAGGGGGGAAACAGTGGAGGAATTTATGAAAGTTGCCGGTATTAAAAAAATTTTTGAAGGCAATAAAATCTACCGGCAAGCAGCTCACTTCGCTCCCCAAAATTTAGCTGAAGCCTTGGAGGATTGCCTGGAGACTGAAATTGCTTTAAAAAACAGCGGAGGTAACCCCCACTTGTTATTAGAAATGATGGTTATCCGTTTTTGCCAAAAGTCCTCTCTGTAGTCGTTTTGAGCCCAGTCTGAACGCAGTGATGGCATGTCTTGAGCAAGTTATCATTCTGAGTGAAGCAAAGGCTTGTCCCGAACGGAGTGAAGGCTTGTCCTGTGCAGAGCGAAGGAACTTTAAATAAAATAAAAATGCAGCCTCTCTTTTGGTCAGAGCGCTGCATTTATAATTATTTATATGCACTTTTAATATTTAAGCATTAATAAATATGTTGATAGTACAAGCAATTTTGCCGTACTATTAGCTGGCTTTATTAATAGTTTGAGATAATTTTTTGGCCATTCTGGATTTTTTGCGGGCAGCTTTGTTTTTATGAATCAAACCTTTAGCGGCTGCTTTATCAAGAGCACGGGAAGCCTTTTGCAGAGCTTCAGCGGCGTTTTCCGCATTATTATTAACAGCTTCCTCAAAACGACGGATAGCAGTTTTCAAGGCAGACCTGGCAGCGGAATTTTTGGCGTTTTGTAATCTGCTCAGCTGGACTCGTTTAATTGCTGACTTAATATTTGGCATGTTAGTCACCCCCTTCAAAACGAACTACCGCACGTTTTTTCACGCAAATGATATTTTATCACATTCTTTGAAGTTAATGCAACTTATTTTTACCTGCATCTTGACAAGCGGGAATCGTACTGTGTTCTAAAAAAAGGTTGCCCCTCATATTACTAAAATATGGAAGGGGGGACAACCTTTGTTCTATATGCATTCTTGGCTGCGAACTGCCTCTGTTATTGTCTTGTTGGCTCTTTTTATAGTCCTTTTATTTTCCAGCGTTACCAATGACGGTTCCCAGCATTTGGTTAACCTTCTAAGCGAGAAAAGCTTCCCTTTTGAGATGGTGCTGCTGGAGGGCGCTCCGGGACTGTCCCAACCTGAGCGGGAATACATGACCACAATCCGCAAAAATGTGGCCGGTTTAGGGCTTTATTTAATGACAGGTGTCAATATTTCCGATGCCCGGACTTATTTCTTAAGCTTTTATGCTCCGCCGGCAGGGGGCATTCCCTGGCTGGGCTGGGCTTATCATCCCAATGATCCAGAAATGGAAGGTCCAATCCTGGAACCGCTCACAGATCCTTTCTATAATGAACCGGCACCGGCTACCAGTGAAGAAGATATTTTGCTGGGAGTCTATCATACCCATAATGCCGAGTCATATGCCGGGGACGGAGGAGTAGACCGGGTCAAAGGCGGGCAAAAGGGGGAGGTAATGGAGGTAGGAGAATTATTGGTTGAAGCTTTAAAGCAAGAAGGTATTAATGCCGTCCATTCTCCTACGATCCATGACGAAATCTATGATAAATCCTATGATAATTCTTATCAGACCGCAGTTCAAATGCTGGAGGAAAATCCCACTATCCGCTTACTATTGGATATTCATAGGGATGGAATCCCAACGCAAGTGGGAAAATCCACGGTTATCATCGATAATAAAGAGGTTGCCAAAATAATGATTGTCATAGGCCAGAAAAATCCTCATTGGGAAAAGAATAATCAAATTGCTCAGGATTTAATAAAACTGGCTGAAGAGAAGTACCCGGGGTTGTTTTCCACCAAGATAAGATATGCCTCGGAAGCCCGTTATAATCAACATTTGACCAATGGTGCCCTGCTCCTGGAAATTGGCAGCCAATTAAATACCCTGGAGGAAGCTAAAGGGGCGGTTGGACCTTTGGCTAAAGTATTGAAGGCTTATCTGGAAAAGTGATATAATTCGCAGTAGACTATTTATAGAGGGGTTCGGCATCCTCCAGTCCTGTCATCCTTTAATCAGGATGGCCGAGGAGAAAGTGATATCCCTTTAGGATTCAAAAAAAATACTACTGTTTATAAAAATAATGGTTCTATAGAAATTAAGTACTTAAAAGGATACTGCGAAAGATGACCACAACCCAAAAAATGATTAAGGCAGCCGGCTTTTTAATGGCTGCTAATCTGGTATCAAGGTTTCTTGGTTTTATCAGAGAATCTTTGATGGCGGGCCTTTTTGGCAAGACAGCGGCGACCGATGCTTATAACGTAGCTTTTATCCTGCCGGACCTCTTATATTGGTTTTTGGTCGGAGGGGTTTTAAGCGCGGCCTTTATTCCGGTTTTATCGGAGTATATAGCCAAGGGGCAGGAAAAGGAAGGCTGGAAGGTTGTCAGCTCGGTGACGAATTTTATTTTTTTGACTCTTTGTACCCTGGTTATTACTGCTATGCTTCTGGCCCCCAAATTCATTGCCATTCAAGTTCCCGGATTTAGTCCGGAAAATAAAGAGTTAGCTGTTTATTTAACCAGGATTCTTTTACTCCAGCCGGTAATTTTGGCTTTAAGCGGAATTACCATGGCTATCCTTAATTCATATAAAATATTCTGGCCGTCGGCGATAGGCACGGTCCTTTATAATGCCTGTGTAATTTTTTTTGGCGCTCTTTGGGCGGATGCCGGCGATGCTTGGAGTATTTCCGGTTTTGCCTTGGGGGTAGTGATAGGGGCGGCGGCCAACTTTCTAGTGCAAGTGCCTGCATTAAGAAAAGTCGGGCTTCGCTACTATCCGCTGATTGATTTTAAACACCCTGGGGTGCGAAAAATTATCCTGCTTTCTTTACCTATTATTATTTTTCACACTTTAAATGAGTTGCAATTAATCGTCAATTCCCACTTGGGCTCAGCGTTAATACCCGGCAGTATTACTGCTGTCTGGTATTCCTACCGTCTTTTTCAATTACCGGTGGGCATTTTTGCGTTAGCCTTAGGAGTAGCTGTTTTCCCTACTTTGTCCGAGCAAGCCGCTTTGAAGAAATTTAAGGATTTTCTCCAGACAGTTTCCAGTTCTGTCCGCCTAATAATTTTTATTACCATTCCGATTGCCGTAGGGATGATGGCTTTGCGTTTTCCCTTAATCAGGGTACTTTTTGAGCATGGGGAATTTACAGCGGCAGATACCGAAGCTACCGCTGTTCCACTGTTTTATTTTACTTTGGGGATTACAGCCCAAGCTATTATTCAAATCCTGCCCAGAGCTTTTTATGCCCTGCAAAATACTTGGCTGCCGGTAGGGCTTGGGGTTATTGCCATGGTCACGAGTATGGCCTGGATGTTTATTTTGGTCGGGCCCCTGGCCCACGGAGGACTGGCTTTGGCCATTACCCTGGGAGCTTTGACTCAGATGGTGCTTCTGTTTATTGCTCTCAGGCACAAGTTGGGAATGATAGACGGTCCCAGGATAATCCGCACCCTCTTTCTGACTCTGGCTGCAGCTGCGCTGATGGGAGCTGCGGTAACAATCTGGGCAGATTTCCTGACTCCTTTAGTTGGAGTGGGCAAGATTGGTTCGCTAATCGTGCTCTTAAGTGGTACCCTGCTGGGGGCAATAATCTTTGCAGTTATCACCAGGGTTCTAAAAATGGAGGAGTTTGCTTTAGCTCTGGAGATGCTTGGGCGCAGGCGAAGGCCATGACAGCGAAACTTAGTGAATGAGTGCTTTTATGTGCAGGAAGATGGGGATAATATGCCGACATTATTAATGATTACTCCTGAGAACTCAGAAATTAATAAGTTCAGAGCATATCAATTCAACAATTTTACACAATTAACCATGCCCTATCTTGCAGGATTCGTCCCCAAAGAATATAGCATAAGATTATTAGATGAATATACAGAACCGATCATCTACGAAAAGTTTGACTTGGTTGCGATTACTGTAAATACTCCCAATGCTCCCCATGTGTATACTATCTCCAAAAAGTTTCGTGAATTAGGGTCTTGGGTAGTTTTAGGCGGACCCCATGTGACTTTAAATCCTGAAGAAGCTGCATTACATTGCGATACGATTTTTGTAGGGGAAGCTGAAGAAACATGGCCAAAGTTTTTAAGAGATTTCCTTTCCGGGAACATGCAAAAAGCTTACACAAGCGTAGATATTCCCAGTCTTGAAGGCCTGCCAATACCTCGTAGAGATTTGATAGTTGGCCATAGATTTACCAGCGGTGCTGTCTTTGCTTCACGGGGATGCCCACATAGTTGCAGTTATTGTTGTCTTAAGAAAATCTATCATAATAAGTTTAGAACTCGCCCAATTGATGAGGTCATCAAGGATATAAGCAGTATGCCAAATAGGCATTTCGTCTTTTGGGATGATAACTTTTTTGCTGATCCGGTCTATACGAAAGCTTTGTTGAAAGAACTGGCAAGGCTAAATAAAAGATGGGCGGCTCAGGTAACAGCATATAGTTGCGAGGATGAAGAACTACTAAGTTTGGCGAAATCTGCCGGGTGTCTGTACTTGTTTCTGGGTCTCGAATCGTTTTCTGAACAGGGACTTAAAGATGCCAATAAGAATTTTAATAAAATAGAAGAGTATGGAAAGATTGTAGATAAACTTCATCGACATGGAATCAGTATCCAGGCCGGTATTGTTTTTGGATTTGACTCAGACACATCGGAAGTGTTTGAAACAACCTTAAAAGCATGTAATAACATTGGAGTTGATGGGGTTACTGCAAGTATCTTAACTCCTTTTCCAGGAACTGATATATATGAACAGTATAAAAATGAAGGCCGATTACTTGAAGTTGATTGGGATCATTACAATGGTAAAACAAAGGTTGCCTATGTGCCAAAACAAATGAGCGCAATGGAACTTTTAAAGGGTTATCACGAGTTTAGAGGAAAGTTTTATTCGTGGCGGAATATAGTGAAACGAATTAGCAAATCACGGGTTAATATCTTTTATAATCTGGCTATAAACTACGGTTATAAACGAGCATATCGTAATTTTAGCAAATTAGGTACCGCGAACATAACAAAATAATTAACAATGGTTGTCTGAGGGCTTTCCTTGTGAGCTTTCTGCAAAATGAGAAGCTCAGGCTGACAGAAGAAGTACTGAAGGAGGATTATCCGGTTCAATTTACTGAGAACGGTAAAATAGGATTTAAAGACAAAGACGGCAATGTTATCGTCGAGCCTATCTACAGTATGGATCATGAATTTTGGAATGGTGTGGGGTAAAGGAAGGAAAAAATGATTATTAGAATGGCAAAATTGACAGTATCAGCTTCATCATGCTGCGAAAATTGCAGAAATCTTAGAATTGGCGGTCAGGGATAAATACCGCTCGAATGGAGTAGGAAAGGAACTTTTTAATAAAGCTTCCGAAATTGCGAAAGACAATGAGTGTCTGCAAATTGAGGCATGTTGTAATAAATTAAGAACAAGAGCACATAGTTTTTATGAGAGACAAGGTATGAATAAATATCATTATAAATTTTCTATGAATTTACGTTATGAAGAGATAAAAGGAAACAGATTAGGAATTTGAAAACTATCCGATTATCCAAAAGTGTTCTTTAATGGAAAAAGGCAAGGCCAAAAGGGCCAGGCTAGAATTATATAAGGGCGTCGTCTCGGGAACGCCTTTTTCTTATGCGGTTACAAGCGTCTGTTACTTGTAGTTTTGTCAGGTGCTTGGTACTCTTCTTGCGCCTGGTGAGAAGTGTTTGTTATAATTATTAGTTAGCTGGTATTATGAGGAGAGATTATTTGCATGTCATTAGCATCTTCCAGAATTAGAAACTTTTGTATTATTGCCCATATAGACCATGGTAAGTCTACTTTGGCCGACCGTCTCTTGGAGTTTACCGGCACTATGTCCGCCCGGGAACTAAAAGAGCAGGTTTTAGACTCTATGGATTTGGAACGGGAACGGGGTATTACCATCAAACTTCATTCCGTCCGCCTCCAGTATAAGGCCAAGGACGGTGAAGTCTACGAATTGAACTTAATTGATACTCCAGGCCATGTGGACTTTTCCTATGAGGTTTCCCGCAGTTTGGCTGCCTGCGAGGGGGCTCTCTTAGTGGTGGATGCTGCCCAGGGGATCGAAGCCCAGACTTTGGCCAATGTTTATTTAGCCCTGGAAAATGATTTGGAAATCATTCCTGTGATAAATAAAATAGATTTGCCAAGCGCCGATCCGGAAATGGTTAAGCGAGAAATTGAGGATGTCATTGGTATTGATGCCAGTGAAGCCATTCTTGCTTCGGCTAAGAACGGTATAGGAGTGGAAGAAATCCTGGAGGCTATTGTCCATAGAATCCCACCGCCGCAAGGGGATGATGAAAAGCCCCTCAAGGCTCTCATCTTTGACTCTAAGTTTGACTCCTACCGTGGTGCCATTCCTTATATCCGCATTTTTGACGGTAAGGTCAGGAGAGGAACGAACATTAAAATGATGTCTTCCGGCAAAATCTTTGAAGTAACCGAAGTGGGAATCTTTACTCCGGGAATGACTATAGTGGAAGAGCTTAAGGCCGGTCAAGTCGGTTATTTAGCCGGGAGTATTAAAAATGTCCAAGATACCCGAGTCGGGGATACCATTACCGATGCGGATAATCCGGTGGCGGAGCCTTTGCCTGGTTACCGCAAAGCGGTTTCGATGGTTTTTTGCGGTCTCTACCCGGTGGAGAGCTCCGACTATGATAAACTTAAAGATGCTTTGGAAAAGCTGCAGCTTAATGATGCCAGCCTGGTTTTTGAAAATGAAACTTCGGTTGCTTTAGGTATGGGCTTTCGCTGCGGTTTTCTGGGACTCCTCCATATGGAAATTATCCAGGAAAGGCTGGAACGGGAATTTGCTTTAAACATAATTACCACAGCACCCAGCGTAGTATATAAAGTAAATAAAACCAACGGTGAACATGTTTTGGTCGATAATCCCGCTTTGCTACCGCCTTTAGGGCAAATTGAATCTATTGAAGAGCCGGTAGTCAGAGCCTCCATCATGGTTCCTTCCGAGTATATCGGGACAATCATGGAACTAAACCAGGAAAAAAGGGGTACTTTCCTGAACATGGATTATATTACCCCGACCAGGGTTAACCTTCATTATGAATTGCCTTTGAGTGAAATTGTCTATGACTATTTTGATCAGCTAAAATCCCGCACCAAAGGATATGCTTCCTTGGATTATGAGTTAAAAGGTTACAAGGAAGCCAATCTGGTTAAACTGGATATCCTGGTGAATGGAGAACTGGTCGATGCTTTATCATTCATCGTCCACCGGGAAAAAGCTTACCAGCGGGCGCGGAAACTGGTGGAAAAACTCCGCGGCCTTATTCCGCGGCAAATGTTTGAGGTGCCCATCCAGGCTGTGATTGGCTCCAAGGTTATCGCCAGGGAAAATATTAGAGCCCTGCGCAAAGATGTCCTGGCAAAATGCTATGGCGGAGATATCACCCGGAAAAGAAAACTTTTAGAGAAACAAAAAGAGGGGAAAAAACGCATGAAACAGGTGGGCAGCGTGGAAATTCCCCAGGATGCTTTTATGGCCGTACTGAAAATGGATGACTAATTTATTCCGCTAATCAGCAAAAATTCCACGGGGGCATTTATGCTCAAAAAGCTGGAGTTATCTGTCCTAGTTAATCTTATACTGTTGGCAGTTTTTCTAGGCGTAGTCTTTTTTATCACTTGGCGGTATTCCGCGCAAGTCTACGAGCTAATAAGCGAACCGGAGGAGTTTAAGAGTCTCCTCGCCTCTTACGGCCATGCGGGTATTTTGGTATTTATTTGCTTTCAAATTTTACAAGTTGTAGTAGCTTCTATTCCCGGGGAGTTAGTGCAAATCGCGGGTGGGTACATTTTCGGAACTTTGGCCGGAACAGTTTATTCCGCCATTGGGATAATGCTTGGTTATTTTTTGGTTTTCGCTCTGACCCGCTTCCTTGGTTATCCTTTGGTCAAGGTTTTTGTTTCTACAGATAAAATCGCTAAACTAACGGATCTAATTAAAAACAAAAAATCGACGGCTTTTTTGTTTTCCCTGTTTTTAGTACCCGGCATTCCCAAAGATTTTTTGGTCTATGCCGCTGGCTTAACCCCCATAGAACCGGTTAAATTTTTTACCATTGTGTTTATGGCCAGGTTTCCGGCCTTGTTCGGCGCTTCTTTCATTGGAGCCCATTTGGAGCAGCAAAACTATTCTATTGTGGTAAGCGCTTTAATTTTGGCTGTGTTTTTGCTTATTGTCGGTTTTATGTACAAAAAACAGGTAATTTCAGTTTTAAGCAAAAGCCAGCAGGGGCTTTCATTAGTATTAGTGAGGCGGAAGATGAAAGAAAGCCAGGATGAAAGTCCGAACTCGGAACCACAGGAAACCAGTCTTCCGCAAACAGGGGAGCAGACGTCAACGAAAAATGCTTCAATTACACAGGAAACGGGAGACAATAACCCTTAAGTCCAGCGGGATTAGGTGGGAAACACAATGCCTTCACTCTATGTCCATGTGCCTTTTTGCCTCAAAAAATGCGCTTACTGTGCTTTTTACTCCATTCCCCTGGCTGGCTGCCGAGAGGATTGGAAAGGGATTTACTTGCAAGCCGTCGCCGAAGAAGCAAAACTGCGGTCAAAAGAAGCCCAAGGGGGGGTTTCTTCTCTTTTTTTGGGCGGAGGCACGCCTACGATTTTGGAGCCGCTGGAGCTGGATAGTTTATTAAGCGCCATTCACAAAAATTTCTCCTTCGGAAGCCCTCAAAATACAGCTTCGCCGCCAGAAGGGTCTAAGGCTCAACAGAAAGAGATTGAAAAAACTGTAGAGGCCAACCCCGGCACTCTTACTAAAGAGAAGCTTAATGTCCTTGTCAGCTACGGGATTAACAGAATATCGCTGGGTGCCCAAAGTTTTAATGACCGGATGCTTGTCCAAATCGGCAGAATCCATAATAAAGAGGATATTAGGCGAAGTGTTTGGCTTATCCGCCAAGGGGGAATACATAATTTAAACCTGGATCTTATCTTTGGCTTGCCTGGTCAAACATTGACTGACTGGCAAGATACTTTGCGCCGGGCAGTGGAATTGGAACCGGAGCATTTATCTCTTTATGCCCTTATGCTTGAAGAGGGTACTCCTTTAGCCCGAAAGTTCAGTAGCAATCCTCTAAATGTGGTGGAGGAGGGAGATCCTGTCTTGCCCGATGACGACATCCAAGCCGATATGTACGAGTGGGCGGCAGGTTTTCTCCAGCAACAAGGTTACCGGCACTACGAAATATCCAACTTTGCCCGAGCCGGGTTTGAATGCCGGCATAATTTGACCTATTGGCAAAGCGAAGAATATTTGGGGTTAGGCCCGGGCGCAGTTTCCTGCTTAGGCGGCGTCAGGACCAAAAATACCGAGAATTTAGAATTATACGGAAAACTGCTCTTTGCCGGGAGGGAGGCTTTTGATCCCCTGGAAACCGAGGTCTTAACCAGAGAACAGAAGATTTCAGAATATCTAATGCTGGCCTTAAGGACTGCCAAAGGGGTTGATCTTAATGCTTTTACGCAAAAATTTAAAGAATCTATTCAGGATATTTATGGCTTAAAACTGATAAAATATATAGATAAGGGGGTTTTAATTCAGGATGAAGGTAGGCTGAGAGTCAATCCGCGTTACTTTTTTGTCCTAAATTCCTTATTAGTAGATATAATTTGCCAATAAACACCACCTGAATTAGAATTGGGCTATATTCTTAATCTCCAGGCTAATAAAGTTGCACATTGGATCTTGACATTCTTTTACCATCGTGCTAATGTAAGGTCAGATATCATTAGCACTCACTAGAGGGGAGTGCTAACAACGAGAAAGGGAGGTGGCCTCAATGCAAATGGATGAAAGAAAACAAAAAATTTTAAAGGCCATTGTGCAAGATTATATTGCCACCGCCGAACCTGTCGGATCGAGGACTATCTCCAAGAAGTTTGAATTGGGAGTGTCCCCGGCTACTATTCGTAATGAAATGGCTGATCTGGAAGAAATGGGTTTAATTGAACAACCTCATACTTCAGCCGGCAGAATACCGTCAGACTCCGGTTATCGGTATTATGTGGATAGTCTAATGGTTCCTTTGGTTTTGGACGAGGAAGAGAAAAGGATGATAAGAAGAGAGCTTACCAGCAGACTGAATGAGGTGCAGGAAGTAATTGAGCACACAGGTAAGCTTATCTCCCAAATCACATCTCTCACCAGTCTGGTTATGGGACCTAAAAGCCGTAACAGCGTTTTAAAGAGATTATATTTTTTGCCCTATGAAGAAGGAAAGGCCATTATGGTTACAGTCAAAGACAATGGGGCAATTGAAAACAATATTGTTGATATCGGTGAAGATACTACCACCGAAGATTTACAAATTTTGGCCAATATTTTTAACGAAAAAATGAGCGGAACCAGGGTTCAGGATCTAAAGAAAGGTTTAATTAAAGAAATTTACGGTGAGCTTTCCCGTAAGCGCCGGATGATTGACGGCATGATGTACATTTTGGAGAAAATCTTTGAAAATCGGGAATCCGATGCTGATAACCGCGTTTATTTAGGCGGAGCTTTAAATATGTTAAATCAGCCGGAGTTTAGGGACTTAAAGAAAGTTAAAAACCTTTTCGCTGTTTTTCAGGAGAACCGCAAGCTCGCTGAGCTAATTAGCCCTCAACAGGAGGGGTTGAGTATTACAATCGGTTCCGAGAACCCTGACGAAGCTTTCAAAGAGTGCAGTATAATTACCGCAACTTATCATATCAACGGTAAGCAAATCGGTTCTATAGGTGTCTTGGGCCCGACCAGGATGGATTATAGAAAAGCTGTGAGCATAGTTGATTATATGACTAAAAGCCTAACGGAAATTCTTACTGAGAAGTACCGTGGAAATGCTTAAAGGAAGGGAGACTCTGATTTGTGAACGAAAATAAAGAACCGTTAAAAGAAAACATATCGGAAACCGATGAAACCGCTAATATTGCAGAAGAAACTGCCCAAAGTTCAGACCAGGCTGACTTAACCAATATTGAAGAACTTAATAATCTTAAAGCGGAACTTGAAGCTCAAAAAGCCAAAGCTGAAGACTATTATAATCATTTGCAACGCTTAAAGGCGGAATTTGATAATTATCGGCGTAGAACCCAAAAGGAAAAAGAAGATATTTTTAAGTACGCTTCAGAAAGGATTATTCTTTCCTTACTTCCTGTTTTGGACAATTTTGACAGGGCTGTGGAATCCAGTCAGGAAAAACAGGATTTTGAGGCCTATGCCCAAGGTGTGGCCATGATTTTGAAGCAATTCCGCAAAGTTCTGGAAGACGAGGGGTTGAAAGCCATCGAAGCTGTCGGCAAAGAATTCGACCCCAATTTACATGAAGCTTTGCTCAAGGAAGAGTCTGATCAAGGAGAAAATATTGTCCTGGAAGAGATTCAGAAGGGCTATATTCTCAAAGATAAGGTTATAAGGCCGAGCAAAGTAAAAGTATCAGGATAAAACTTCCTATTTTTAGGATTTCATAATTTTAAATTATAGAATTATTAGCGCTTAGGATTATTCGTGAGATTTTGATTAACTATAACAATTGACAGAATCAACCGTAATTAAAGACATAATAAAGATATAGATCTAATTTTTTTGCAATAAAGCTTCTTGTAAACCTTGTTATGAGCGATTTTTGCTTTAAACAGTCCTGTTTAAAGTGAGATCCGGCTAGAAATAATTCTTGATTCATTTTATTTGATATAAAGATTCTGTTTGTTATAAAGGAGGAAATAAAAATATGAGTAAAGTAATTGGCATTGACTTGGGTACAACCAACTCTTGTGTTGCGGTTCTGGAAGGAGGAGAACCTGTCGTTATTCCTAATCCTGAAGGAGCTCGCGTTACCCCTTCAGTTGTAGGGTTTTCCAAAAGCGGGGAGAGATTAGTAGGCCAGGTGGCAAAACGGCAGGCAGTATCTAATCCTGAGAATACTGTTATTTCCATCAAGCGCCATATGGGTACCGATCATAAAGTAACCCTCATGGGCAAAACCTATACTCCCCAGGAAATTTCGGCCATGATTTTGCAAAAGCTGAAAGCCGATGCTGAAGCCTATTTAGGGACCAGTGTCAAAAAAGCGGTTATAACCGTTCCGGCTTATTTTACGGACGCCCAGCGCCAGGCCACCAAAGATGCAGGCACTATTGCCGGCTTGGAAGTATTAAGGATAATTAATGAGCCCACTGCGGCCGCGCTTGCTTATGGACTGGATAAAGAAAAAGATCAGACCGTTCTGGTTTATGACTTGGGCGGCGGAACATTCGATGTCTCCATTTTGGAGCTAAGTCAAGGGATGGTGGAAGTTAAGGCTACCAGCGGTAACAATTACCTGGGCGGTGATGATTTTGACCAGCGTTTGATTGATTACATTGTCGCTGAGTTTAAAAAATCCCATGGTGTTGACCTCTCCAAAGACCGGATGGCTATGCAGCGCCTAAAAGAAGCTGCCGAAAAGGCTAAAATTGAGCTTTCCGGCGTTACCCAGACCAACATTAATTTGCCCTTTATTACCATGTCGGCCGAAGGTCCTCTGCACTTGGATATGAATATTACAAGAGCAAAATTTGAAGAATTAATTGCCGATCTGATTGAAGCTACTATGGGCCCCACCCGCCAGGCTATGGAGGATGCCAAACTAACTTTTAAAGATATTGATCAAATAATTTTAGTTGGCGGTTCTACCCGTGTTCCTGCTGTACAGGAAGCCATCAGAAGGATCAGCGGCAAGGAGCCCCATAAAGGGGTTAACCCCGATGAAGTTGTAGCCCTGGGTGCCGCTATCCAAGCCGGAGTGCTGGCCGGAGAAATGAAAGATATCATTCTCGTTGACGTGACACCGCTTTCTTTAGGGATTGAGACCTTAGGCGGAGTATTCACGAAAATTATTGAGCGGAATACAACCATCCCCACCACCAAATCACAGATCTTCTCTACGGCAGCCGATAATCAGACCTCGGTAGATATTCATGTTTTGCAAGGTGAGCGGGAGATGGCAGCCTATAATAAAACATTGGGACGCTTCCAGCTTACCGGAATTCCGCCTGCACCCAGGGGAGTCCCGCAAATTGAAGTCACTTTTGACATTGATGTTAACGGTATTGTGCATGTTTCTGCTAAAGATAAAGCAACAGGCAATGAACAAAAAGTAACTATCACTGCTTCTTCCGGCTTAACCAAAGAAGAAATCGAAAGGATGCGCAAGGACGCAGAACTTAATGCTGAACAGGATAGGAGACAAAGAGAATTGGTTGATGCCAAAAATGAAGCTGACTCCCTCGCTTATCAGGCTGAAAAGACTTTGAGAGACTTTGAAGGCAAAGGCGATCCTGCGGAGAGAGAAAATATTAAAAGGGCAGTTGAAGAATTGCGTGCTGCGGCGAAAAACGATAATGTCCAGGATATTAAATCCAAATCCGAGGCATTGACTAAAGTCCTCTATCCCTTTGTAGAAAAGATGTATAGTGAGCAGGCAGCCCAGGGAGCATCTCAAGCCGGCCAAGGGGCGCAAGGCGCTCAGCAAAGCGCAGGTGCCGGAAAAGCCGGAGATGATGTTGTTGAAGCTGAATATACCGAAGTTGATAAAGATAAATAATAGGGTTTTTCAGTTTGATTCCTGAAGGCCTTAACAAAGCTGTTAATTGCCGGTATTTAGCCTTAGAGCTAAATACCGGCAGATTTAAGATTACGGGTTGTCATCTTATTTATCACTTAACAGTACAGCCTGTTTTGGAGTATAATAATATATTAGAGACAGCTAGGGTGCAAAGGGATTCTTTGGACCCGCTTATATGTTTATACCGGATGTTTATACCCGGCAGGAAATTAAGGTATCCATATCTAGGGAGGAGTTTCAACTAAGACCATGAAACGTGATTATTATGAGGTATTGGGTGTAAGTAGATCAGCAAGTCTGGATGAAATAAAAAAAGCATATAGAAAAATCGCCAAAGAAAACCATCCTGATGTTAAACCCGGCGACAAAGAAGCCGAAGAACGTTTCAAGGAAGCTACCGAAGCTTACGCGGTATTAAGCGACCCTGAAAAAAGGGCTAAATATGACCAGTACGGCCATGCCGGTGTGGACTTTAACGGCCAGGGTGGATTCGGCGGGTTTGGGGATTTCTCTGACTTTGCTGACATTGGTCTTGGTGACATTTTTGAAATGTTTTTTGGCGGAGGTATGGGTACAGGCTTCCGTAGGCAGGGTCCGTCAAGGGGTGCGGATTTGCGCTATGATTTGACTATTACTTTGAAGGAAGCTGCTTTTGGAGCTAAAAAAGAAATAGAAATACCTCTTACTACAACCTGTCAGGCTTGTGGCGGCAGTGGAGCTGCTCCGGGGACTAACCCCAGGACTTGTTCTCAATGTGGCGGCACAGGCCAAATCAGAACTGTCCAAAGGACTCCTTTCGGGCAGTTGGCAACCACTAGGACTTGTAATGTTTGTAACGGCGAGGGGACAATCATAAGCACTCCCTGCAGCAAATGCCAGGGTCGTGGCAAAGTGCGGGAAAGAAAGAGAATTCAAGTCAATATTCCGGCAGGTTCGGAAGAAGGCTTAAGCCTGCGGTTTAGCGGCAAAGGAGAAGCGGGAGAACGAGGAGGCCCCCCGGGGGATCTGTATGTTGTCCTAAATATTGAACCTGATGACTTTTTTGAACGAAGAGGCAACGACATTTACTGTGAGATTCCAATAACCTTTGTTCAGGCGGCCCTGGGGGCTGAAATAAGTGTTCCGACTCTTCATGGAGAAGTCAAAATGCAAATCCCGGAGGGGACGCAAACTTCCAAAGTCTTTAGGATAAAGGGCAAAGGTGTTCCCTATCGCAGGGGTGGCGGTTGCGGCGATCAGCATGTCCGGGTAATTGTTGTTACCCCTACCAAGCTGACGGAACGCCAGAAAGAACTTCTGCGTGAATTCGGCCGTATTACACCCGCCGATCAGCAAATGGGCAAGAAGACTTTCTGGGATAGATTAAAAGAAAATGTCAAAGATGCCATCGGATAAGGAGTAAAATTATGAATTGGTTGGAAATAGCGGTAACAGTATCATCGGAAGGAGAAGAAGCTGTTACCGATCTTTTTTATCGGATAGGCTGTCAGGGAGTAGTAGTAGAATCTCCCGAGTTAATCAAACAGTATATTGACTCCGGAGCCTGGGATTACCATGAATTTCAGGACTTAAAGCCCACCGGTGAATGCGTTATTAAAGGTTACTTGCCGGAGGACGAACGCTTGGAAGTAAGGCTTGTGTCTCTACGGGAAGAGATCCTTATGTTAAAAGGGCTTTTCCCGGAATGGACGGTACGAGCGGAAACAATCAAGGTTAAAGAAGAGGATTGGGCTAACGAATGGAAACGCTATTTTAAACCAATTCGCGTTGGCAAACATTTGTTAATTAAACCTACCTGGGAAGATGTTGATAAGGTCGATGAAGACGTGGTGCTAATAGAGCTTGATCCCGGAATGGCTTTTGGCACCGGTACTCATCCCACTACCACTTTATGTTTGGAAGCTATTGAGGAGTATGTTTCCAAAGGTAAGGAAGTCTTTGATATCGGGACAGGCTCTGGTATTCTTGCCATTGCTGCAGCGAAATTGGGAGCGAAAGTTCAAGCTGCGGATATTGATAGCTTGGCTGTGACAATCGCAGAAAAGAATGCACGTTTAAATGGTGTCCAAGACTTAATCCGCTTGGAAACTGGCAATCTGGGTGAAGCATTTAAAGGACAGGCTGACGTTGTCGTTGCCAATATTATTGCTGATGTAATTATTGAAATTCTACCCCAGCTGCCCATCCTCTTAAAACGTGACGGTGTGTTTATAGCTTCGGGGATTATCAAGTCCAGGGTGGATGATGTTGTCCATAAGATGGTTCAGGCGGGGCTATTTGTCCAAGAACAAAAAGAAGACTCCGGCTGGGTTTTGTTGGTTGCCAGTTGGGCTTCTCTTAACAACATAGATATTCAAGAAGTTATTGAAGAAATTTAAAAGATGTATTTAATAAAGAAATTAAAAAGATGATTCATTGTAAAATGAAATGCAACAATAAACTATAGAACCACAGCAAGAAACCGAGTATGATATTGGTGACCAATCAATCAACATACGGAGGTTTCTGCTATGGCTCTTAATAAGAAGCATACC
>DUML01000079.1 GCA_012839895.1 Peptococcaceae bacterium | reverse complement strand
TGTAAAAGCCCTGCTCTTTTTGCAGTCTGAACATCAACTCCCAATTCTGCAGCCATTAAACCGGCAAGATGAGCAACTTCAACCGAATGTTTTAAAACATTTTGACCATAGCTTGTTCTGAAGCGCAAGCGGCCCAACAGTTTAATAAGTTCAGGATGAAGGCCGTGCACCCCTGTTTCAAAAGTAGCCTGTTCTCCCTCTTCTCGAATTTTCTGTTCAACTTCTTTTTGAGCTTTTTCCACCATCTCTTCAATTCTAGCTGGGTGAATTCGGCCATCGAGAATTAGTTTTTCTAGGGCTATCCTGGCAACTTCCCTACGAATTGGATCAAAGCCGGATAATATTACTGCTTCAGGAGTATCGTCAATAATAAGATCAATACCAGTCAAAGTTTCCAAGGCTCTGATATTCCGGCCTTCTCTTCCGATGATACGTCCTTTCATTTCATCATTTGGCAAAGCTACAACAGATACAGTACTTTCAGCGACGTGATCTGCGGCACAACGGTGAATAGCCAGAGAAATAATATCTTTGGCCCGTTTTTCAGCCTCTTCTTTGGCACGGGTCTCAATTTCCTTAATCATTATAGCTGATTTATACCGGACTTCTTCCTCAACACTTTGCAACAGGAGCTGTTTCGCTTCTTCAGGTGTCATGCCGGAGAGTTTTTCCAATTCGGCAACCTGTTTGGCCACCAGTTCGGCTAATTCATTTCTTTGTTTATCAACCTCAGCTTCTTTGCGCTGCAGGTTTTCTTCCTTACGCTCTAAGGCCTCAATTTTCCTTTCAAGGGTTTCTTCTTTTTGAAGATAACGTCTCTCCAATCTTTGAAGTTCATTACGTCTTTCCCTTGTCTCCTTTTCGATTTCATTGCGGATCTGCATTACTTCTTCTTTGGCTAAAACGATTGCTTCTCTCTTTTTGGCTTCAGCTTCAGACTCCGCATTCTGGATTATTCTCTTGGCTTCAATTTCCGCTGAACCAATTGTTTTTTCTGCTATAGTCTTACGCATTTGCCAACCTACTAAAGTGCCTATTGCCAGTACAATCAGCACAATAATAATTCCATAAAAAGTCTCCAAATATTTCACCTCCTAAGAATTGTTGAAAATTTTCCAAATAATAGCTGGTTCGAAAATAAAAAAACTGGTCAGACCAGTTCCCATCAATAAGCAACCTTAATTTTAAATTTCCCCTTAAAAATAGCTACACTAACTCCTAGTACCTAGAAAAGTAGCAACCATATTGCCAATTTATATAAGAGAAAACCTTTAAAGGTTCAAATTTCTAGAAACAGATCCATTATAAGTTTAATGAAATGTGTAAATAATGTCAAGTTAGATAACGCTTGTTATTAAAATGAAGATCGAATAATAACGTTTCTTTAAAAGTTTTCTCTCTCAGTTCTATTGTTTAATGCCGCTTGGACAGTACTGAATAAATAGCCTTTTCTCAGTAATTTATCCCTAACATTTTTCCAGATCATAGCCTCTTTGTTGGCAAGTTGGTTTGGGGAAGAGAGCTTATGTTTTCGCTCCCACTTAAGTTCCTCTTCTTTCCAGTATTTCTCTACAAGGATTTTACAATTCTCATATTCCTGTTTTTCAGGATAACATTCATCTAAGAGTTTTAATGACAGCCCTTCAGATACCCCTGCCTGCAGAAGTTCCAGCGCAATTCTCTGCTTGGAGTGCTTTTCTTTTTTACTTCTGATATAAGCCCGAGCATAGCTTTGGTCATCCAAGTACTTCCATTCAGTTAACCTCTCAAGAACTTCAGCAATAGTCTCCGGAGAAAAGCCTTTCTCCTCTAAACGTTTTTGTAATTGAAAAGTTGTCAATTGTCTGCGGCTTAAAGCTTTTAGAGCGGTACTGAGAGCACTTCTCTCCGAATCATGAAAATTACTCTTCATTTTCACCTGAACTCATAACTTCCGCAGTTTTGTTTTTATCTTTAGGCAGATACATTACTTTCTCCCGGATTTTATTTTCAATTTCCTGGGCAATATCTGGGTGCTGGCGCAAAAATTCTTTTACATTTTCTCTTCCTTGACCCAACCGCTCCCCGTTATAAGAATACCAAGACCCGGATTTAGCTAAAATACCTGTTTCGGTACCCATGTCGACAATACTGCCCTCTTTGGAAATACCTTCACCGTAGATTAAATCAAAGTCAGCGTAGTTAAAGGGTGGGGCAACTTTATTTTTGACAATTTTAACCCTCGTGCGGTTGCCTATTACGTCCTGCCCTTGCTTAATAACATCTTGCTTTTTAACTTCCATTCTGACTGAGGCATAAAACTTTAAAGCCCGTCCTCCGGTGGTAGTTTCCGGATTACCAAACATTACTCCAACTTTCTCCCTAATTTGGTTGATGAATATCACACAAGTATTACTTTTACTAATAGCTCCGGTGAGTTTGCGTAAAGCCTGGGACATTAAACGAGCCTGTAAGCCTACGTGAGAATCACCCATCTCACCTTCAATTTCAGCTCTGGGAACAAGAGCTGCCACAGAATCCACTACAATAACATCGACTGCTCCGCTGCGAACCAAGGCTTCGCAAATTTCCAAAGCCTGTTCACCTGTGTCGGGTTGAGATACAAAGAGATCATCAACATTTACTCCAAGTGCCCTGGCATAAACAGGGTCCAAAGCATGTTCAGCATCGATGAAAGCTGCTACTCCCCCTGTCTTTTGAGCTTCAGCAATAATATGCAATGCGACGGTAGTTTTACCGGAAGATTCCGGTCCATAAATCTCAATGATCCTACCGCGAGGCACCCCGCCAACCCCTAAAGCCAAATCCAAGGCTATTGATCCGGTAGAGATGGTATCCACCGCCAACCTGGCCGAAGCCTCTCCAAGTCTCATAATTGCCCCTTTACCAAACTGTTTTTCAATTTGACTTAAGGCAATATCCAATGCTTTTAACTTATCGGGAGTAGCCATACTTTCCAGCCTCCTCAAATTAACTTCCATAACAAAACATATGTTCGCCTTATATTATACTTTTAGTTTTTATCTATTGTCAATGACCTCTCTAAAATATTTGGGAGAATATAACGGCTAATGCTTTAGTATCTTAGGATTGGTGTTAACTTTAGTTATAAGGGGTTTTGTAGTAGAAAAATCCTTAAAATGTTAAGGGCCGTTTCCACAGTCATATTTCTGATTGAATCCCTATTACCTGCAAATTGCTTACGCTCTATGATCACCCCTTGCGAATGAGCTAAAGCAATGTAAACAAGACCAACAGGTTTATCTTTGGTGCCTCCCCCCGGACCAGCAATACCTGTTGTGGAAAGTCCTAAATCTGCCCCAAGAGCCAAACGGATTCCTTCAGCCATCTCCTTGGCTGTAACTTCACTAACTGCACCATATCGAGACAAATGTTCGGAATTAACTCCTAAGAGCTTTAATTTTGCTGAATTGGCATAACTGACCGCTCCGCCAAGATAATAATCCGAACTTCCTGCCTCAGCAGTTATTCTTCCTCCTAATAGTCCGCCAGTGCAGGATTCTGCGGTAGCGAGAGTCAGTTTCTTTTGTCGTAAAAGTTTGCCAATCACTTGCGAATGAGTTTCTTCATCAATTCCAAAGACTTTATTGCCTAACCTTCCTCGAATAACGGCCTCAGTTTGATCCAGTATTTTCCTAGCCAAATCCTCATTGCTGCTTCGGACAGTTACTCGCAAATCAATATAAGTATGCTTGTCCAAAAGAGTAATAAAAGGCAAGGATTTGTGCATTAAATCCGAAATCTCTTGTTCTAATTCCGATTCTCCCAAACCAAACACTTTTATAGTTCTTACAAAGAGTCTCAGTGTATTGTTTCCCAGAAGGGCTTGGATTTTAGGTAAGGCATATCTTTCAAACATTAGCTTCATTTCCGCTGGAGGACCAGGGAGAACCACGCAATACTTACCGTCTTTTTCGATTATTGCCCCAGGAGCAGTTCCCAAGTCGTTTGGCAAAACCTCAGCTCCTTCCGGGAAAAAGGCCTGTTTTTCCGAACTGGGCGGTAGTTTATCTTTATTATCATAGTAGTTTACAATAGAAGTCATACTCTCCGGATTAAAGCTCATTTTAAGGCCTAACCCCATAGCAATAATCTCTTTAGTCAAGTCATCGGCTGTAGGCCCCAGGCCTCCCGTTAGAAAAACCATCTCCGACCGATTGAAAGCTTGACGCACAGTTTCTATTAGTCTTTCTTTATTATCGCCGACTGTAGTATGGTAATTGACCTCTAAACCTAAGCCAGTTAGCTGGCTTGTGAGATAAAAAACATTAGTATTTAAAGTCTTTCCTAATAACAATTCAGTTCCGGTTGATATAATTTCAGCTCGCAACCTAATCATCCTCCATTAAACATTCCTCTAAATTATGTCACTAAATATACCCAGGTTATTCATCCTGTTCAGCTGAAGGGGCCGAACTTAACCAAGCTAACCTCTTCAAAAATTTTCACATTTACCGCTTTAAATGTGATCCGGATATTCATTTAAGATGAAGAAAAGAGTTCTCTTCTAAAGAAAACTCTCCTTCTTTGAACGTTCTAGAAGTTGGCCTAATCAACTACCGTTCAAAACATTTATTTATTAATAGAGCCAAAGAGCTTCCTCGCTTTGACTATATAATCCACTCCGGAAATAACCGTTAAAACTAAGGCAACATATAACATGGGTTGACCAATATAAATATTAAAATAGGAGAGCGGCCAATCCCTGAGGATCAACGCCGATATAGCAATTACTTGGGAAACAGTTTTGATTTTACCTAACTTACTGGCACTTATCACCACTCCATCGGCAGCAGCGATAGCCCTCAAACCGGTCACAGCAAATTCACGAGCAAGGATAATCCAGACAACCCAAGCCGGTGCAATTTCTAATTCAACTAGACATATTAATGCAGCTGATACCAGCAATTTGTCTGCAAGAGGGTCAAGAAATTTACCTAAATTGGTAACTTGCCTGCGTTTTCGGGCTATATAGCCGTCCAAACCGTCTGTAGCAGCCGCTACTATAAATATCAAGGCAGCGACAACGTCTTGATATGGGAAATAAGTTTTTCCGCCTGGAAATTTCAATAAAAGGACCACCATAAAAACAGGTATCATAGTTATGCGAATAAGTGTCAAAATGTTGGGCAGATTCACTACAGCCCCTCCCCTTCAAAATCATAGCTGTCAGCCCGAACAATTCGAGCCTTGATAATATCGCCTGGTAAATAATTATTATCTTTTTGTACTTGCACATAAATTTGGCCGTCAACCTCAGGAGCATCACCTTCGGTTCTCCCTAACCACTTTCCTGGTAAAAGTTCTTCTTCCAAAATAACTCTTAAAGTTTGGCCAATTCTTTGCTGCTGAACTTCTAAGGCAAGATCAGCCTGTAAAGCCATAACAATTTCTTTGCGTTTTTCCCGGATGTCAAGGGGCACTTGATTTTTCATTTTGGCGGCCGGAGTATTTTCTTCTTGGGAATAAGCAAATACCCCTATACGATCAAGTTTTATTCTCTTAATAAAAGCGAGCAGTTTCTGGAATTGCTCCTCAGTTTCCCCCGGAAAACCCGTAATAAAAGTTGAGCGAATAAATATGCCGGGAATGGCTTGGCGTAATTTTTTAATTAAGTTTTCGGCTTCTTCGGCTGTATTGCGGCGATTCATTCTAGCCAAAATTTCGTTATCGGCATGCTGCAAAGGCAAATCCACATATTTGCAGATTTTTTCCTCTTTAGCCATTATATCAATTAATTCATCGGAAAAAACGTCCGGGTAACAGTACATCAGCCTAAACCATTCAATACCTTTAACATTAACAAGTTCCTTCAAAAGCTTAGGCAAGACTAAAGACCCATAAAGGTCTATACCATACCGGGTAGTATCTTGAGCGACTAAAATTATTTCCTTAACCCCTTCTGATGCCAGCTTTTCAATCTCAGCAACAATAGATTCTATTGACCTGCTTCTATAACGCCCTTTAATCTGGGGAATGGCACAATAGCTGCAACAGTTATCGCAACCTTCGGCTATTTTAACATAGGCAAAGAAAGAAGGCCCTAAGCGAAGTCTGGGCATTTCATGTGAATAAATAAAATCCTGAACTTTTTTATTGGTATACAATCTCTGAGTACCGGCAGCATTACTTATTGCGGCTGTAATTTTATCCAGATCGCCGTCGCCTAAGGCACCATCTAATTCCGGAATTTCCTCCAATAATTCTTTACCATAACGCTGGGCTAAACACCCGGTCGCATAAATTTTTTCGCATCGACCGATTTTCTTCAATTCCGCCATTTCTAAAATCATTTCAATAGACTCTTTTTTGGCATCTTCAATGAAACCACAAGTATTAACTAGTATTATATTTGCCTGAACCGGATTTGTTGTAATCTCAAAATGGCTGGAGAGCATCCCGGTTATTATTTCACTGTCAACTTGATTCTTGGGACAACCTAAATTGATTACAGCAACTTTCTTTTTCAACTTCCACCTCAAAAATTACGAGTTTGTTTCAATTCAGTATATACCAAAAAATCCTAAAGTGTCAAAAATAAGGGCAAGCCGGTCTTGCCAGAGATGGCGCATAATAAAACTGAAGTCAGAACTTCAGTTTTATTATTTCTATAGTTACCTCCCGCTTATCATGACCCCAAAGTGACCGGTTTATGAACTTATGTTTTTAATCATTTCTTCTGTTACCACATAGTTATATATTACTTCGCCAGATGCCCCTAAGGGTGGCATTTCCTTACCATTAAGCTTAAGAGTAAATCCTCCTGCATTTCCAATTGTCAAAAACTCTATACGTTCCTTCCCTTCAAAAACTTTAGTAGTACCGGCTGTACTTAAACCTTCCTGGGCGATTTTCCCATCAACTCTTACTACTAGCCAGCAATTTTCTTGGAATACTAGTTCGGCTATTATTCCCTCATAAACCGGTTCTTGTTGCTCTGGAGATTTCTGATTATCATCATTTGGTTTCTGAGTTTTCGGCGCGGATGGCAAAGGGGTGATATCATAATCGGAAACATCAGGGGTACTGCCGTTCAGTTTGCTGAAATATGTAATTCCGAATACCACTGTAACCGTTAATAAAGCCATTACCAAGATAACCTTTGGTTTAAACCAAACAGGCGTACTCTGAATGGGGGTTAAAGGCTGGTGTGTCTCAGGTGGTATTTCCTGCTCCAAAGAAGCATTATAAAGTCTGATTATTTCTTCCGGATCAAGTCCAAGATGTTTAGCATAAGTCCTTAAAAAACCCTTGGTATAAATACTGCCTGGTAGAATATCATATTCTTCCTTTTCTAATGCTTCTAAATACCGGACTCTGATTTTAATACTTTGTTCAATATCTTGAAAAGTCCATCCGTGTTCCTCTCTAGCCTTTCGCAATAATGCCCCTTCTCCGGCCATTATATCACCACCCTAATCTCCGCATGATTTTCACTATTTGGCTTTATATGATCTAGATAGGTTCTTAACTTTTTTAGACTTTCTTCCGGGGAAGCGTTAAAGATGCAAAGATCATACTCGCCACTATCCTCGTTAGGATAGCCATAAAGAGGATCATAATATTCAAGAATAAGTCGTTTCGCAAATTCTGTAAAATTTTGCTCTTGAAGTAAAGACAGCAACTCTTCAATTGTTTTCTTGCCTAATCTTTTTTTAAGCTTATGCAGTGCTATCGGTAATTCGGCAATCATCGTAGGGAGAAGGGTATATTCTTGTACCAACCTCCGGGTTCTATTTTCAAGAGTATCGTAAATCAAGATCTGTGTACCCTTCTGCATAGCTTCAAAGAAAGGGTTGGGAAGTGAAATCCGACCAATTCTTTTACTTTCACATTCCGTAAGCAGATAGGAATAATTTTGGTAAGAACGTAACTCTTGAAAAAGATTTGCTTCAAACTGCTTTTGGGTTGGTTGAATACCCAAACCAACAGCTCCAAAAACCGAACCCCGATTATTGGACATCCCTTCCAAATCTATCACTGGGTATCCCTCAGCTTTAAGCCTTCGAAGGAGCTCTGTTTTTCCTGTCCCGGTATTGCCTCTCAGAACAATAATGTGAAAAGGGAATTCCTTTTGAAAATAATCAACGATAAAACGCCGATAAGCTTTATAACCTCCGCTTAAGCGAAAAACAGGCAAGCCCATCAAGTCAAGAACTGTTGCCAAAGATTTACTCCGCATCCCACCTCGCCAACAAAAAAGTATTATTGGGTTTTTACCGGCAATGTTTTGAATTTGCTTGTACAAGGCGGGTAGTTTTTGACAAGCTACCTGCAACCCAATCTCCATAGCCATTTGAGGAGATTGCTTGGTATAAATTGTGCCAATCTGAGCTCTTTCCTCATTATTGAACAGAGGAATATTGACCGCTCCGGGAATCGTTCCTTCGGCAAATTCTTTTTCTGACCTGACATCTATATAAACTGCTTGTTTAAGTTGAGGTAATTCATCTACTGAAATATCCTGGAACATAGTTATACTCCCACTATAAATTGTTTTATTCTACAGTATTCTTTACTAATCCTTCTTATTTATATCATATAAGTAGATTTTTTATAATTCGTCCACTTTTCCAAATTTTAAATCAAATTGGCTTTTAGACATTAAAATTTCCCTGGGTTTCGAGCCTTCATATTTGCCTACTACTCCCTTTTCTTCAAGCAAATCCATAATTCTGGCAGCTCTGGTATAACCAATCCTAAGTCTTCTTTGCAGAAGCGAAACGGATGCAGTGTTACTCTCGAAAAACACATAAGCTGCTTTGTAGAACAGTTCATCTCCAGGATCATCGTTTTGAGCGATTTGCTGGCTCATTTCCGGAATTTCAAGATATTCTGGTTTAGCTTGACCCTTTAGATAGTCAACTATACTTTTTACCTCTTTATCGGATAAATAACAGCCTTGTACCCTTAAGGGCTTATTAATTCCTATCGGGTGATAGAGCATATCACCTCGGCCTAAAAGTTTTTCCGCGCCACTCGTGTCAAGAATTGTCCGGGAGTCAATCTGGGAAGAAACAGCAAAGGCAATTCTGGATGGAATATTAGCCTTAATAAGCCCCGTTATTACATCAACCGACGGCCTTTGCGTAGCAACAATAAGATGAATGCCTGCTGCTCTGGCCATTTGAGCCAGTCGACAAATTGCTTCTTCTACTTCGCTGGCGGCAACCATCATTAGATCAGCCAATTCATCAATTATTACTACAACATAAGGGAGAGATTTAGCCTCTTCTTCCTCTTTTTCCTTTTTTTCCTCGACAATATAATTATAACGAACTATATCTCTTACACCGGCTGAAGCAAACAATTCATATCTAGTCTCCATTTCTGTTACGATCCACTTTAAAGCCCCGGCTGCCTTTTGGGGATCAGTGACTACAGGAGAAATAAGGTGAGGTATGCCGTTATAATTGGTTAGTTCAACCATTTTAGGGTCAATTAATAAAAGTTTCACTTCATCGGGTTTGGCTTTAAAAACGATACTGGCGATAATGGTATTAATACAGACTGATTTACCGGAACCCGTAGCTCCAGCAATCAAAAGATGAGGCATTTTTGTCAAGTCACCGATAATCGGATTCCCAGTAATATCTTTGCCTAATGCTAAGCTAAGCTTACTCTGGGAATTTTGAAATTCTTCCGATTCCAATACTTCGCGAAAATGTACCAAAGCAATTTCCCGATTGGGAACTTCAATCCCAACCGCCGATTTACCTGGTATGGGAGCTTCTATCCTCACATCGGAAGCGGCTAAGCTCAGGGCAATATCATCTGCGAGACTGGTGATTTTACTGACTTTTACTCCGGGAGCCGGTTGGAGTTCATACCTGGTAATAGCAGGTCCTTGTGTCACTCTGGTAACTTTAACTTTGACTCCAAAGCTAGCTAAAGTATCTTCCAACAATTTAACATTGTCGGTTAGATATTTGCTGGATTTTGTCCGTCTTTTCATAGCTTTGGGCACCAAGCTTAATGGAGGAAGTTTATAATTTTCATTTCTTTCAGTTTTCCTGGAAATGGGAGTACTTGTTAGCTTCCCTAAAGGCGCTTTACCTTTCTTTAATATCGAATCGGTCTGTTCCTCTTTATTGCCTGTCACAAAATTATCTTCAGGCAAATCCGGAAGTGGAGCAATTTTTTCTTCGGCTAGATCTTCGCTAAGACTGAAAACTAAATCTTCTGGCTGTGATTCAAGAAAATATTCCGGAATCCTTTTCGCTTGCTCTTTTTGGTGTACCGGCAAAACCGCTTTTTTATAGTGTTTTTCTTTCTTTTGTTTTTCTTCGTTGGCCACGACTTGCAAAAATTCTTTAATTTGTCCAACTATTGCCCTACAGCCCGAAGCCAAAAGCGAAAATAAATCAGCTACTGTCCCAACTAAAGAACGATTAATAGCCAAAACAGACCCTATTACAGCTAAAACAATTAGAACGATGTAAGCGCCGGTAATGCCTAAGAGAGAAACAAATAAAACACTTAATCCGGTTCCTAACAAACCACCACCCTGTCCTGTTCGACCAAGTTCATATAAAGCTGCAGACTGGAAACTTTCAGCGGCACTGAGATGTATAAAACCTTCGAACACCAGCCATAACAGGAGTACACCAGTAATTCTAAGTTTATTGACGTTTTTCTTCCTCCCCATTAGCCCGATTCCAATAGCTGCCAAAACAATAAAGATACCTGCGCTTCCTTCTCCCGCCAAGACTCTTAACAGTTTTGCTACTGCACTTGCCAAAATACTACTGTTATCGGTGTAAAGCAAAACAAAACCTAAACAGGCTATTCCGATAATCAGAATCCCTATTATTTCTTTTTTTATTATGGTACTAACCCTGTCCGTTTTTCGCCGCAATCCCTTTATAGTCTTTTTACGCGCCACTTTTAATCCTCCAGCTAAACTTATTTCCATTTCTATTTCCACAATACTGAATCAAATCCTCCAGCAAGGCTTCGACAATATCCTTATTTAGACTGCCTTCCATTATAATTAATCGAATAAATATTTCTTTATTGCCACATTTTTAGGGTAAGGCATTTTATTCGACAAAACAAGCTTGATTTTAAATAAAATAATACACATCCGAAATAAGCCCTAAGTCCTAACAAATAGTGACTTAGAGTTCATTGTTGCATCTTGCGAATTATGGTATATTTTAAGACACAAAAGGGAAACCAAATGAACTAAGTCTAATTATAGCAAAGGAACAATTATTTTGTTATATATTATTCCATTGCCTATAAATCCTTACGTAAGCTTAAGCCCTGTGTGAATTTGAAATACTCTTTATTTGGTCACTTAAAAACCTTGAGAAATCTCAGTTACCTTCAATTAATTACTTTACATGTAGTTTGCACCCTACTCTTAATTAAGAAAACCGGTTATTTCCTCTCTTTGGCTCTACTGTTCTTTGAACAGTAGAGCTTTCTTAACCTACTCTATCTTCCTCAAATACTCATCTTTCTCCAGGCTTTTTTAATACCATAACCATACATAAATAAGCTCTGAACTCTTATATCAGCAATATTTTAGATCATTATAAAGTCGTCATTTAAGGAATTAACTGCCTCTCAATTCTACCCGAAATCAATTTAAAAGCATAATAATTTAAATATTCTTAATATTTAAACAAAATTTTTAAGGTTTTAATAAACATGAACCCTCTTATTTTTTCCTAAAGGAAATCTCTGACTTGAAAAACCTATAAGAAAAATCGACTTAGGAGTGAACATTCAGTGCAAGAACTAAATATTCAAGAACTTAATATTTACAACAAGAAAACCAACGTCTATTTAGAAAAAGTTCAAGTGGCTGACGGTCACTCACATCGACTAAAGGAACTCTTAGGAAATTCTAAACTACCTTCTTTCAGAGGAATAATCCTTAAACCTTGTAAACAAGTTAATACTATTGGTTTGAAAGACAGTATTTCTGTTTGGTATGTTAACCGTAATCTGCAAATAATAAAAATAATTGATGAACTCCAACCGAATAACATCTCTCCTTATATTCCTGAAAGCCATTTAATTATCGAATTCCCTAGCGCCTGGGCAAAAATTACCGGAAGCCAAGAAGGCGATAGGCTGGAGGTATTTATTTAAGAGAATTCACAAACATACAGCTGCAAAAAAACCAGACACTTCCTTCAAAGTGTCTGGTTTTACTACCTGGCAACGACCTATTTTCCCAATGATTGTATCGGTCGCTCCTTGTCATCCGTGACATCGCGACACTAGGTCATCCATGACCGTCGTCGGCCCTGGAGGTTTCTCTAACTTTTCTTAACGTTGCAGAAGGGACACTACATTAATGTAGTGTCCCTTCTCTTACCTGGCAACGACCTATTTTCCCAGTGATGGTATTGTCGGCCCTGGACGGTACTCAAACTTCCTACAAATGCGAAACAGACACTTGGTTTACAAGTGTCTGTTTCGATTACCTGGCAACGACCT
>DUML01000010.1 GCA_012839895.1 Peptococcaceae bacterium | reverse complement strand
TTTCCTGCAGGAAATTGATTATATAATTCAACGTTACATACAAGGTAATATTATTGACGCCGTTATTGTGGGCTTGTTAATTGGGCTCGGGGTAAAATTAATTGGGATGGAGTACTCCTTGATAATCGGGGTAATATGCGGTCTCACCAATCTCATCCCATATTTTGGACCTATATTGGGAGCAATTCCTTCGGTTTTGCTCGCTCTAAGCAAAAGCCCGCTTATGGCACTGAAAGTTACGTTGGTGATTTTTATTATTCAGCAAATTGACAGCAATTTTATTAATCCGCGTTTGATGAGTGACAAAGTCGGCTTGCACCCTTTGTGGGTTGTTTTTGTCCTTTTGGCCGGGGGAGAACTGGGTGGTCTAATTGGAATGTTTATTGCCGTCCCCTTGGCTGCTATCCTCAAGATTATTTTTCGCGAAATCTATAATTATTTGGTCTCCCCCCGGACGCTATAATCTTAACCTGTTTCATAGGAATAAGAAAGTCTTGTTGACAGTGAACTTCTGTTTTGGCTATACTTAGAGAAGTGTTAACAAGTTTTACCTTAATTCTAAAGCTCGTTATGAGCCTTCCATCTAAGGAGGAAGAAGATGTATACCGGAAACCAATTAAGAGAAATGTTTTTAAAATTTTTTGAACAAAAAGGCCATACTATTCAACCCAGCGCCTCCCTCATTCCTAAGGATGATCCGACTTTGTTGTTAACCGTGGCTGGGATGGTACCTTTTAAACCCTATTTTATGCGGCAGGTAGAGCCGCCTTTTCCCCGGGCGACTACCGCTCAAAAATGCGTCCGTACCCCGGATTTGGAATCTGTTGGTAAAACAGCTCGTCACCATACTTTTTTTGAAATGCTGGGGAATTTTTCTTTTGGAGATTACTTTAAGAAAGAAGCCATTAGTTATGCTTGGGAATATGTCACTGAAGTCCTAAAACTTCCTATAGAGAAATTATGGGTTACTATTCATCCTGAAGATGAAGAAGCCCGCAATCTTTGGATTACTGTAGCGGGTATTAATCCGGAAAGAATTGTTGCCGATGAGAGCAATTTTTGGGCTGCCGGCCCGGTTGGACCTTGCGGTCCATGTTCTGAAATATATGTGGATTTAGGAGAGACCCGGGGTTGCGGTCGAGATGACTGCGCTATCGGTTGTGATTGCGACCGTTTTCTGGAGATTTGGAATCTGGTCTTCATGCAATATAACCGGGATGAAGCCGGAACCCTAACGCCCCTTCCCAAACAAAATATAGATACCGGAATGGGTTTGGAAAGGATCGCTTCCGTAATGCAGGGAGTAGAATCAAATTTTGATACGGACCTATTTTTGCCTCTCATTAATAAGGCGGCAGAATTGGCCGGGGTTAAATATAAAGCCGATCCCAAGACTGATATTGCTCTCAAAGTGGTAGCAGACCATGCCCGGGCGGTTTCCTTTATGTTGGCTGACGGTATTCGGCCCAGCAGTGAAGGACGGGGCTATGTCCTTCGGCGCATCCTGCGCCGGGCTGTCCGCTATGCGCGCTTGATAGGCATAGAAAAACCCTTCTTGGAACAGCTATTCCGGGTAATTCAAGCTAATTATGCCGGGTGGTATACGGAATTAAAGGAAAATGAAAATTTCATTGTTAATCATTTGCGCCTGGAAGAGAAAAATTTCCAATCTACTTTGGAACAAGGAACATTAATTCTGCAGGAAAAAGTCAAAGCGCTTAAAGAGACGGGGCAGAAAAAATTAAGCGGAAAAGATGCCTTTTACTTGTATGAGACTTATGGTTTCCCGGTGGAACTGACCGAAGAAATCCTGGCTGAAGAAGGAATCTCAGTGGAGATGGAAGCCTTCCGGGAAGCTGCCGCTGAACACAGCCGCTTGGCCAAAGAACAGTCCAAGCAAATGAAAGCCGAGTTGGAAAATACAGCACTCCTAGAAAAAGCCAAAGCCTTAGGACCTACAAAATTCTTCGGTTATCAAAAACTGCTTGTGAATGCTCACATTGAAGGTCTTTTTACGGCTGAGGGAGAGATTGCCAGTGCCGGTGCTGGCGAAGAAGTAGTCTGTTTATTGGATAAAACCCCCTTCTATGCCGAAAGCGGCGGCCAAGTATCCGATGAGGGAATTATTCGCAGCGATAAGGCCGAAGCCGAAGTTCTTGAAGTGAGAAAACTGCCCAATGGAACCATCAGCCATCGTTTGCTGGTCAAAAGCGGGGTTTTAAACCTTGGCGATAAAGTTCAAGCTGTGGTTAAAGCTGACAGCCGGAAGGCAGTCACTATCCATCATAGTTCTACCCATTTGTTGCACAGTGCCTTACGGAAAGTTTTGGGTGAACACGTCCAACAAGCGGGTTCCTTAGTTAGTGCCAAGGGTTTGCGTTTTGACTTTTCACACTTTCAAGCATTAACAACTGAAGAAATCCAAGCTGTTGAGGATGAAATAAATAACCAGGTGTTAGCCAATCTTCCTGTTCAGGTCGGGGAAATGAGCATGAGCCAAGCCAGGGCCAAGGGAGCTATAGCGCTTTTCGGCGAAAAATACGGTGAAACGGTGCGAGTAGTCGAAATGGGCGACTACAGCAAGGAACTCTGTGGCGGTACTCATGTGCACAATACAGGCGAGATTGGTTTGGTTAAAATTATCTCGGAAGGCGGCATTGGGGCAGGATTAAGAAGAATTGAAGCAGTTGCCGGGTTTGAAGCTTTGCGCTACTTGCGAGACCTGGAAAACCAATTAGCGGAGATCAGTACATTGCTTAAAGCCCAGCCTCAAGAAACCGTCAAGAAAGTTCAAGCCTTGATTACAGAAGTTAAAGATTTAGAAAAAGAAGTCCAGCAACTTACGGCTAAATTATCTAAATATCAAGCCGACAATCTCCTCACGAAAATCAAAGACCTGCAAGGGATTAAAGTGCTTTCCGCTCAGGTTCAAGCTCCGGATATGGATACTTTAAGACAAACTGCTGATTTGCTTCGGGATAAAATGGGAGAAGGAGTTATCGTGTTAGGAGCGATTGCAGGGGCTAAAGTGAACTTAGTGGCGGTTGTTAACCCTCCAGGTTTAAGAGGTCTTCATGCTGGAAAAATTATTAAGGAAGTTGCCCAGATTACCGGCGGTGGAGGCGGCGGACGCCCCGACATGGCTCAAGCCGGGGGGAAAGATCCCGCTAAATTGGTTGAAGCCTTGGATAAAGTGCCTTCTATCGTAAGCAGTTATTTAGAATAATAAATAGTGCTTTTGCCTCATTTTTTTTGATACCGACAGGTAATGGCTGTTATATGTAGAATAATATTAAAATAAACTGGTAAATAGAAAGGGGGTATAAACCTTGAGTAGAATGGAAGAAACTATGATGTTTAAATCCCAGACGAGCGAAAATTCGGCGCGGGAGATATTGCAACAGGTTTATGCTGCACTGCAGGAAAAAGGGTATGATCCGATTAATCAGCTTGTCGGTTATCTCATGTCCGGTGATCCTGTGTACATTACCAGTCATAATCAGGCTAGAACCAAGATTCGTAAATTAGAGCGATATGAATTGTTAGAAGAGTTGGTCGGCCATTATCTGAAAGACCTGAATTCTTAACGAAGGTTTGACAATGAGGTGCCAGCCGGTGTTGCCAATTTGGGTTTTTGCTGGTAACACTGATAATTGAATTTTGCCCTCACACAGAGTGGGGGTTCGTTTATTGCTTAGGGAAAAATCAGTTTTAGTAAAACAGGGGAGAGTTATTTTGCGCAGAGTAAAACTTGGGCTCTGGGGGCCGGAAGTCTCGGAAGTATGCTTTGGCAGCTTGGCAATCTCTCCATTGCAAGGCCGGGTTTCCGAAAAAGAAGGTAGAGAAATCCTGCGCTATGCTGTTCAAAAGGGTGTTAATTGGATTGATACTGCCGAAATATATGACAATTACGCGCAGCTTAAGCCGGTTCTTCAAGAATACCCGGAATTGAAGATAGTCACCAAGTCTTACTCTGTCACTGAGGCGGAACTGAAACATAGTCTGGAAAAAGCCAGACGGGAGCTTGGCCGTGATTTTATTGATATTTTTTTATTGCATGAACAGGAAAACCATTTAACTTTACAAGGCCATGCCGGAGCTTGGGAAGAATTGCAAAATGCCAAGGCTAAGGGCTTAGTAGGCTTTATTGGGATATCTACGCATGCTGTCCAGGGTGTTCGAGGCGGAGCGTTGCAACCAGGGCTGGATATCATCCATCCGCTGTTAAACTACAAGGGCCTAGGAATTATTGACGGCAGTTTGCATGAAATGTTGCAAGCCTTGGAATTTGCTTCCCAATTAGGAATAGGCCTTTATGCCATGAAAGTGTTCGGGGGAGGGCATTTAACCGGTGAACCGGAAAAAGCTCTGAAGTTTATCCGCAGTATCCCTGGTGTCCAGGCTATGGCTTTAGGAATGTCTTCAACTGCTGAAGTGGATTTTAATCTTGCTGTCTTAGACGGGCAAGAGATCAGCCCGGAACTTCGTCAAAAAATTAGGCAAAGAGAAAGAAAACTATATATTGCTGATTGGTGTCAAGGCTGCGGAAACTGTGTTAATATATGTCCCCAAGGAGCGCTAAACCTTAGTGATGGTCAAGCCACTGTCAAACAGGAAAGATGTGTTTTTTGCGGCTATTGCGGTAGAGTCTGTCCCCATTTTTGTTTGAAAATCGTCTGATTAGTACATACTGTTGTTGGGAGGTTAGAAGCTTGAGGATAATGGGTCTTGACTTGGGGGAGAAAACAATTGGGGTAGCAATGAGCGACCCTTTGGCTCTCACTGCGCAGGCTTTGAAAGTAATTAAAAGATCTCCGGGGGAAATGGAGGAACTGGCTCAAATAATTGCAGATTATGATGTTGAAGAAATTGTTCTCGGTTATCCCCGGAATATGAACGGTTCCCTGGGGGAAAGAGCTAAGTTGACGGAAGAATTTGCTGAGGTCTTAAAAAAGAAGTTTTCCTTAAAAATTATTCTCTGGGATGAACGCCTAAGTACGATGGGAGCTACCCGGGTTTTACTGGAAGCAGACCTTTCCCGAGCTAAGAGAAAAAAAGTCATAGATAAGATGGCTGCGGTATTTATTCTACAGGGATATTTGGACAGCCGGCGAAACTAATTAAATATCCAAATATATTTTTAAAATCTTATTATTCTTATTTGACAATCTTTACCTGGAAAGGTACAATTACATTATATTTTTTAAGAGGTGAAATCATATGACAGATGAAATTAATAAACAAGATGAAATGGAAGAAGTTTATGATGTTGTTGTCTTAAATGACGACGACGGGAATGAACATGAGTTCATGCACTTAGCTACTCTGGAAGTGGAAGGCAATACCTATTATGTTCTTCTGCCAATGGAAGAAGTAGAAGAAGACGAAGCTGAAGCTGTCATCCTGAAAGTTGTTAAGGATGAAAATGGTGAAGAAATGTTGGTTGATATTGAAGACGATGAAGAATGGGAAAAAGTCGCCGATGCCTGGGAAGAAATGGAAGATATGGAAGACGAGGAAGAATAGAAATAGGCACCTAAGCATTTGACATAACCTTTCTAGGTATTAATAGTAAAGCTAACAACATTTGAAACTCACGGAAGAAATTCGTGAGTTTCTTATTGTTGCAAAAAAGGTTATAATGAAGGTGACCAAGCTCAAAATGTTAAATTAAGAGAAAGAGAGAAGTAAAATGGGAAGAAGACGTCGCAGTACCCCTGCCCGGAAGAGGGTTGGTCTCTATACGGTTGTAATTTTTTTAGTTCTGGTGCCAATTTGCTTAGGTTTTTGGTGGTCAGAAAACCTTAAACCGGTAGCAGATTCCGGGCAAGAACAAGTTTTTGTTTTGCAAGAGGGTATGAGTGCCTCACAAATCGCCAAAGCTTTAGAAGAAATGGGAATCATCCGCAGTGCGGAAGCCTTTCGTCAACTTTGCCGGGTGGAAAAAGCCGATGCCAAGTTAAAGGCCGGTATGTATTATTTGTCTCCGGCACTTAGTTCCCGGGAAATCTTAGATATTTTACTTCAAGGGCCTGAACCGGATTACATTAAAGTGACTATTCCGGAAGGTTATACAGTGGCGGAGATCGTCAGTACCTTGGCAAAGAACGGTTTAGGTACGGAGAAAGAGCTTTACCAGGCTATGCAGTCCTTTGGGACTAAAGATTATAGTTTCCTAAAAGATGTTCCTGACGGGGAGACGCGCTTGGAAGGTTTTCTTTTCCCGGATACTTATTTTTTCGACCGTCAATCTACTCCCAGAGAGGTTATTAATCGCTTTTTGGAAAGGTTTGAAAAGGAATTAACAGCCCAAGTTAAAGCTCGCTTAGAGGAATTAAATACATCTGTCTATGCCTGGGTGACCAAAGCTTCCATAGTGGAGAGAGAAGCTGTGAAGCAGGAAGAAAGAGCAATAATTGCTGGGGTTTTTGAGAATCGCTTGCGCCTAGGGATGCCTCTCCAGTCCTGTGCTACAGTCCAGTACATTTTAGGTGAGGTTAAGCCGGTCTTGTCAATTGAAGATACGGAAATCGATTCTCCATATAATACTTATAAATATCCTGGTTTACCCCCGGGACCTATTGCTAATCCGGGGCATGCCTCCTTAAATGCCGCCTTGTACCCGGCTCAAACCGATTATCTTTATTTTGTGGCCAAAAATGATGGCACCCATGCTTTTGCTACTACCTATAATGAGCATTTGCAGAATGTAAACAGGTATCAGCAATAAAAATATCCCTATCTTCTTCATCTTACAGAAGGAGATAGGGATCTTATATTTTAAACTCTAAAATAATTCTTACACTTCTTCAATTTCTATTTCTTATGCAACATTTCATAGATTTGGCCCACATCTTTATCACCGCGGCCAGAAAGGCAAACAATCAGAATTTGGTCTTTATTCATCTGAGGAGCTATTCTAAGGGCATAGGCAACGGCATGGGCGCTTTCCAGGGCGGGGATAATACCTTCGGTCCGGGAGAGAGTATGAAAAGCTTCCAGGGCTTCTTCGTCCGTAATACTTACATATTCGGCCCGGCCGATATCGTGCAGGTAAGAGTGTTCAGGACCTACTCCCGGATAGTCCAGGCCGGCGGAGATAGAATGGGTAGGTAAAGGTTCACCTTGTTCATCAGCCATAACATAGCACTTGAAGCCGTGGATGACTCCAGGTTTACCGGCACAAATAGGCGCGGCATGCTTTCCAGTTTCCAGGCCTTTACCGGCCGGTTCCACACCAATCAGGCGGACATTTTTTTCGGGGATAAATTCGGCAAACATACCAATAGCATTACTGCCGCCGCCAACACAAGCCAGGACAGCATCCGGCAGTTTGCCTTCAGCTTCCAGGATTTGAGCTTTGGCTTCCCGGCTGATAACGGACTGGAAATGCTTAACCATAGTAGGGTAGGGATGAGGGCCGACGGCAGAACCCAGCATATAAAAAGTATCCTGGTGATTTTGTACCAAATCTTCTAAAGCGACATCGACGGCATCTTTAAGGGTTCGGGTACCTTTGGTCACGGCTACGACTTTGGCACCTAATAGTTCCATCCTAAAGACATTGAGGGCTTGACGTTTAGTATCTTCTTCCCCCATATAAATGACACATTCCATGTCAAACAGAGCACAGGCTGTAGCTGTAGCCACTCCATGCTGGCCGGCGCCGGTTTCGGCAATAATCCTTTTTAAGCCCATCCTTTTTGCCAGAAGCGCCTGACCAATAGTGTTGTTAATTTTATGGGCACCGGTATGGTTTAAATCCTCCCGTTTCAGGTAAATTTTTGCCCCGCCTAAATTTTCGGATAGTTTCCGGGCATAGTACAGGGGATTTGGACGGCCCGCATACTCTTTCAGGTAATAAGCCAGTTCGTTGTTGAAATCCGGATCGTCCTTATACTTTTCAAAAGTTTCAGCTAAATTATCCAGAACAGCTTGGAGAGCGGGGGGAACAAAACTCCCGCCGTATTCACCAAAATAACCCTTTTTTTCAGTACTCATTGTGAAAACCTCCCGTAAAAGTATTTGGAATTCTGTAAAGTGAATGAGAAAAGTCAGAGGATGGGCAAGAGCGTAATATTAAGAATTTGTAGAGGAGAAAATAAAAAAGCCTTTTTGCCTGTAAGGACAAAAGGCTTTGCTTTCGTGGTGCCACCTTGCTTTACATCCAGCCGAATCTAAAACGGCGAGATGCCTCGTTCCAGATACGGAGCCAACAAATATTAAGTCAGCTCGATATCCTGTTCCTATAACGGGAAACCCCCGGCCTCACCTACTAAAGGCTTTGCGCTCTTTCGGCTGGCAGCTCCGAGACCCATTCGATCCAAGGGATTGTACCGGACTCCCACCGTCTCCGGCTCGCTAAGACTACCGCTTTGGATTTACTATTTCTCTTCAATGCTTTTCTCAATTCATTTCAATGAATTTTAAAAAAATTTTACTACAGTTTATTAATTTTGGCAAGGGGAGAGGAAGTATTTGTTATTAACTGCAATAATGATGGGATAACTCATGGTAAAATTCATCAAGGAAAATGTCCCTTATGAAAACGATGTATAATGAAAGAATGAAAAACAGTGAAGATTTGGCCTTGGAGCCATTCGGGCTTATAATAAATTTAGTCCGTTTAATAAGTTTGGTCCTTTTTGCCTTATACTTAAGCAGATTTTGTTGTTAACCAACTAGAGTATTAATGGGAGGTCATCATGAATAAACCTGAAATTCTAGCTCCGGCCGGAAACCTGGAAAAATTGCAGTTTGCTCTCGCCTACGGAGCTGATGCTGTTTATGCTGCAGGTAGCAACTTTGGCTTAAGGGCTTATGCCGGCAATTTTACGGAAGAAGAACTGCGTAAAGGAGTAGAATATTGCCATCAGCAGCAAAAAAAGATTTACATAACCGTTAATATCTTTGCCCATGAAAAGGATTTTTCCTCCTTAAACCCTTACCTGAAGTACCTTCGCGAAATCGATGTTGACGGGATAATTGTTTCCGATCCCGGGGTTTTGGCTGTAGCCCGGGAGATAGTGCCGGAACTCCCTGTCCATCTCAGTACGCAGGCTAACTGTACTAATTCATTAAGCGCCAATTTTTGGTTTTCCCAAGGGGTAAAACGGGTAGTGCTGGCCAGAGAGCTTACCTTGGAAGAGATTACAAGCCTGAAGGCTAAGGTTAAGGGGGATTTGGAGATTTTTGTCCATGGGGCTATGTGCATGTCCTATTCCGGGCGCTGTTTGCTATCGAACTACCTTACAGGTCGGGATGCCAACAGGGGAGAATGCACTCATCCTTGTCGCTGGGGTTATGCCCTGGTGGAAGAAAAAAGGCCGGGTCAATATTTCTCCCTGGAGGAGGATGCCCGCGGCAGTTATATCTTTAATTCCCATGACCTCTGCCTTTTGCCTCATTTACCCTTGCTGCAAGGTCTGAACCTGGCCAGCTATAAAATTGAAGGTAGAATGAAAAGCGCCTATTATGTAGCCAGCACGGTTAAAGTTTACCGGGAAGCTGTCGATACTCTTTGGGAGCAGGGTCTTAAAAAGTTCAAAGTAAAACTTCCCCAGTGGCTTGAGGAAATGGATAAAGTTAGTCACCGCCCTTATTCGACGGGCTTCTTATTTGGCAAACCCGGTGCGGAGGCTCAGAATATGGAAACATCTAATTACATCCGGGAATACAGCTTTGTAGCCAAGGTTTTGGAGGAGCCAATAAAGACAAGCAGCTCTAAGGACTTAACAACAAAAGACCTAGCAGAGGTCCTAACAGCAGAGCAGCCTTTTGACACTAATTACTCCTGGATTGAACAACGCAATAACTTTAGAGTGGGGGAAGAAGTGGAAGTCCTCTCTCCGGGTGAAGATCCCTGGACTTTTCAAGTCAGTGCCCTATGGGATGAAGAAGGCAACCCGGTGGAAGTAGCCCGCCACCCCCAACAGAAGTTAAGAATAGAAGTTCCCAAACCATTAAAGCCCTATAGCATTTTGCGTAAAGCAAGGCTTTAGTAAGGCTTTAGACAGTATTCTTAGAAAACCTCGAAAACAAAAAAGAAAACTAAAAGAAAAAGTGAAAAGAAAATATTAAAATTGGGACTAGCAAAATAGGCCAAAGGTCCTATTAAGAGGCGTTTTGGTTTATTCCAGAATTTTACTGTAAAGGAGACCGTCTTTATGGAGAAAAACAAGCAATTAAGCTCTGCGGAAGACCCCTGGCAAGATAGCGATTTTTTGCTTAAAGCCAAGGTTTCCCGCCCTGATATTCAGCTTTTGGTCAAGTATGTAGAGGGGCTTGGACACCTAGGAACAGTTACTACTTTAGATCGTGGCAGTGGGGAAGTATTGATCCAAACAACCAAATATTGCTGGCCCGACTTGAAAAAAAACATCGAAAAACTGCCAATTGTCATACAATTCATGGAAGTTTAAGGAAAAACTTTTGAAAAAATTGTATATTTTTTTATTGACGAATAGGACTGGCCTCTGTATATTTAAGGGAGATATTATTAGTTTTAAAAGTAAAAGTGTGGATTTTATTTTTTAGAGGAGAAAGGATGGTTAAAAGTGATGGGAAGGAGAAAAGATTCAGGTTTTACCCTAATCGAACTAATGATTGTTATTGCGGTAATTGGGATTTTGGCGATTGTGTTGGTACCGAGGATTGGTACTATCAAATCTCAAGCAAAGGAAGCAGGGTTGGATACCAATGTAAGAGTGGTTCAAGCTTATGTTGAAAGCAAAATAGATAAATGGGTAGCTAATAAGGTTAAACAGTCAGATGTTGTTGCTGAAATTGTAAATGCATTTACGTTTACGGATACTAGCAAACAATTAGTAAACCCGATAACAAGTGAAGCGGCGAATGCTGTATCAGCTCCTGATACGGACGCAATTTCAGCAAATTCTTCTGTTGTTGTACTACAACCGCATAATAATAATGAACCCCCTGATTTATCAACGACAATACCTAATGCTGAAGGAGCGGTGCTTGTTACTGTTAAGGCAGCTAATGAAAATTCAAAAGTGGAAAAAGTATCTATATTTGCTTATGGTACTGGTGGAAAGCTACTAACTGACAAAACTGTTGTTATTACTCCATAATTAAGGAATCTTCTATTTAATAGCTTTTACTTTTAAAGGGTGTTTTTTGACACCCTTTCCTTATGTATAGGATTTTGCCACTATGACAGAAGTGTTGAATTAAGTAAAACTTTTACAGAGTGTTATTATTTTATTCTAAAGTTACTCTATTTTGTTATAATTGTAAACAAAAGAGGAAGGAGGGCGTACCATGGCTTTAATGAGAAAAAAATTGGGTGAAATTTTGCTGGCCGGCGGGGTTATTACGGAGCAGCAGTTGCAGGAAGCTTTAGACAGGCAAAAAAGCTTGGGTCTGAAATTGGGGGAAGCCCTCATCCATTTGGGTTATGTTAAAGAAGAAGACATTCTCTTAACTATGAAACAGCAGCTAAATATTCCGATTATTGACCTTAATCGGATTGTTGTAGCTGAGGAAGTATTGAAGCTTTTGCCGGAAGCCGTGGCTCGTAAATATGAGGTAATGCCTGTAGATGTAAATAATAACAGGTTGGTTGTTGCTGTAAATGACCCTACAAATTATTTCGCCTTGGATGATATCCGGCTGGCTTCGGGAATGCTTATTAGGCCGGTCCTCGCCAGAAAGGCCGATATCTTAAAATCTATCGACCGTCATTATGGGCGCAGTGAGGCGGAAAAAGCCGCCAGGGAATATGCCCGCCAGGTTTCACCGGTGGCGGCGGCCGTGGAACTGATGACAGCTTCCGTGCCTGCGGGGATGGAAGATGAAGAAACCCCGGTTATTAGATTTTTGAATACGGTAATTGAGAATGCCGTCAATAATTATGCCAGCGATATTCATATCGAGCCTATTGAGGATGAGTTGCGGGTGCGCTACAGGATTGACGGCGTGATGCGGGAAATTCTCCGTACACCTATTTCCATGTCCGGCCCGGTTGTGAGCCGGGTCAAAATTATGTCGGACTTAAATATTGCCGAACGCAGGCTGCCCCAGGACGGCAGGATCACTTTCCAAACCCAGGATCGTTTGATTGATCTACGGGTTTCAATTGTACCTACCATGTTTGGCGAGAAAGTGGTTTTGCGTATTCTCGACCGGGCTAATGTTATTCTGGAAAAGGAAAAGCTTGGTTTGGATCAGTTCCAGCAGGAGCAATTTGAGGAATTAATTAAAAAACCTTACGGTATAGTTCTGGTAACCGGCCCTACAGGAAGCGGGAAAACCACTACCCTTTATACCATGTTAAATCAACTAAATTCCGAAGATAAAAACATTGTCACCTTGGAAGACCCAGTGGAATTTATTTTTAAAGGTATTAATCAGATTCAGGTCAATACCAAGGCCGGACTTACTTTTGCCACGGGTTTAAGGGCAATTTTAAGGCAAGACCCGGATATTATTATGGTCGGGGAGATGCGTGATACGGAAACGGCTGAGATTGCGGTCCGTTCAGCTTTAACAGGACATCTTGTTCTATCTACCATCCATACCAATGATGCTGCCAGTGCCGTTACCAGGTTGGTGGATATGAAAATTGAGCCTTTTTTGATTTCAGCTGCTTTGGTCGGGGTTATTTCCCAGAGGCTGGTACGCACTGTTTGCCCAAATTGCCAGGAAGAATACGAGGCAGATTATACTGATTTGAAGCTTTTAGGGGTTAATCCCGGCCAAAAAATCCGTCTTAAAAGGGGTAAAGGTTGTAATTACTGCCACTTCAGCGGTTATAAGGGCAGGCAGGGTATTTTTGAGATTATGCCGGTAGATTCCGGCTTACGCAGTTTAATTGACAACAGGGCAACCACCGATGAATTAAGGGAATACGCTTTTTCCTTGGGAATGCTTCCTTTGAGAAAAGCCGCGGTTAAACTGGTGCTCCAAGGTGTTACCACTGTGGAGGAGCTCTTAAGGGTTACCTTTGGCAATGAATAGGCGGGAAAGGTATGCAGTTTAGTTATAAGGTTATTGATGAACATTATAATTTGCAAATAGGGGTCCTGGAGGCCGTTGATCAGGAAGCGGCCAAGAAGATTATTCTGGACAATAAGTGGCAATTAATTGAGCTCAAGAAGTCTGGAAAAATCTTTAATTGGATGAATAAGGCTATTGAGACCAAATTAAGCTATGAAACCATTGCCGCTTTTTGTACCCAGATGGGGATGCTAATCCGTACCGGAACCAACTTAGTTAAAGGGCTGGAGATTTTAAGAGTTCAAACTAAGGATAAGAAACTCAAAAAGGTTATTGCTTCTCTGATTACGGAAGTGAGCAAGGGCAGTTCTTTATCGGCTGCCATGCAAGCCTGTGGCGCTTCTTTGCCACTTTTGTTGATTAATTTGGTGAAAGTCGGGGAAGAGAGCGGGCAGCTGGATAGCGTTTTAATTAATATGGCTCAGTATTATGAACGGGAGAATTTTATCCGCAAAAAGATTGCCAGTGCCTCCATTTATCCTTTGCTGCTTACGGTGGTAATGATCGGCTTAATTGTTTTCTTTTTAAATTTTATTCTACCGGAAATCAGCGGCCTCATCACTGAAACAGGCGGTGAGTTGCCTTTCTTGACAAAGATAATGCTTGGCTCAGCCGCCTTTTTATCCAGTAGAGGCTTATTTTTAGTTTTAGGTTTTGTGGCTCTGGGTGGTTTATATTGGCGTTTGCAAGGAATCCCTAAATATAGATTAATAATTGATGCTACAAAGTTGAAAATCCCTTTGGTGAGCAAAACTCTCAAAAACGTAATTACAGCAAGGTTTTGCCGGACTATGGCTTTGTTTTTGAAGGCTTCTATTCCTATTATCCCCATTTTGGATAATTTGGAAAAAGTTTTAGGGAATGAGGTTTCTCGCCAGGCGCTTTTACGGGCTAAAGAGCAAATAATAAAAGGCAAAGGGCTGGCCTCTGCCTTCAGAGAAGAAAAATTTTTTGATGAGATGGTTATTCAGATGATGACCATAGGTGAGGAAACCGGTCAGCTAGACAATTTAATGGAGGAAATTGGGGAGTATTATGATAAGCAGGTAGAAATAGGCATCAGTAGGATGGTAGCTTTAGTTGAGCCGGCATTCACTATTATTATCGGTATTTTTGTCGGGCTAATGGTTATTTCCGTGGCTTTACCCCTTTTTACCCTTTCCGAAAATCTGTAAAAAGAAAGTCTTTACTATCTTCGGAACAAATACAGATTGTACACTTTTTACCCTTTCCGAAAATCTGTAAAAAGAAAGCCTTATTCTTTATATTTTTGCCGCCAGCTAAGTATTTCTACCAAATCGTCCTCTATGCGGACAATAGCCTCCAGCCGGCGCTGGATAGTTATTTTCTTATTGTAATGATAGTAGCCGGTAGCAGTAATTATATAGTTATCTTCGTCTTTGTTATACTCCACCTGCCATTCCAAACGGTGATAGGCAGGGTACTGGGCGGGGAAAGGATTTTCAATGACTTCTGTTTGGTTTTCTTCCGGATTGCTTTTAGCATAGGCTAGGCCTTGAGCCAGACCGCTGTGGGCAAGATAATAGGCGCGGATTCCCTGGCTATAAAGATGTGTAGTTCGGATGTCTTTGGTTGTAATTATCATTAACATGGTGAGCAGCATTAGGAGTACAGCCAAGATGATCATGACTGTAATATAAATAGAGCCTTTGTCTTTGGGATGTTTCACCTATTTTTTCCTCCCTGCTGCAGTAAATTGATTTAATCTTGAATTTGAAAGGGCAAATCACTAGTATCAAAGCTTTGGAAATTTACCGTAGTATTGCTGTTTTCAATAATAATCTCATCGGCGACGATTAAACCGCTGAATGTAGCCCCGCTGCGGATTAAGACCGTGCCATAAGGAGCGTACAATATCCCGCTGACATTGGTGGCGTGGTTGCGTAATTCTATTGCGTTTCCTGTATAAGAAGTATAGATGCAGACATTGCCAGCGGTGACATTATCAAGAAGGATATAGTCATTACCACTGTATTTCATATTATTGCGGGGCGTGGGATCGGCAGTAAAGCCGTTTTCCGCAAACCAGGCTTCAGGCTTAGGATCGGGCATAGAAATTTCAGGGAAGTCAATGGAATCAACTTTGTGCAGGTTGTCGTCTTCCTTGTCATGATTAACATTGCCTGTATAATAAACTTTGCCAATAATCTTAGCTTGATTGACAAAAGTAACATTGCCGTCAACATAAAAGATGGATGAGCCGTCATCTTTGCCCAAGACAGCATCATGGATAACAAGGTGTTTTTCAACATAAACCCTGGCAGTCTTAATCTTCGTTGTGCTGTTGTGGATTTGGAGAGTTGAGCCATTACGGTTAGCCACATAGACATAGACATCAGGTCCGTTGATGGTTGCATCTTGAATTTCCAGACGGTGGGAAAAGGTAATGTATTTTCCCCAGAAAGCATTGGGATCGTCCGGACTATCGGGTATTTCCGAAGAAAAAGCAAAGGTTTTTGGTATGGACAGGACAGCTTCTTCAATTTCAGCAACTTTTATTTTAATATTGAGGTAAGGCTTCCCGTTAGGTTCATCATCAATAGTGATATATTCAATGTACTCCGCCAGAACCTGGTTATTACCAGTTGCGTCTCTTAATTCGGCAGTGTTGCCGTTAGGATAAAGCCAGAGTTGGGAAGAATTGCTGTTAGTAGTTTTTATTGTTGTATCTAACAAGGGCTTGTCATTAATTATTAATACACCGGCTTCATATTGGACTTTGACGGCATTATCTTTTTTGATCCTATCGAGAATTTGGTTGGTGGCAATTCTTAGGTTTTGTGTATGCTCCACATTTTTATCTACTGCCTGGACAGCTTTGATATTGGAAGTTAAAAGGGTAGTAGCGGACATAAGGATAATGCTTAAGATCCCTAAGGTTACCAGGATTTCTAAAATTGTAAATCCGGTGTTTTTGTTTTGTTTCATAGGTTATTACACCAAACCTTTGTGGGCTTAAAATTATTCCAAGGCAGGAGTATAAAAAACCAGTACATAAGGCTCAATATATTGAGGGCTTGTTGGATCGGCGTAAATTTTGGAATTAACAGTAATAGTAACGGTTTTTAGATCCTTTTCAGGGCCTGCCGAAATACTTAAGTCAACAGTTTCATACCCCTGTTCTTTGCCTTGATTTTCGGCAGTGATTTCATCATTTGTGGCCAGGTAAACTTGGGCCATGTTTTGAGCTACAGTGGCCATAGCCATTTCTTCTTTAGCTGTTAGCACACTGGTCCGGGCAGCTCTGAAGAGAGTCGTGAAAAAGTTTAATCCCAGCAATAACAGGGTCATGCCAATGATTAAAGACATATAAGTGAAACCTGCTTCTTTATTGTTTAACATTCTTTTCATAGGATTTCTATCTTCCCACCGGAATGAATTTTTATTTCTGTCTTTATATTGTCTTTAACTAAAGTCAGGGTAAGCGGAAAGCTTGTCCCTTTCGGTAGGCCGTCGCCGCCGATAGTAATTGTACCGGAGTTGAGAAATCGGACGTTGTTCTCCAAGTTTTCATTTTTAAGGATGTCAGGTGAAGAGGTTAATTTTAGTGTATAATTGTTTTCACCGTATATCATCTGGCAGGTATTTTGGGTATCAAAAGCAATTTGCTGCAGATAACGGAAGTCAGATTTGATTTTGGTGGCTTCGGTGTAAAGTGCTTGGTCGATCCTTAAACTACGAAAATTAGGGAAAGCGATAAGCATAATAATACCCAATACGGAGATCACTATCATTATCTCCAGTAAGGTAAAGCCCCTAATTTCCTTAATTTTTCTGAAAAATCCCTTGGACGCCAGCATTTTTCCTAACCTCTTTAACAGGTTACGATAACAATTTAATTGTACTAGTAAAAACAATTATTATAAAGCTTTTCCCCTCAAAACACTAAAAAATCTCCTGAATTGTATTTTGAGCTCAGATATAGTAAACTGAGAGAAAAATGAAGAACCATTTTTTTCCGAGGTTTTTATCCTTTGCAGTTCAACAATAATTGTGAAAAAGGTTATGATCTCAGAGGACGGGAGATTTGGGCGGATGAAAAAACAATGGCTGGCTGTACTTACCATGCAAAATATTACTGTGGCCAAGATCGCAGTAGGGAAGAGTCAGAAAATGAAAATTTTGTTTCTTGCGGAGTATCGGTTCCGTGAGGATGAGAAGGGTGAAGCTCAAAGTCTTACTCCGGAGGAATTTGCCGCTATTAAAAACTGGCTAACTAGACAAAGGGTCCCATTGAGGAAATTAAAGTTGGCTCTTTCCAGTTCCGGCCTAATAACCAGAGTGATTAGTCTTCCACAGATGGCGGCGGAAGATTTGGAGAAATTGGTCACCAATAATATTGATCAGTATTTTACTATTAATGTGCAAAACTATATTATAGATTATCGACTTTTAAGGAAATACAGAGACGGGGAAAAACCGATGATGGATGTTCTTTTGGCGGCTTTCCCCAAGGATAGGATGCAGAATATTTTATCATTGTGTGAGTATCTCAGTTTTGAGCCGGCTGTTATTGATTTGACTGCTGATTGCCTGGCCAGACTTTATTCCAGCATAGTAGCAGGTAACACCTACAAGGACGATAATAAGGCCGAATCTGCTCCTTTTGCAGCTGACCTGGCTATTGTCTCAATGCATGCGGATAGGGTTGAATTTGTCCTATTGGAAAAAGGTTTGTTCTTTCTTTATTCCGAGCAGGAATTCGCCTGTCGGGAAGTCTTGGAACAACTTAAAAATTACGTCCGGGGAGAACCCCTTGAGCTTCAAGAAAAAGAAGAGATTTCTCCGGAAGTAAAGACTGCCTTGACAGCCCTTGCAGAGGAGGAAGAAATCAAGTTATACCTCTCCTCTTACCTGGAGGATGAAGTTGAGCTTTTTTCAGCTGAAGAAGCCTCTCAGGATGTTCCCTTACTCAAAAATGACCAGGGCGAGGAATACCGTTCTGAAGAGGAATATCGGCCTGAAGAGAAATATAAGCCTAATGAGGAAGATCTGTCGGAAGAGGAATACTTGTCTGAAGAGAAATACCGGCCTGAAAGTGAAGCAACCTTGGAAAGCTCAGATGCGTCTTCTTTCCAAGAACGGGATCGGTATTTGGATGAAATAATCAATTCATTGCAATCTGAGGAATTGAAGAAGTTGTTGGAACCGACAGGCTCAGAAGCTGATAGCGAACTCGGAACAAAGAACTTAGATAATTTAATGGAAATCAAGACTTGGAACAGTGATAACTATCTTGAATATTTACCAGAAGAAGACTATGCCCAACAATCAGACTTGCTGAGGGTAAAGACGGAGGAAAACCAAGAGTCCCAACAAGAGCAAGATGCTTTGGAGGAAGAGCTTTTACGTCTGGATGACGATATTTTTACCGAATTGACAAAAACTTTGCCGCAGTTGGATTTTTCTTTGCCTATGGAAAAGCCGACCTATGAAGGAAAGGAAAGCCAAGAAAGCCAAGAGGGTTGGTTAAGTGTTAATGTCCAGTCTGAGCAAAGGGATGCGCCGAAACCGGCAGATGAACCGGATCCTTTGGAACAACTTGACCGCTCTCAAGAAAACTTCCGGTCGGCAGCTTTAAATATTAACTACATCAAGTCAGATAGCGAAGAATTTACCCTGGAAGACCTTTTTGTCCCTAAAGAAAAACTGAAACACAATTTGGTGATTGATGTCCCTCAACAAGAGTTGGAGGTGTCTCAAAATAACCCGGACTTATCCAAGGAACTTGAACATCATGGAGACGGACAAAGGGACAGTTCTTCCGATACGTTGGATATAGATAAGACTCTCTTAAGTTTGACCGGAGACAAGGCTTTTCAGCAAACAGGAAATCTCCAAGAGCAATTGGAAAGCTGTTTGGAACCGGTCTTGACAACCTTGGCGGAATTGCTTAGTTTTTTTGCCGCCCGTCATTATGGCTCGGGAGTTAGCGCCATTTATTTAACCGGTGACTACTGTACTTTTCCCTATTTAGCCGAGGTTTTGGCAGAGAGCTTGGGTGTTAAGACTATTGTCGGCTTTCCGGAGGGATGGAAACCGGAGGTCGTGGCTAAAGGTAAAGTTGAATCGCTTGAATGGCAAAGGTACGGAAGTCTTTTTGGTTTAGCCTTACGGGAGGATTAGAGGGATTAGATGAAAGAGAGAACACAATTAAACTATGCCCAAAGGTGGAGAATAGAACAAAGTGGTAAGCGGCAGGCTTCCCAGAAGCGCAGGTTAGGGAATATATTCTTTGCCATGCTTTTGATCTTAGTAATTTTAGTTGGTGTTTTTCCTTGGCTTTGGCAGTATAAACTACAGCATGACTTGGTTAAAGTTGAAGGAAGGATCAAGGATTATCATGAAGTTGAAGCCGTTCTCTTGGAGCTTGAACGGCTGCAGGCTGAAATAGCCGGGATGGAAAGCTTCCTCCGTTCAGCTGAAGCTAGAGCAAAAGACCCACAAATCGTTCTTGAACAAATTACCGCGCTTTTGCCTGCTGGCACAGTAATAACTTCTTATAATTTAAATGCCGACTATTCGGTGCAAATTGGTTTAGTTTTGCCCGGGCCTGTTGATGTGGCAAAACTTTGGGCAAGCTTTCGGGATTCCGGTTTATTCGTAGATTTTGACCTTAATTCTGTTTCTTTGACTGATGAGGTTAAAACTTTAAACTTAACCTTAAAAATGGCTCGCTAGGAGTAGAAAGCATGAGTAAAGAAAAGAATCAAATTCTAATTCTTCTGGCTTTAGTCCTATTTGGGGTGCTTTACGCTTATGTCCAATACTTATTTTTACCTCAATTAAGTATTCTCAAGGATAAGACTGCCTACCTTACTGCTAGGGAAGCTTATCTACAAAAATTGGAGGATAATTCCAAGATTCTTTCCAGCCTTAAAAGCCAAGTGGTTGTGTTAAACACCCAAGCTGCTAAACTTGAGCAGGAAATCCCTATCTATGCCGACAAGCCTGATATGATGCTAACTATTTATAATATGGCTAAGAGATTTGGCTTAAGCCCCTTAAGCCTTAATTATAGTCCTTTACAGGAAGAAGACGGTTATTATACCATGGGTATTGACTTTACTTGTAAAGGGCCGGAGCATCAAGTGTATGCTCTGGTTAGGAGCCTATTGCGTAATACAGATTATATTTTTGCTTTGGACAATATCAGTATTCGTCCAGGAACAGAGGGTGTGTCGGCAAATATGCATTTTATCGCTTATTTTTATCATGAGCAGTCTTCTCCCTAATATTTTTTTATTTTATTTATGTAATTTGTATACTTTATATAATCTATGATTTATGTGATAAAAGCTTGGCTAGAATTAAGCCATTTTAATTTGGTAAAGCGGGTTATGCTTTAAATTTTCAGATTTGGATAGGCAGTATTCCTCTCTCCGGCGCATAGTTATTATAACAGAGCAGGCAAAGGAGTGACGGGATAATGCTTACTGAGGTTTTCTTGGTTGGAGTAGCTTTATCTGTAATTAAAGGGATAACCCTGCTGGTTTCATATATTAATAATAACGCTTTTCCTCAGCCCTTGGGAGAAAAGGAAGAAGCGGAATATCTTCAGATTTTGGCCGATTATAAAGATGAGACTAAAGAACCGCCAGATCCGGTTCTGGTGGAAAACGCTAGAAATAAACTAATTGAGCATAACTTGCGCTTGGTAGCTCATTTAGTTAAAAAATATGACGGAACAGGTGAAGACAGTGATGACCTGATTTCCATTGGCACTATAGGTCTAATTAAAGGGATTAATACCTTCAATGCCGAGAAGGGGACTCGTTTGGCCACTTATGCGGCACGCTGCATTGAAAACGAGATTTTGATGTATTTGCGTTCCCTTAAAAAGTCCAGGGGTGAAGTCTCAATGTATGATCCCATTGGGACTGATAAGGAAGGAAATAGTATTAATCTGATTGATGTTTTGGGTACAGATCCTGATGCCATTTCTGACCAGGTAGAAAGTGAATTTGAACAGAAAAAAGTTCTGGAAAAGCTAAAGTGTTTAACTCCCCGGGAACGAATGGTTATTCAATTGCGTTTTGGCTTGATGAACAGCCCTAAAAAAACCCAAAGAGAAATCGCTAAACTGTTGGGAATATCCCGTTCTTACGTTTCACGCATTGAGAAAAAGGCTGTGCAAAAACTGACTGAAGAAATGAAAGACCATAAGCCAAAGTGAGCCGAGATAAATATCATAGAAAAGGAAAATGCTGGCTGGGCAGTTGCCCTGTATTTATTTACTAAGATATAATATTTAGGTAAAAAAAAGGAAAGCAGAGGAAATATTTAATGATCGGAATGCTACGCCCCGATTTTCAGTATGAGTCTTTACAAGACATCCCTGTTGAGCTTTTCCGAGCTGAAGGTATTAAAGGTCTAATTCTTGACTTGGATAATACAATTGCTCCTTGGAATGACAAGTCTTTAAGCAGCGAAGTGATTGATTGGTTTGAAAAAATTAAAGCTGCTGGGATTAAAGCGTGTATAGTATCCAATAATTCTGTGCCTGACCGTGTTTCGGCTGTAGCCGATGTTTTAGGGGTTCTCTATGTCTATAATGCGGCTAAACCCAGCAAAAAAGCATTTTTATTAGGGATGGAGGAATTAGGGATAGAACTGACGGCGATCGCTGTGATTGGCGATCAATTATTTACGGATGTCTTTGGCGGGAACAGAATGGGTATGAAAACAATTTTGGTTTCACCCATTAATCAAAAAGAATTTCTCGGGACCAAGGTACTCCGCTTTCTGGAAAGATTGGTTGGCCGTAAAGCAAACTATACGGACAATAACAAAAGAAAAATGTAATTAAGCTTAGTGAGTTTGAGGCCGCTAACTGCTTAGGAGATGGGAGGAACGCTATGAAATATGCCATAATAGGTTACCCTGTTGAACATTCCCTTTCTCCGCTCATGCATGAAGCGGGGTTTAAAGCATTGGGGCTTAACGCCGTTTATGATCGTTTTCCTGTTACCCTTGCCGGGATTCAAGATGGTATCAATTACCTTTTGGAGCATAATTACTCGGGGTGGAATGTGACTTACCCTTTAAAAGAAGCGATTATACCTTTTTTAACTGAGCTTAGCCCTGAGGCCCGGGACATTGGCGCTGTCAATACCGTCAAGGTTGTAAAGGGAGTTTTACTGGGTCACAATACCGATGGAGAGGGTTTTTGCCGGTCTTTAAGTTCTCAAGGCTTTAATTGGCGGTTGAAGAAGGCTGTCATCTTAGGGGCAGGAGGTGCAGCCAAAGCTCTTGCTGTTGCTTTAGCTCGGCGGGGAGTTAATATACTTATCTTAAACCGTACAGAAAACAAGGCTGAAAAACTGGCCAAGCAGATTGCCACTTTGGGGGGTAAGGCGGCTTGGGGGGGCCTGCATGCTGGAGACTGGCTGCAGGAAGTAGATCTATTAATTCAGACTACCCCAATCGGGATGCAAGGGGAAAAAATTCCTATCGAACTTCGGGGGATTCGTCCTTCGGCCTGGGTAATTGACTTAATCTATAAGCCGGCAGTTACTCCTTTTTTGGCTCAAGCCGCTTTTTATGGTTGTAAAACTTTAAATGGTTTGCCGATGCTTCTTTATCAGGGCGCTTTAGCTTGGGAATACTGGTTGGGAATTAAAGCGCCTATAGAAGTGATGCAGAAGGCGTTAGAGGAGCAAACTAGAAAATGATTGAGAGGCAGGGAAGATGTTTACAAAATAATTTAGGGTATACATTACTTGAAATCTTGCTGGTAGTGGCTATCTTAGCCGGAGCGGGTTTTCTTTTGTATCTGAAGATTCCTTCCGATCTCCAGAAAAGAGGAATTGAACTCTCGGCCACCAGGCTTTTGGAAGACCTAAGAGAAACGCAACAAGCGGCCATGGCAACTAATGCTTGGTACAGAATAAAGTTCTTTCCGGCTACCAATGAGTATATGATTTTTAAAGAAGGACAATATATTCGGACTGTTTCCCTGGCGGAAGGAGTGAGTTTTGCCGGCAACTCTTCCGAACTTACCCTTTTACCTACCGGGGCGCCTACAGTCGGGATGACCATAATACTCAAAGCAGGTAGTTTAGAAAGAAGAATCATTATAGCTCCGGTTATGGGCAGAACAAGGATAGAAATTGTGAGGTAGCTGATAGATGGACAAATCTAATCAAGAGTTGAACAAAAAAAATATTATCTTAATTGGGTTTATGGCTGCGGGCAAAAGCAGTGTTGGCAGGATTTTAGCTCGCCAACTCGGCTGGAGTTTTGTAGATACTGATAAAGAAATTGAACAGGTTACCGGATTAAGGATTGCCGAACTGTTTCGCAAGCATGGCGAGCTGAGGTTTCGTTCGGAAGAAAACCTGGTAGTAAAAAAATTAGTCGGCCGAACCCAAACTGTTGTTGCAACAGGCGGAGGTACGGTTTTAGCGGAAGAAAACTGGCAGATTTTACATGAACTGGGGACTCTCATTCATCTTTATGTGCCATTGCATGTGGCTTTAAGCAGGGTCAAGCGCCGTCAAGATCGTCCGTTGCTTCTCAAAAAAGATATTGAAATTGAACAGCTTTGGCATGAACGGTTAAAAATTTATAATCAGGCAGATATTATTATTGACACAACAGACAAGGATTTAGCAACAATTGCTGCCGAAATACTCACCATATGGAAAGGTGGTCAACTTACGAATGCACCAGACAATTAAGGTTGGCAAAGATCCCGGCTATTTCTTGCATTTAGGCGCTCCTCTTAAGGAGTTAGGCGCTTTTTTGGATAAAACTTACGGTGCCAGCGGACATTATTTAATCATTACTAATCCCATTGTAGCTGATTTATATGCGGAACAGCTTTTGGAAGGGTTGAAATATTTTCGTACTGATTTGATTACTGTCCCGGACAGTGAAGAGGAAAAATCTCTTGCTAGAATCAGTAAATTAACCGAGCAGGCTTTGCGTTGCCGGGCAGATCGGGCTACAATTGTAATTGCTTTGGGAGGAGGAGTAATAGGCGATTTGGCAGGTTTTTTTGCCAGTATTTTTATGCGCGGTATAAGGTATATTCATATCCCCACAACTTTCCTGGCGCAAATTGATTCCAGCATAGGCGGCAAAGTGGCAGTTAATCATCCTGCCGGCAAAAATCTTTTGGGATCGTTTTATTCTCCTCAGTTTGTCTGGACAGATTTTACTACCTTAGAAACCCTTCCCTGGGTTGAAATTCAAAATGGACTGGCCGAGACAATTAAGCATGCCCTTGTTGGTGATCCGGAATTGTTGGATTTAGTTGAAGAAAAGGTTGATGCTATTAAGAATAAAGATTTGGTTGTTTTACAAAACATAGCCATGAAATCTTTAGCTGTGAAGGTTAAAATTGTGTCTGAAGATGAACGGGAAAAAAACCAAAGGGTTCTTCTCAACCTTGGGCATAGTTTTGGCCATGCTTTGGAGGCCGACCAGGGTTTTAGAGGGATAACACACGGTCAAGGAGTTAGTTTGGGGCTTTTGGCTGCCTCTTACATAAGTTATAACCGGGGGCTCTTAAGTGCCGGTGAACTTGCTAGAATTGAAAATATCTTAAACAAATTGGAATTACCAACCTGGGTTACAAGCTGCGACCCCTATGTTTTACTGGAACTGATGGCTGGGGATAAGAAAAATAAAGCGGGGAATAAAGTGTTAGTTTTGCCGGTTGGCATTGGCAAAGCCATGGCAGTTGCTGATTGCGAAGACGGGGAAATTGTTGTTGCTTGGAAAAAAATTATAAAATAATGATTCAAAAAGAAGGAAAAATAGAAAAAATAGTAAATTATGTTATTGCATAGTTTACTATTATTTTTTTTCGTCGAGTTTACCGACATTAACAGCGGAGGAGAACCAATGCTTTTTCGGCTAAACTTTTACCGAGATAAAGGCTTTACCCTCTGGGAAGTAATGCTGGTACTTGTAATTCTGGGTTTTTTATCTTTTATGGTTATACCAAGCTTTACTGCCAGCGAAAAAACCGTTAAGGCCAAAGTGCATGAAGCCAATCTCTTGCAGATTGAAAGAGCTGTTCAACTGTATTATTTGGATGTGGGAAGCTACCCGGCCGATATCCAGTCCCTTGTTCAAAGGCCGCCAGGAGAAGAAAAATGGCGAGGGCCGTATTTGGAACAGATTCCTGAGTATCCCTATGAGGCAGCGTTAAGTTATGAATTAGAGCACGGGAAAGTGTGTCTTAAATGAGTTGGCAAAGGTATTTGGATAAACATTGCTAATTGGGGAGTTGGCTATAATTGTGTTAAAGATTCTTAAAACCAGTGATCAAGGCTATCTTTTATTGGATATTCTTGTGGGCTTGTTTATTTTTGGTTTAGGATTTGCCGTCATTTTAGGAGTTATTAACACCGCTGCTTTAGCCAACGGACAAAGCAGCAATTATTTGCAGGCTGTAAACCTCGGAACTTCGGCAATGGATGAAATTTTAGCTAAGTTGAAGGAAGATAATTCTTTCCGCTATGCTTATTTAGGTGTTGTCCAAAAGGAAAAAGTGGGAAATTATTGGCGAACTATCAAAATGGAATGGGATTCTATAGATTTGTTACTAATTACGGTGCGGGTTGAGTGGATGGAACGGGGAGAGGGTCGGGATTATTATTTGGAGAGCTTGTTTTATGTTCAGGAAGAGAGAGCAGGTTAAAGATTTTGGGCTTACCTTACTGGAAGTATTACTGTCTTTAGTTCTTACAGGGGTAATAGCGGGGATTGTTCTGCTGTTTTTTATTAACCATTATCAATTGGCCAATGAACTCAAATTGAAGTCCGAACGGGAATACGCACTTTTACGGGCAGGACAAGTCCTAGCATCAGCAGTGCAAGGTGCGGAAAGGATTACTTGGAATAATGGTGTGCTTACTGTTAGTTATAGGCAAGAGGAGCAAATGATTGAGGACAAATATTACCTTGCCGATAAGGATTGGAATGGAATACTGGATCTTTACCGGGAGCATCTTACTGTCCCCAATCCCGTAGCCAGCGGGCTTAATGCTTTTAATTGTTTCGAACTGCAAAAAGGGCTTTGGAGAATTAGCCTCCAAGCCGGGGAGGGGAAGGAGGCAGTCTATTGGGAAAGAATAATCAAACAAAAAATTTCTTTGGATTAAGCTGCCACGGGGAAAGGGGTTATGTTTCTTTACTCATTCTCTTAGTACTGTTTTTCCTTTCTTCAGTGGGTTATGAAGTCCTGGCTAAAGCTGGTTCACAGGAGCGGATTATTAGATATGAAGCCCAAAGGGTTAAGGCTCTTTATTTAGCTGACAGCGGTTTGGAATGGGCTCGCTCGCAGCTTGCCCAAGATCCCTCTTGGCCAGGTGGGTTAAAGGTCTTGAATAGCGGGAAGATTGAAGTAGAAGTTAGCAAAAAGGATGATGAGGAAGAGTATACTATTTATTCCCGTTCCCAATGTGAGGGCGCTATACAGGGCAGGTACGGGGTTTTGGCCTGGGATGAAAAGGGAGTTTTAGTGCTTTTAAGATATGGGGAGTTGTTTGAATAATGCTTGCACAAAAAAATGTTAACCAGGATATATGGGCGATAGAATTTTTGGACTATTTATTGCTGCAAATGCTAATATCGCCGGAAGATAAAGAAGTATTACAGAAGAAAATTAGCTTGGGGGAGGCTATAGACGATCTTTTGCCGGACTATTTGCCAGAAGAGGAAGTTTTGAATCAAAAAAGCGCCTTCCTTGGCATTAAGAGAGTTCATTTGTCTTCTTGGCAAATAAAGCCGGACATAGCTTTGCTTATCCCCGAAGAGTTAGCTCTAAAATATACCCTAATCCCTTATGCCCTAGAAGAAGGAAGGCTCTTGGTGGCCATGGCTAATCCTGTTAACCGCAAAGCCTGGGATGATGTCAGTTTCTACACCGGGTATCAGGTGGAACCATACCTGGCGGGAGCAGAGGAGATTAAATTAGCTATTCGGAATTGTTTTACTGTTAATAATTCCACTCCGGATTCCGAAATTACCCTGGCCTCATATAGCAGTTGGAAAATTAGTGAGGAGGATGCCGGCCGGGAAGCTCCGGTTATTAGATTAGTGGATTCCTTATTCCGTCAAGCAATAAAAGAACAAGCCAGTGATATACATTGGGAACCCCAGGAGAATTGCTTTAAGATCAAGTTTCGAATTGACGGCCTTTTGGAAGTTAAGGCAACCTTGCCTTTGGGGATGGCTAGGAGTGTTGTTGCCAGGCTTAAACTGATGGCCGGGATGGATGTTACTGAGAGGCGCCTACCTCAAGATGGTAGGATTATGCTGGAGGTTGCTTCCAAAACAGTCGATATCCGGGTTTCTTCTTTGACAACAGTTTATGGGGAAAAAATAGTTACAAGGATTTTGGATCAGGAGACGGCCAGACGATCCCTGGCTGAATTAGGAATGCGCCCAGAAGTGGAAGAGGGAGTAAGAAAACTTCTACGGCTGCCTTTTGGTTTAATTCTAGTTTCCGGTCCAACAGGAAGCGGCAAAACCACTACATTGTATGCTTTGCTCCGCGAACTGCAGTCTGAAACCTTAAACATTGTATCCATTGAAGACCCGGTTGAGTACAGGCTGCCCGGGGTAAACCAGGCTCAAGTAAACACCAGGATAGGGCTTGATTTCGCCGCAGGGCTTAGAGCAATTTTGAGGCAGGACCCGGATATTATTATGGTCGGGGAAATCCGAGATAAGGAAACCGCTCGGATTGCAACGGCTGCAGCTCTTACCGGCCATCTGGTACTGTCTACTGTACATACCAATACTGCGGCCGAGGCTTTGGCTCGCCTCTTAGATATGGATATTGACCCTTATTTAGTAGCTGCTTCGATCTGCGGAGTAATTTCCCAAAGGCTTTTACGCAAGTTATGTCCCTTTTGCCGTGAGCCTCGCCCGGTCTCAGCCCAGATGAAAGAAACCTTTAATTTGCAAAACGTTGAAGTTATTTATGGCGCCAAAGGTTGTCCAAAGTGCCGTGGAACCGGTTATCTCGGTAGGATTGGTATTCATGAATTCTTGCCTTATAATCAGGAAATTAAAGAACTGGTGCTTAAAAAAAGCAGTTCCGCCTTGTTGGAGAAAACTTCCCGCGCCTTGGGGATGATAACTCTGCAAGAAGATGCATTGTTGAAAGTTGTTGAAGGCTATACTTCCTTGGAAGAAGCTATGCGTTTAATAGCAGGAATTTGATATTTTTACTAGAATATTTAATAATTAAGTTTAGATTATTAGATGATACGTATGAAATTGTTGTCACATTATTAATCCCGATTTTATGAGGTTAATTAGCTACATATTTTGAAATATCATGAAACCAGGGAGGACAATGTATGGTGTTGTTGGAAGAACTGTTAAAAAAGGCGGGGGAAGTAGGAGCTTCAGATGTGCATCTTACCGTAAGCAGTCCTCCAGTCTTTAGAATAGATGGCGAAATGAAAGCTTTAGGCACTGAAACTTTAACAAAGGAACATTTGGCTGCCTTCCTTAATGTACTTACCAATAATAAACAACAGAGAGTATTTGAAGAAAAGGGAGAATTAGATTTCTCTTACGGTATTGCTGGGCTGGGTAGATACAGGGTTAATATTTTTCGCCAAAGGGGGAGTATCGGGATTGTGATGCGACTTATCCCCTTTCATATCCGCTCCCCGGAAGAATTAGGGTTGCCGGCTGCTGTCACCAATTTTACTACCTTGCATCGCGGCCTGGTCTTAGTAACCGGCCCTACCGGCAGTGGCAAATCCACAACACTTGCCTCTCTGATTAATTTAATTAATAATACCCGTTCCGGCCATATTATTACCATCGAAGACCCTATCGAATATTTGCACCAGCATCGCAAATGCTTGGTTAATCAAAGAGAAGTCGGTCAGGATACCGAGTCTTTCGCAAGTGCTTTAAGAGCAGCCTTGCGTCAGGATCCCGATATTATACTCATCGGTGAAATGAGAGATCTGGAAACAATAGCTATGGCTGTTACTGCGGCGGAAACTGGACATTTGGTTTTCAGTACCCTTCATACCAATGATGCCGCTCAAGCAATTGACAGGATTATCGATGTTTTTCCACCCCATCAGCAGAACCAAATCCGGGTTCAATTGGCGTCTGTCTTGCAAGGGGTAGTAGCCCAGCAGTTGTTCCCTCTACTTAATCAGCCCGGTAGGGTTGCAGCTTACGAAGTTCTTTTGGCTACTCCGGCAGTTCGGAATATGATTCGGGAAGGGAAAACGCACCAAATTAAAAATGTAATTCAAACCAGCAGCCAGCTTGGGATGCAGACTATGGAAAAAGCTGTGGAAGAACTGATGAAAAAAGGACTTATATCTCCTCAGTTGGCGCGGGAAAGGCTTCAAGGATAAGGCAAATGGCACATTGGAAATGGAAAGCCCTTGATAATAAAGGTCAAACTTTGCGGGGAGTGCGAGAAGAAAAAGAAGCTGCTTTAGTTCTTAAGTATTTGCGCCAGCAAAATTTATATCCTGTTAGCATTCGCCGGTCAGTATTAGGGAAATTAATTGTCAGACTTAATTCTCGCCAAGCAAAATCATATTGGACCAAAATAACGCGCAAGATTAGTATTCTGTTGGAAGCAGGTCTACCTCTGCTTACCATTCTGGATATTATTGGAGATAAGGAAACAAATACTTCCCGTAAAAACCACTGGCTAAGAGTTAAGCAAGCTGTCCTTGCCGGTAAAGACTTTTCTTGGGGGCTGAAAGAATTTGCTCCCCAACCTGGTATTTTTCTGGAAGCCATGGTTAAAGCGGGAGAAAAAAGCGGAACTTTAGCTGAATGCTTGCTGGAGGCAGCCGACCAATTAGATGAAGAATATTTTTTGGAACAAAAAATAAAAACAGTTCTCTTCTATCCTTTATTGCTCCTTGGCGCTGCCCTGCTAATTATTTATTTCCTTAGCATTGTAGTTTTACCTATGTATCAATCAATTTTTGAAAGCTTCCAAGCCGAATTGCCCCTAATTACCGAATTATTATTTTTCATTGGCGAAAGTATGCCCCTGTGGTTGGGCTTGGTTCTAATAATGATTCTTCTGAAGCAAATCTGGCCAGGGGCGCCCAAAGCTTGGATTTTCCCCGGAACGGAGAAAATCAGACACTATAAAGATTTGCGGCAATTTTGTGCGCTTTTTGGCAGGTTATTAAAGGTCGGCTTGCCGCTCATTGAGACTTTGGAATTATTGGAGGATACTTTTGATAATAACGGAGAGCTGAGCAAAATTATTGGTGAGTTAAAACTGGCAGTAAAGGAAGGGCAAAGGTTGTCTTTTGTTATTGGCAGGTGTAATTATTTTCCCGCTGAAGCTATAAAGATGCTGGAGGTTGCTGAAGAAGCCGGGCGACTGAGCGAAATGCTGCTTTATTTAGCAGTTATGTTTGGCCGAGAATTGGAAGAAAAAATCCAGCGCTTTAACAGCCGTTTAGAGCCTGTTTTAATAGTGGGAATGGCTGGGATAGTGGGTTTTGTAGCAATTGGTGTTCTTTTACCCATTTTTGACGTTAGTACCCAAATTAGGTAATTAAGAAAGGGGGGCAAACATGAACTTTAAAGAGGAGAAAGGGTTTACTTTACTGGAAGTGATGTTGGTGGTCGTCATTCTCTCGATACTGGCAGCCGTAGCTTTGCCCAGACTATCAGCCAGCTCGGAAGCAGCCAGGGAAAGAGCCGATATTGCGACGGGAAGAGAAATTAAAGCTGCTTTGGACCGTTATCAGATCGAGCATGGCTTTTATCCTCGTTTGGGTGATTTAAAGGCCGAAGAGGGAGCAATCAGCGGCTCAGGATTTATCCCTGAATATTTTCACAAGTTGGATCGAAGTGTCACTCAACAGGCTGTCCCCGAGGAGCAAAAAGGATTTGGGATAGCTGCCCTTAGTTCCGGAACTAATTTGGACCCCCCTCAGCATGTGATAATGATTTACCTGACCAGCGACGGATCTGCGGCCGAAGTGGTTGTATATGACCGCACTTTGAGTAATGTCCTGTGGTCTTCGCTATAAATTAAGGAGAGTTTTAGAAAATCATGCTTTTATATGTATTATTCTTTGGTGTGCTTGGTCTTGTCTTCGGAAGTTTTCTCAACGTGGTAATCTGGAGGGTTCCCCGGGGGGAGTCGATTGTCAGTCCGGGTTCCCATTGCCCGGAATGTGGTCATATCCTGCGTTTTTGGGAACTGATTCCAGTAATAAGCTTTTTGCTCTTGAAGGGGAAATGCAGTAGGTGTGGCCTTAAAATATCTTTAAGATATCCGGCGGTGGAGATTTTAACCGGACTGCTATTTGTTTTGGTTTATTTATTCCGTACGGAACGAAACATGATAGGAATTATTTTGGATTTGGCCTTTGTCGCTTTTTTAATCGCTTTGGCTTTCATTGATATTGCTACTTTTCGTTTGCCTGATGTTTTAGTCTTAGGAATAGTCCTGATAGGGTTAATCAATCCTTTGTTGACTAAAGATCCCCTATTTTGGCTGAGTTTGCTGGGAGCGGGGACAGCCGGCGGGGTCTTTACCCTCATTGCCTATTTTTATCCCGAAGGCATGGGCTGGGGCGATGTGAAATTTGTGGCTGCTTTAGGTTTGTATCTTGGAGTCCCTGGAATTTTCAGTGCTGTGTTTTTCGCCAGCCTGTTAGGAGTTATAATTGGGGGCTTAAGAATAATTGTCTACAAGAAGGATTTCAAAGACCCCATTCCTTTTGGGCCTTTTTTGGCTGGCGGGGCGGTGATCGTGCTATTATTCGGTAGCAAACTTAGGGACATATTATTTTTCTTGACTTAAGGATTGAATTATGGTTAAGGGAAGAAAAATTTTAATTATTGAAATAACGGAGCAGGAAGTGCGGTTCCTGTCTTGGCAATCAAACTGGGGTAAGAGACCCCCTCAGATTTCTTTTCATATTTATCCTTTAAAGCTTCCTGGCCGGGGGGATAATTCCAAATTTACTGTGTTGCAGGATGTCTTATGTTCTTACCGCTCTCAGCTCAAGAGGAAAGGAAAAATTCCTGCGTATTTGTTGATTCCTTTGGAAAACGGTTTTTACAGGGAATTTAAATTACCCTGGATCAAGCGCCGAGAAAGGGACTCCGCTTTGCATTATTTTCTTCAACATGAGGTTCCTCTTTTAGCGGATGGTTTGGTTTATTCCTACGGGGTTAAAGAAGAAAAACAGCCGGAGTATCTCACTGTACGAGTTACTGCCGCCAAAAAAGAAGTTATTGCTTCCTATGCCAATTGCTTGCAAAGGGCAGGGTATGTCTTGCAAGGAGTGGAATATGCGGCAAATGCTCTAGGAAAATTCTTGGAATTAAGTGGCAAGAAAAAAATTCTCCATCTTCAAGAGGTAGAGGAGAATAGAATCCAGTTAGTTTTCTACAGGGATGGATATCCGGAAATAATCAGGGAATTAGACATAGATCAAGTTGAGCTTAATAAGTATCATGTTTATTTGGGTTTAAATGATTTGGACCTTCCTGTGGAGTATTTAAGCACTGACAGCAGTATGCTTACCGAAAAAGTGGCGGAATTGCTACAAAAGGCCGGCTTTGTTCAACAACGCTTAAATATGCCGGAGAACCTCAATGGGAATTGGGCTCAGCTCGTTAAAGAACAGGGTTTTAAAGTTTATGCCCTTTTGGGTGAGAAATTGAGAATTACTGCAAAACTCAATGTAGATTTCTATAATATCTTCCGCCGTCGCCAAAAGGCTAAAGCAATCGTAGCCATACTTGGAGCTTTTGGGCTTATATGTGGTTTAACGGTGATTTTACTCTGGGCCCCTTTAGCTAAAGACTATCTTTCTCTGCAAGCAGAGCTTGCTCTTCTGCAAAGCAAGCAGGAAAAGTTGCTTAGCGATGAAGCCCAGATGGCCTGGAAAGAATGGCGAAACAAACAAGAGCTTTCCAGCAGTGATTTGGAAAGAATACAAAAAGCTATAGCCTTAATGCCTTCTAATTTGCAACTTATGCGCCTTAATTATAAGCAAAGGACGCTTTACCTTTGGGCGGAATGCTCTGAAAATGCTGATATTACGCAAGTTATTGCCGCTTTGACAGCCGAGGGTTGGCGAGAACCTTATTTGACTGATTATAAGTATCAAAATGGAAGGATTGCTTTTGCAGTCAGTGTTCAAAGATAGGGGTAGAATTTTTTGATTAATTTTAAGCTCGAAGGGCAAATTGGCAGAGCCCTTGATAAGTTTTCAGTCCAAAAAATTATTCTTGGCGGATTGCTTGCTGTATTATTTTTGGGGATAATAACTTCTGTAGCTGTAACGTTTCCCCTAAGCCAAAAAATACATAACGATTTAACAGCCAAAGTTTCTTTAGAGCAAAAAATAAGTTTATTGGAGAGTGAAGTACAAGAACGAATAGCATTAATTCCGGAAGGTTTTCAACTTCCTGCCGCTCTTTCCGCTTTGCAAGATTGTTTTTCGGTTAACTCCCTGACATTTGAAGAAATAACCATCAGTCATCTTACCGAAGGTGTAGACGGCGAATTAAACGAAGCTGTTGTTAAGGTTTATGTCCAAGGGGATCGGGAGCCGGTGTTTAAAGCCATAAATGAGCTAACAAATCTTAAAACTTATCCGTTTTTAATTGAGGAACTGGATTTAAAGCCAACGGAAACTGTGCTCTACTTGAAAATTCTTTGGCGATGAACCTGACATCCCTTAATTCCATAATATGGATTTGAGGGATGGTGTTAAAAGTGAATGAATATATTATTAAACCAGGGGATAACTTTTACCGGCTAGCGCAACACAAGGGGTGTTCCTGGCAGGATTTTGTAGAGGTTAATCCAGGAATTGATCCTTGTTGTCTCCAGGTTGGTCAGAAAATTCGCCTACCTGAAACAAAAAGAGTAGAATCGTCGGAGTGCTGTGGCGAGTTAAGGAGTTCGTGTTCCGGCGACAATAGATGTGATGAAGTCCTAATTGATATTGCAGGAGCTCAATTCCGGGTAACAAGAAACGGAGAACCTAAAGTACCCCACGAAGTTCACATGATTATTCCCAGAATTGAAATCCGGAAAGTCGAACATCCCCAAAGCGGTATTATTGAGACTACAATTATGATCAGCAATATTAATATTGTTAATTCTCCTCGTCGGGAAGGAGAAGGAGGGGGCTCTAAAGAGTGAAAATCGCTCTGCTAAGGGTTATTTCTAAACGTCTGATTAAAATTTGCTATATATTCTTGTAGCTTTTACATTATATTTCTAAAATATCACTATACTAAAAAAGGAGAAGCGCATGAAAATCTATGTTTTCCATGGAGTTAACCTTAACCTTCTGGGAAGAAGGGAACCTGAAATTTATGGCCGAACAAGCTTGGCAGAGCTAAACGCCAGGCTGGAGGCAATGGGCAGGGAAAATGGTATTGAAGTTGAATGCCGGCAAACTAATTATGAAGGAGAAATGGTTAGTTGGATAGGGGAGCTTAAACCCAGCGATTTTCTCATTATTAATCCCGGAGCTTGGACTCATTCAAGTTATGCCCTTTATGATGCCATTAAAGGGGTTAATGTTCCTGCCTTGGAAGTACACTTATCAAATATTTATGCCCGGGAAGGATTTCGCTCCCGTTCACTAATTGCCGGTGCCTGCTTGGGGCAAATCAGCGGTCTAGGAACAGACAGTTATCTCTTAGCCTTAGCTTATGCTTTGGAGTTTCAGAAGTATCGCCAGGAGAAAAACTTACAACAAGGGGTTGAAGAAAATAAGAATAGCTAAAGTACGACAGAAACTGGAAGAAAAAGGTTATGATGCTCTTCTTATTAAGTCCTTGCCCAATATATATTACCTAAGCGGCTTTACCAGTGAAGATGCTTGGCTTTTGCTCACCTTTCACAATAATTATTTGCTTACAGATTTCCGGTATTTGGAACAAGCCGCTGGTGAAGCCAAAGGCTTTGAAATTGTCCGTGTCGATAATAATTTGGAAGAAGTTCTGGCAAAACTAACCCTAAACCTTAAAATCATTGGGATTGAAGAAGATGTCATTACTTGGGCTGAGTATCGCAAAATAATAAAGGCTTTAGAGAATCAGACCTTGGCTGATGCTTCTGCGATACTTAAGGAGCTAAGGCAAGTTAAAGAACCTGCCGAAATTGAAACAATCCGTCAAGCTGTTAGGATTACGGATGAGGCTTTGGCTGAAGTTCTGGGAAACATTAGGGTGGGACATAAGGAAGAAGAAATCGCCTTGAATTTAGAGTTAGCTCTGCGCAGGCGGGGAGCCAGCGGTAAATCTTTCGAGTTTATTGTGGCTTCCGGTAAACGTTCTTCTTTACCCCATGGGACAGCCAGCGGGAAAAGGCTTGAGCGGGGTGAACTCTTAACTTTAGATTTTGGGGCTAAATATCAGTGGTATTGTTCGGATTTGACCAGAACAGTTATTCTGGGTAAGCCGGAACCCAAGCAGCAGGAGATTTATAATATCGTTTTAGAAGCGCAACTAGCTGCTCTGGCGGCAATTAAGCCGGGGATGAGCGGTCAGGAAGTAGATGCGGTTGCCCGGGAAATAATAAAAAATTACGGGTACGGCGAATATTTTGGGCATGGGCTGGGGCATTCAGTAGGCTTGGAAATCCATGAGTCTCCAAGGTTTAGTATCACAGAAAAGCAAATAATCGAGCCGGGGATGATTATGACTGTTGAACCTGGAATATATATTCCCGGATGGGGGGGAGTCCGCATCGAAGATATGGTACTGGTGACAAAAAATGGTGTTGAAGTCTTGACACAGGCCTCAAAACAATTCATTATTATTGATTAGGAAATGAAACAGACAAATCACAATACTAAAACAGGAGGATCAACAAAATGATTTCTTCAAATGACTTTAAAACCGGCCTAACAATCGAAGTTGATGGTGACATATTCCAAATAGTGGAATTCCAACATGTCAAACCAGGTAAGGGTTCTGCCTTTGTGCGGACTAAATTGAAAAATATCAGAAACGGCGGTATTATTGAACGTAAATTCAACGCCGGCGAAAGAGTAGCCAGAGCCAGACTCGATCGCCGGGAGATGCAATATCTTTATAAAGACGGGGATCAATATGTGGTCATGGATAATGAAAGTTATGAGCAAATAACGCTAAACGAAGCTCAAATTGGTGATAATGTAAAGTGGCTTAAGGAAAACATGAATCTGGGTGTCCTGCTTTTTAATAACGAAGTGATTGGGGTCGATCTTCCTAACACGGTAGAACTCAAAGTTATTGAGACTGAACCCGGGATTCGTGGTGATACAGCAACTGGAGGATCAAAAGCTGCTGTTGTTGAAACCGGTGCCACCGTCCAAGTCCCCTTCTTTATTAATGAAGGCGATGTTTTGATAATTGATACAAGGACCGGAACATATGTTTCCAGAGCTTAATAGGGCTCTTCAACGGGAAAATATTTAAACATAAAAACCAGTTCTGTTAATAGAACATAGTTATGTTAACATAAAATTTATGACTTCTGAAATAAACCCAACGACCGTTCCAGGTCGTTTTTTTTATTTCCTTAAAAGGAAATAATTCTAAAAATAATTTTGGGGACATACCTTCTAATACAGGGGGTAGAAAAAATGAAAAATAAATTTTCTCCGGGCTTGGTCAGTATTAAGAAGGAACATGAACAAAGAAACAATGCGGAAAAAGAAGTAATTCACTGGCTAAGCGACCAATTAGGAAAGGTTTTGCTACCATTGTTTAAGGCCTGGAGTAAAAAGGAGAGTATTGAAGAAATTCGCTTGAGGGTCGGGCAGCCTTTGTTGCTCCGCACAGCTTACAATGAATACTTTGTTACTCCTGCAGGCCAAATAGGTTTTAAAGATAATTCCTACCTTGTGACCAGGGAAGATTTGCAAAGTACCCTGGAAAAAATGACTTACAGCTCATTGTATGCGGCTGAGGAAGAGTTAAGACAAGGTTTCTTAACTCTCCCGGGTGGCCATCGAGTAGGGCTTAGCGGTGAAACTGTAGTTGAAGATGGAAAAATAAGGATAATGCGAAATATTTCGGCCATAAATATTCGCTTGGCCAGACAACCGCAATGCGAGGTGCTTGGTCTGCTTAAACTTCTGCTTGATAAAAACAAAAATTTTCTGTCCACGCTTTTGATTTCCCCGCCCCGGGCCGGTAAGACCACAATTTTAAGGCTTCTTGTCAAGCAGTTGAGTGAAGGCGTTCCGGCTCTTGGTTTAGTCGGCCAAACCGTTGGTGTAGTTGATGAAAGAAGTGAAATTGCCGGGATGTGGCAAGGCATTCCCCGTTTTGATCTTGGTTGTCGAACTGATGTTTTAGACAGGTGTCCCAAAGTCTTGGGTATAAATATGCTGATTAGATCAATGGCTCCTTCGGTTATAGCCGTGGATGAATTGGGTGGAGCAGAGGATGTTTCTGCTTTGAAAGAGGCGGCGCGCTGTGGGGTTAAAGTTTTAGCCACAGCTCATGCCGGATCTTTGGAAGAGTTAAGCCAAAGAAGGCAATTTAAAGAACTTTTGCTTAGTCAAACATTTGACCGAGCTGTACTTTTAAGCAGGGCTCAAGGGCCAGGTACGGTTGAAGGTGTTTATGATCTCTTAACAGGTAAAGAGATAGGTAAAGAAATATATTCCTTAAGCAGAGTTAGCAGGGAGTTTAAGGTTTAGTTTCTGGTGGGGAGGAAATACAAATGTTAAAATTTGGCTACTGGATATTAATTATAGGCTTTGGTTGTTTAGGTTTATGGAAAGCCGCGCAAATCCGAAAAAGGCCTAAAGAAATTAGAGCGATGATCAACGCTTTAGCTTTGTTGGACACTGAAATCTTTTGGGGGGTGACCCCTTTGCCTGAAGCATTTCGGGTTTTAAAAGATAGAGCAGAGCCCCCTTGGCGAGAATTTTTTGCCATTGCGGAAGAAAAGTTGAGAAAAGGGGAAAATGCGGCTTCGGCGTGGGAATCAACTATTTGTGAACAAAAAATAAAGACCTGTTTAACCGAGGACGATTGGAAAATAATTAAAGAAATTGGCAAAGGCTTAGGAAGGTCAGATCGCAATGAGCAACATAAACAATTGGAGCTGGCTCAAAAGCACCTGAGTTTAATTGATAACCAAGTAAGTCAACAAGCCGAAAAGAAAGCAAAAATGTGGTCGTATCTTGGTTTTCTAGGTGGCTTGGCTGTGGTGATCTGCATCATTTAGGGAAGGGGAGGAGAGTATATGGATTTTAGTTTATTAATTAAAGTAGCAGGTATAGGGATTCTAGTTGGAATTTTAGTTGCTATTCTTAATGCCATAGATAAAAAAGAGCAGGCACAGTTAGTCACTCTTGCCGGTGTAGTTGTTGTCCTTTATATAGTAGTCCAAGGAATAGCTGATCTTTTTGCTTTGGTAAAAGAAGTTTTTAATTTGTATTAGGAGGCTATGTCTGTGGAAATTGCCCAAGTAGTAGGTATAGCAATAATTGTGACCGTAATAGGGACCGTTCTTAGACAAGTAAAGCCGGAAATTGCCCTGCAACTAAGTATTTTGGCCGGGATAATAATTTTCGTCTTAATTATTGATAAGGTCCGGCTGGTAGTCGATCTTCTTGAAAAGCTGGCCGAACAAGTAAATGTTAATTCTTATTACTTGTTTATTGTTTTGAAAATTGTTGGGGTCGCTTATCTGGCTGAATTTTGTTCGCAAATCTGTAAGGATGCCGGGGAAAATGCTTTGGCAACCAAAGTGGAGATAGCCGCTAAAATTTTTGTGATAGTTTTGGCAATACCAATTATCGTAGCTATCATGGAATCCATCATAAACCTGCTAGGGTGAGGTGAGCGGAAAGTGACCAGAAAAACTCTAGTCTGGATTGTTTTAATTCTCTTAGTCGGAGCTTGCTTTTGTCCAGGGATGTCTTGGGCAGAGGAGCAGGAAAACAGCTTACCCTTTGTCGGTGAGCTGGTGGATTTATCACAAGAAATTGATTTGTCTCAAATAAAAGAAATGCTTAAAGAGCTTGATAAAGACGTACAGAAAGCCTTACCGGACTTTTCATTAAGTCAAATATTTGAAGATTTAAGAACCGGCAAGATTAATCTAAGTCCTCAAAACCTTGGTGAAAACATTTTGAAAGCCATCCTGAAAGAAGTTGTTATTAACGCGCCACTCATAGGACAAATGCTTGTCCTGGCAGTTTTATGCGCAGTTCTCAACCAGCTTCATTTAGCTTTTAGCGGCCAGGTTGGGCAAGTTGCCCGGCTTCTTGTTTATCTCGTGCTTTTCGGTTTGGCCATTACCTCTTTCCGGATAGCTTTAGATATTGGCAATCAAGCTATCGAAAACATGGTTTCCTTTATGCAAGCCACTTTACCAGTTATGTACGCTGTTCTTTTGGCCATGGGCAACCTAACCAGTACGGCTTTATTTAAGCCGATTGTCATGGGTAGTTTAGTTTTTTTGGCCTCAGTTATGAAGAATATTGTTCTCCCTTTATTCTTTTTTAGCATTGTCTTAAAACTTTTAAATAATGTCTCACCCAACTTCAAACTCAACAGGTTTGCTTCTCTTTTGGAATTTGGGGGTAAGCTTAGCATTGGCTTGGTTTTAACGGTATTTATAGGAATAATGTCCATTCAAGGTATTGCAGGCGGGGTAGCGGATGGTGTTACCCTAAGAACGGCGAAATACTCTGCAGACCTTATTCCGGTAGTAGGGAAATTTTTTAAGGATGCAGTTGAACTGGTGGTAGCATCCGGTTTGCTGCTTAAGAATGCTTTAGGCCTTATTGCTTTGCTTGCTATTGTCTTTATTACCCTTTCCCCGGTAATTAAAATCGTGGCTATGATGTTTACCTTTAAAATCTCTTCCGCTCTTGTTGAGCCTTTAGGAGAGCGGGAATTGGCGGATAGTCTGCAGGAAATGTCTAAAGGACTTTTATTTATTTTTGTTGCAGTAGCTTCAGTTGGTATTATGTTTTTTATGGCTATTGCTATTATTGTCGGTGCAGGAAACTTGGCTGTTATGCTCCGTTAAAGAATTGCAGTAGGTTTGAGGTGATTGCATGGAGGGTTTAAAAGCGCTTATTAGAAATTTGGCTTTTATTCTACTTTTGGCAGCTTTTCTGGAAATGCTCCTGCCGAGTAATAAAATGAAAAGTTTTGTCCAACTGGTCATGGGTTTGTTTGTTATTGCGGCAGTCCTTAATCCATTGGCTGATTTGCTACGCTTAAACTTGGAAAATGAAATACCGGCTTGGTTCTCCACTCAGTCATCCGATTTGCCGGTTTTAGCTGGGGAAGGAGAAGCTCTTTCGGGTAAAGAAGCCATTCGGGAACAGTATAGAAAAATTTTAGTTAACCAGATCAGTGTTTTGGTTAAAGCTATTGAGGGGGTAAAAAAATGTGAGGTGGATGTAACTTTAGAGGAGAAAATGGGAGGATTCGCGGATTATCCGCAAATCTTAGGAGTAAACATTTTTTTTAGTCAGGACAATATCAGTATATCACCGGTAAAGCCGGTTATAATCGATGGAATTGGCGATTCTAATACTCCTGAACAGGAGCTTGGCGATTCGCCGCTTGCCCAAGAAATCAAGAAACAAGTATCTGCCTTTATGCAAATTCCGGAAGAAATAATAATTGTTAGGGAAGAAACATAGGAGGGAAATAGGTATGGCTGTTATCAAAGAAATGTCAAAGGAAAAATTACTTTTTCTAATTGTTTTATTAATTATTGCTGCTGCCATTATGATTTTTACTTCTCAAGAGAAAGAGCCGGCGCTTTCAGTAAACGAGGAGACGGAGTTTGCTGCGGCTCTTCCTGTAGAAAGTTCCGCTATTGAGGCTTTAGAAAAAAGCTTGGAAGAAAAGATTGCCAGTAATTTGGAAAGCATTAAAGGAGTAGGCAAGACCAAGGTTTTGGTTACTTATACTTCTGGTTTATATAAAGAATACGCCCGAGACCAGAGTACAACAAAAAGGACTTCACAAGAAACTGACCGCGAAGGGGGAGTACGGAAAACCGAAGAGGTAACGGAAAGCAATAAATTGGTTTTAGCCGGTAATTCCAATCCAGTAGTAGTTGTTGAACAGCGGCCTGAAATCGCCGGTGTATTGGTAATAGCCCAAGGAGCCAATGATCCTAAAATTAAGGAACAAATTTTTGAAGCGGTTAAAACTCTCCTCAATATTTCGCCCTCCAAGATTAGTGTTGCACCTCTGGGAGGGGTGTAAATTGTTATACTTGAATAAAGGACAAAATGTAAAAAAAAACCAAGATATAAGGAAAACAAAGTTACCCAAAATTTTAGCCGGCAGTTTGGCTATTTGGGCTACTATAATAGTTGCTTTGATCCTTTGGCTAGCCTTTGGCAGGAGTAATTATGAAAACATTGCCGAGGTTACAAGGACAGCATCCAAAACTGAAATATCCAAATCTGAAGAGATTAACATCAAGGTAACAACATTTCCTCCTGCTGATCCGATAGCTTTTACAAGCGAAATAATTGAATTAACCACTGACAGCGGGCAAAACTATTTTGTGAATTATCGAATCAAGAGAGAACAGGTGCAGGATGAAAAAAGAGAAATGCTAAAACCCTTATTAAATTCAGATCAGAAAGAAGTTCGAGCCGAGGCTGAAAAGCGTTGGTTGGAATTGTGCAATAAAATGAGTCAAGAAAGGGAAATTGAAAATGTTTTGAAGATGCGGGGTTATAAGGATGTTGTCTCCGAAGTAAACCCAACTAAGGTTACTGTTACTGTCCTGGCTGAAGAACTTAAATATGAGGATTATTTTCAAATCATGAGAATAACCGCTGCGATAACCGGATTGCCTGAAGAAAGAATAGAAGTTGCATCCAGAGCCTAAAGATTGTTATAATATCAGGTAAGCAGGTTAGAGTTGGAAAATTAAATTGAGGTGTGATTAACAAATGGTAAATACAAAAATAGAAAGTTCACTTGGTTCTGTCAGAATTGCGGATGAAGTGATAGAAGTAATTGCCGGCATGGCTGCTTCCGAGGTCGAGGGTGTAGCCGAGATGAGCGGAAGTTTTGTTGGAGACTTAGCCAACATGCTAAGTAGAGGTAAAAATGTCTCCAAAGGAATTAAAGTTGAAGTTGGAGAACAAGAAGCTACTGTTGATTTATATTTAGCCGTGGAATATGGCGTTTCCATACCTGAGGTAGCCCAAAAAGTTCAGGATGCTGTCAAAGAAGCAATTGAAGGGATGACCGGTCTTCATGTCTTAGAAATTAATGTCCATATTCAAGGGATAGCGTTTAAAAATTCTCAGGAAAACAGGGAAGCCAAGGAAAATTAGAATTACTAAAAATTACGAAAAATACATTTTCTATCAGTACTATAAAATATTTTACTATTTGAACTTGAATATTGTGAACTTGAAGAAATGAAACAGCCCTCCCTAATCAGGGGGGCTTTTTAGAAAGAGGTTGCGGATGATTCGCAATTTATTAGGGGTTTGGAAAAAGAAAGAACTGCAGAATAACTATTTTGTTCTCGGCAGCACAGGAGCCGGCCGGTTTATGATCAGCTATACTGCTCTTCAAGACTTGATCAGGCTCAGCACTGTTGGTTTAAAAAGTCTAAAAAGGTTAAAATCTGAGATTGACCTAGAACCCGAAGGTTTAGTAATACTTATTTCCTACCAATTAACTGCTAATTCAAATGCAGAGAAAGTTTTTAGCAGTCTTCAGACCAAAATCACTCAAGCTGTTCAGCAATATGCGGGAATAAAGGTTAAAGAGGTGAAAATGCTGACACCGGCCCAGTAAACCTAGCCGCTGTCGAGGAGTATCGCAATGGAAAATAATTGGGGTAAAATTGGGGCTAAGCTGGTTTGGCTCTTACAGTGGTGTTGGGAAAATCACCCCGGCAAATCACTGGGGTTGGGGATTGGTTTTCTTTTGGCTGTGCTGTTTATTATTTTGGGGTTTTGGCAAACAATTCTTCTTTTTTCCTTGTCCTTCCTTGGTTTTTATTGTGGAAAGTGTTGGGATCAGGGAGGGCTGCCCCTTTGGTTGACTAATTTAGTACATAGAATTATTCACTGGAAGAAAAGATAAATCCAAGATGAGAAATATTCATTTTTCACCGGAGGCTGTCAAATGAGTAGAAGGCTGGCACGCGAAACTGCGCTTCAAGTTTTGTATCAAATAGATGTTACAGGCGATAAAAATGATCTTCCCGGAATAATTCGCAATTGGTGCGAGGAATTTGCGGTTTCCGCCAAGAATTTTGAATTCATCCGGCGTTTGGTAGAGGGTACTTTGGCCAAGAGAGAAGAAATTGATCTTAAGATTGCCCAAACTGCACATGAATGGTCTTTGGATAGGATGAGTATAGTAGACCGGAATCTGATGCGGCTAGCGATCTATGAGATGTTTTATTGTCCGGAAACACCCCAAAGGGTGACAATAAATGAAGCCATTGAAATAGCCAAAAAATTTGGGGGAGAAGACTCGGCTCGCTTTATTAACGGGATTCTTGATAAACTAATGGATGCTTCTGAAAAATAAGGGATATCTATAATGATTTTAAGGGGATAGGATATGCTTTTTTTGGGCATTGATACAAGTGCGTATACTACTTCTTTGGCGGTCGTTGATGATAAAAAAGCCCTTGTCTGGGAAAAACGCCAACTACTGCAAGTACCACATGGAGAAAAAGGATTAGCCCAATCTGAAGCGTTTTTTCAACATATACAGGTTCTGCCACAAATGCTGGAAACAGTTCCGCCTGATATTTGGGCTGAGCTTAAAGGCATAGGCGTAAGTACTGCTCCCAGACCAATAGAAGGCTCTTATATGCCTGTTTTTACTGCTGGCAAGGCTATTGCGTCCTCCTTGGCCAGTGCTTTAAGGATCCAGCTTGTTACTACAAGTCACCAGGAAGGACATCTGGCTGCCGGTGAAGTATCAGCATCAGGCTTAGACCAGCAAAATTTTCTGGCAGTACATATTTCGGGTGGGACAACCGAAGTTTTAAAAGTTGCCAAAACTACGCCAGGAAAATATGAGATCACCATTTTAGGCCAAAGCAGTGATTTGCATGCCGGTCAATTTATTGACCGGGTAGGAGTAAAGCTTGGACTTCCATTTCCGGCCGGAAAAGAATTAGAAAAATTGGCACAAAAGGCTGCTCCCGGTTCCGCTTCTCTGCTGCCTTCTTCTGTAAAAGGGTATGAAATGAGTTTTTCCGGGGTAGAAAGCGCTGTTCAACGTTTGATCGAAGAAAAAAAACGGCCTGCGGATCTTGCCAGAGCAGTAGAAGGATGTATTGTAAGGACTATAAGCAAGGTACTGGAGAAGGCTATTGCTGAAACAAACTTGCATCATGTTTTGCTGGTAGGCGGAGTAGCATCAAATGCTTATTTCCGTAAAGAAATTACCAGAAAGCTTAATTCCCAAGCCAGCTTCTACTGGGCCAAACCAGAATATAGCAGTGATAATGCTTATGGTGTCGCTTGTCTCTGTTGTGAAACTCTCTTAGCTTAACATCTTTAATATTCGTTCAAGATACTTATTTATGTCCCCAAAAAGTAAGAAGCTTATGAATTTTTTCACTTGACAGAATTGACATTTAATTTGTAATATGGATAGCGGGGGATTGCAGATTTTATAAAATACTGTCGATTGAGGAGGAGAGAAATTGTACAGTATCGTAAAAAGAAGGCAACTGGCTGAATCAATTGTTTTGCTTGAAGTTCAAGCTCCGGCTGTGGCTAAAAAAGCTAAACCAGGTGAATTTGTCATTGTCCGGCAAAAGGAAGACTCCGAAAGGATTCCCTTGACTATTATGGACTTTAATCCCGAAAAAGGGACAATAACCATAGTAATTCAAGAGGTTGGTTATTCTTCCGCACTTATTACTCGCATGCAAGAAGGGGACGCTTTTCTCGATTTTGTAGGTCCTCTTGGACAACCTACTGAAATTGAAAAATATGGTACAGTACTTTGTGTTGGCGGGGGTGTTGGAATCGCTCCTGTTCACCCAATTGCCCGGGGTTTGAAAGAAGCTGGAAATAAAGTAATTTCGATCCTTGGTGCCAGAAGCAAAGACTTACTTATTTTGGAAGAGGAAATGAGAGCAGTAAGTGATGAAGTTGTTATCACTACTGATGATGGATCTTATGGAATTAAAGGTTTTGTTACCCACGGGATTCAGGCCGTTTTAGACAGAGGAGAAAAAGTTGATGCTATTTGGGCGATTGGCCCTATAGTAATGATGAAATCAGTGGCTAATTTTACGAAGCCTTTGGGTATTAAAACCATTGTCAGCATGAATCCCATTATGGTTGACGGTACCGGCATGTGCGGTGCTTGCCGTCTGGATGTTGGCGGGGAAACCAAGTTCGCTTGTGTCGACGGACCTGAATTTGACGGTCATAAAGTCAACTTTGATTTGGCCATGAAACGTGCTGCCTTTTTCAGAAACGAAGAGGCGTTAGTCTATAATAATTTTAAATGCCAATGCGCAAAGGAGGGCAAATAATATGGCTTCGAAAGCACCACGGCATGAGATGCCCTGTCAAGATGCAGTGGCAAGAGCTAAAAACTTTAATGAAGTAGCCTTGGGTTATCCTCAAGAAATTGCTGTTGAAGAAGCTAAACGCTGTATTCAATGCAAAAAACCCAAGTGCGTGGAAGGTTGTCCTGTTGGAGTGGAAATCCCTCAATTTATTAAACAAATTGCTGAGGGGAATTTCCTGGAGGCAGCACAAGTTATTAAACGTAAAAATTCTTTGCCCGCTATTTGCGGTAGAGTCTGTCCTCAGGAAACCCAATGCGAAGCGCAATGTATTCTTGGGGTTAAAGGGGAACCGGTCGCTATTGGCCGTTTAGAGCGCTTTGCTGCCGATTATGAAATGGCTCACGGGACAACTAAATTTACAAAACCCGCTCCCACGGGTAAAAAAGTTGCTATTATCGGTGCTGGTCCTGCCGGCTTAACTTGTGCTGCGGAATTGGCTAGAGAAGGCCATGCTGTTACCGTCTTTGAAGCCCTCCATGTAGCTGGCGGTGTATTAATGTACGGTATTCCGGAGTTTCGTCTTCCTAAAGCTATTGTGCAGAAAGAGATAAATAGCCTTAAAGATATGGGCGTTGAAATACTGGTTAACCAGGTTGTCGGTAAAGTAACCTCTGTTCATGAATTATTGGAAAACGGCTATGATGCGGTCTTCATTGGAACCGGAGCCGGTCTTCCTTACTTCATGAATATCCCAGGGGAAAACCTCAACGGAGTTTATTCCGCTAATGAGTTTTTAACCAGATCTAATCTGATGAAAGCTTATAATTTCCCACAGTATGCAACTCCTATTAAAGTAGGAGAACAAGTGGCAGTTCTGGGCGGAGGCAATGTAGCTATGGACGCAGCCAGGACCGCTTTGCGTTTAGGAGCTAAGGATGTCTATATTGTTTATCGCCGTTCCATGAAAGAAATGCCGGCGAGAGTTGAAGAAGTTCATCATGCTCAAGAAGAAGGCATTCAATTTAAAATTTTAACCAACCCCATTAGAATAAATGGCGATGAAAACGGTAACGTTAAGAGTATGACTTGCCTTAAATATGAGTTGGGTGAACCTGATGCTTCCGGTCGCCGTCGCCCCATCCCCATTGAAGGTTCTGAATTTGATCTTCCGGTTCAAACAGTTGTCGTAGCCATTGGTCAAGGACCTAACCCATTGGTTACTACAACAACCGAAGGTTTGGCGCTTAAAAAGTCAGGCAATATCCTTGTCGATGAAAAAACTTTGGCTACATCTATACCGGGAGTATATGCCGGTGGGGATATTGTAACCGGAGCCGCAACTGTTATTTTGGCTATGGGAGCAGGCAAAACTGCCGCTGCTTCTATCAATGAATATTTGAAGACAAAGTAAATTAAGAAGGTAAAACAATACCCTAATCATTGAAAAGATCGGTTCCGCTCAAGGAAACCGGTCTTTTCAACTTAGAGGGCTAAATGGAATTGGTTTTAGTCTTTAGCTTTAATCCTTTCTAATAAAGATTACTGTTTGACTTCTGTTACATTAAAGAGTATATTTTTTATAGATTGTTTCTAACAAGTTGTTTTGGGGGAAGAAGGTGAGAAAACTGGACGGGGATAGTTCCTATGGAGGTAATAGTAATTTAATACTTAGCAGGGAAACGTCTTGTTTTCTCCAGGTTTTTAATAACACGGATTAAGACCGGTTATCAAGACAGGCTTGGATTCTGAGACTTTTCCTGCTAAATAAATAGGGGGGGAAACAGTGCTCAGAATCTATAAAAATGATGGAGTTAATTATTTTGAACTTGGCATAGAGGAACTGGTCAGAAATACTTGGATAAACCTTGTAAACCCTACTCAAGATGAATTGCAGTTGGTCGCGGAGAAAACAAATACACCGCTAGACTTTTTAAAAGCAGCACTTGACGAAGAAGAACGGCCGCGTATTGAGATTGAAGAAGATTGTGTTTTGATTTTAATAAATATTCCAGTAATGCTTAGTGAGACCAGCTATGATACCCTCCCGCTGGGTATTATTATTACTGCTCAGAATATTATTACAGTTTGTTTGGAAAATAACCCAGTTGTATTGGAATTTAATGAATACAACCGCCGCTCTTTCAATACTGCCAAGAGAACAAGGTTTCTTTTCCAAATTCTTTATAAGTCCGCAACTTATTATCTTAGATATTTAAGGCAAATCAGCCGTTTAAGCGAGCAAATTGAAGGCGATCTGCGCCGATCCATGAAAAATAAAGAACTGTTTGAACTCATGGATCTCCAACAGGCTTTAACTTATTTTACTTCTTCCTTACGCTCCAATGGCATTGTAATGGATAGGCTCCTCAGGATCAGATCCAATAATCAATGCCGCCATCTAATTCAAATTTACGAAGAAGATGAAGATTTGTTGGAAGATGTAATTATTGAAAATAACCAGGCTGTTCAAATGGTTGAAATGTACAGCAGAATTTTGTCGGGAATGGCCGAAACTTTTGCATCAATTATTTCCAACAACTTGAATATGGTTATGAAGTTCTTGACATCTATGACCATTATTCTCGCGATACCGACGATGATAGCAAGCTTTTGGGGTATGAATGTTAAAGTACCTTTTGGAGAAGCAAATCCTTACGGCTTTATTATAGTTGTCGCCATTATTATAACGGTTACCGGAATTGCAACTTACTTGCTTATTCGCAAGAACATTCTCTGAACCCAAAGTGCTAGCCCTGTACATGTCAGATAGTACAGGGCTTTTTCGTCAGGGGGCTAGACTAATGGGTAGTAGAACCTTTAACAACTATTCTCTTGGAAGCGAGGTATGTTTTTTTGCCGGAAAAAGTTTTTTCTGTTTCCGAAATTAATAGAGAGATTAATGAAGCCTTAAGCAAGCAAGACAGCCTTTGGAATTGTTGGGTTACCGGTGAAATTTCCAATTTTAAAGACCATATTCCTTCCGGCCACTGGTATTTTACTCTTAAAGATCACCAAGCCAGCCTGAAAGTTGTGATGTTTAGGGCTAAAACTTTAACAACAGGCTTGAAACCGCAAAATGGGATGAAGGTCTTAATTTACGGTAATATCCGCCTATATGAGAGAGACGGCACCGTCCAGTTATATGCCGAAGAGATTTATCCCAGCGGGATTGGTGCACTTTATTTAGCCTTTGAACAGCTTAAAAACAAATTGGCTGCCGAAGGTTTATTTTCAGCAATTAATAAAAAGCCTTTACCTAAATATCCTTCTTGCATTGCCATTGTGACTAGCCTTACGGGTGCAGCCCTTCGGGATATTTTGAATATTGCCAGGAGACGTAATCCTTTGGTTTCTTTGCTGGTTGTCCCTGCTGCTGTTCAAGGCGAGGCTGCGCCTAAGGAAATAGCTCGGGCTATCGCAAGAGCCAATAGCTATGGAAACATCGACCTTATCATTGTGGGTAGGGGAGGTGGTTCTTTGGAGGAATTGTGGGCTTTTAATACAGAAGAAGTTGCCAGGGCTATTTATAATTCTAATGTGCCTGTAGTTTCGGCCGTAGGCCATGAAATTGATTACACTATTGCCGATTTTGTAGCTGACCTGAGGGCTCCAACTCCTTCGGCTGCTGCAGAGCTTACCATTCCTCTCTTACAAGACCTTCAAATTATTGTTTCCGTCTATGAAGAAAAGTTAAAGCAAAAAATGGAGGCTATAATTGCCCAAAAAAGA
>DUML01000078.1 GCA_012839895.1 Peptococcaceae bacterium | reverse complement strand
TGGGCGACTCTCTCTTAGTAGACTGGCCATGGGGCCCCATGGCCAGTCTACTAAGAGATAAAATAAAGATATACAAGAAAAATTACCAAGCAGAAAAACAAATTTGCGAAAGATTATTGACAGTACCAATTAAACATAACCTGCTGTATAATTATGGTGATGAAAAAAATGAATACTATTTATTCTAAATTAGGGGTTACTAATGTGCGGAAGATTTGTTTTGACACTTACTATTCAGGAAGTTGCCGAAATACTTAACGTTATTGGAGAAATTGACTGGACGCCCAAATATAATATAGCTCCCAAACAGGAAATACCGGCTGTTGCAAGTGACGGGCAAAATCGCCTTGAGCTTTTCCAATGGGGACTAATTCCATATTGGGCTAATAAACAAACAAATTGGTCTGGAATGATTAACGCCAGAGCCGAGACAATTGATATAAAACCCAGTTTTAAACATTGGTTAAGCAGGCAGCGTTGTTTAATCCCGGCTAATGGATTTTATGAATGGAAGAAAGTAGGCAGGAGTAAAATTCCTTATTTTTTCAAACTTAACAACCGCAAATTGTTTTGCTTCGCCGGGATATGGGATGCTTGGAAAAGCCCTGAGGGCAAGATATTCAAAACTTGCGCAATTATTACTACCGTTGCCAATGAAATAATGTCGCCAATTCATAACCGAATGCCGGTAATTTTAGAACAAGAGCAGGAAGGAATCTGGCTAAACCCTTCCATGACAGACTTTTTGGAGCTCAAGTCGTTACTAAACCCATATCCTGCTGAATTAATGAATGCTTATCAGGTGTCTACTTATGTTAATTCTATATATAACGATACCAGCAAGTGTATTGAACCCGTAATGGAACAACAAAATTTGCTCTTTTAACAATTCTATTTTATTTCTAGCAAAGACTGAGCCCTATTAATGTTTTATTTCTTAGCTTAAAAAAGGGAAAAGTGCTTATTTAAAGAATAATAATAAAAATAAATATTTTAAGTATTGGATATGTATAAAATATTGGATAAATTTACATTACATTTAAGCAGATGGGGAGTATGAACATTAAGATGAATGCTATAACGAGCAACTTCGCCGGTCAAAAAAATAACAACCAGAATTACAAATATTACATGCCAACCATGGTGATATTTGGTAAGAATTGTGTTAAGGAAAACAGCCAGTTATTTACGACCCTCGGTAAGAAAGCTTTAATTGTGACCGGCACTCAATCCGCAAAAAGGAACGGCTCAGAAAAAGATGTCAGGACAGCTTTAGAAACTGCCGGTATTAGTTATCTTGTTTATGATAAGGTAATTGCCAATCCGACAATCGCTTGTGTTTATGAAGGAGCGAAAATAGCCAAGGCAAACGAAGTTGATTTTATCATAGCTATCGGCGGCGGTTCCCCAATGGATGCAGGCAAAGCCATCGCTTTGCTGGCGGCTCAGGACATTACGGAGGAGAATTTATTTTCCGGGCCATATGCTGAACGGGTTTTACCACTGGCCATGATTCCCACTACTGCGGGGACTGGCTCAGAAGTTACTCAATATTCCGTCTTAACCAATGAAAAGAGCCAGACAAAGACTAGTATCAGTTCGGACTTACTATTCCCGCGGATTGCTTTCCTGGACGCCAAATATACAGTGAATCTGCCGGCGGTAATAACAATTAATACAGCACTTGACGCTTTGTCCCATGCCATAGAAAGCATGCTTTCAATCAGAGCATCATATCTTTCAAATATTTTAGCCGCAGATAGTATCCGCATTCTAATGGATTGTATCCCTGACGTGTTAGAAGCACAAAAATCAGAAGAAGGTTTTCATTTAGCTTTCGAAACAAGGGAACAATTACTCCTTGCTTCCACATTGGCCGGGATAGTTATTGCTCAGACCGGTACTACCATAGTCCACTCTATGGGTTACTCCTTAACTTATTTTAAAAATATTGACCATGGTAGGGCTAACGCGCTTCTTTTAGGCGAATATTTACGCTTAGTAAATGAAGTTCAACCGAATTTGACAGCTCGAATCCTCAATGCTATGAATCTTTCCGGGCTTGAAGCCTTTGCTACCCTTATTGATAGTCTCCTGGGGAATAGGGAAAAACTTAGCCCAGCAGAAATTACTCAATTTAGCAAGATAGCCGTCAAGGCCAAAAACATAACTAATTGTATTGTCCAACCCAATGAAGAAGATATTCGCCGCATTTATGCCAACTCTTTGCTGAAATAAGGGAAATCTAGAGCTTTTTTCTAAACAGAAAATTCACTTTGCAGGAGTGACTGTCTTTGAAATACTTGAAACTGGGGAGTACAGATTTAATTGTTTCTGAAGTTGGTTTTGGCTGTATACCTATTGTTCGCTTGTCCACTGATGAGGCTGTGCGGTTGTTACGGTATGCTTATGAAAGAGGAATCAACTTCTTTGATACAGCAAATGCTTATCAGGATAGTGAACAAAAGATAGGGTTAGCTTTCCAGGGTTTTCGAGACAAAGTAATTCTGGCAACCAAATCTTTCCGAAGAAGTGCTGATGGACTTGCTAAACATCTAGAGAATAGTCTAAGAATGTTAAAAACGGATTATCTTGATTTATTCCAATTTCATATGGTAAACAAAGAAAGTGAATTAGAGGAAATTACAGCTCCGGGAGGGGCATTGGAAGCTACTCTTAAAGCAAAAAACCAAGGGAAAATTCGTTATATCGGGATTACCACCCATAACTACGATATGGCCTTAAAGTTGATGAAAACCGGTTATTTCAAAACAATCATGTTCCCATTTAACTTTATTGAGGACAAGGCTAAAGGAGAAATGCTTCAGCTTAGCAGGGAAAAAGAGATTGGTTTTTTGGTTATGAAACCTTTCGGAGGTGGAGCCATAGATAATGCCGAGCTATGTTTTAAATTCTTACGCCAATTTCCGGACGCTATACCTATTCCCGGCTTTGATTCAATAAAATATGTGGATGAAGTACTCGCATTTTATGAACAACCTAACATGATAACGGATGAAGATCTTTTTAAAATGCAAGAATACCGGGATCAGTTGGGCTCCCAATTTTGCCGGCGCTGTGGCTATTGCCAACCTTGTCCCAATGGGGTAATTATATCGTCGGCCATGAGTTATCCTCTAATTGTCAAAAGAATGTCACCGGCAATATCGATTAAGTTTTCCCAAAAGGCAATGGACAGTGTACCAAATTGTACGAAATGTGGTATCTGTATTAGCCGTTGCCCTTATGATTTGCCGATTCCTGACCTTTTGCAAAGAAATTACGAATTGTACACAAGAAACATAAATTTGTATGGATAAATAGATATAAAGTGGCTAAAGGGGATGGCGGCACTTTAAAGGCTTATCTTAAATTAAATGCTTGACTTAAATAAGTCAAAATCTTACAGTTGACTATCTAAGTTTACATGTGAAATATAGTGCAAGCTCAAAAGGGGAAAGGGAAGAGACATTTCATTTGGGAATTAACTAAAAAGCTCAAACCAACTGAGTGAAGGAAATAGCTTAGTGAAAATTGAAGGATTAGGTTTAATAAGAATTTAAGAATTTAAGGTTTAGGATTTATACATTAATACATTCATGGCATTACGGAATTCAGCTTTTAAGTAAGCCTTATAATAATTAAATCTTGGACCTAGGGTCAAATAAATTATTGAATAGGTATAAATACCTTACCATAATTTTTTTAATGTCTTAGAGGGCAAATATGGCGTGAGTGTAACAAAGTAAAATTAAGAATGACTAGATGTTATCATTTAAAAGCTATCCTAAATGTTGTAAATCTAAAGAGAATAACAATATAAAAAGTGCCTTTGTTAATGGCCATGATAAAATCGACATAAATGGTCACGAAAAACCCGCAAAACCGGTCATTTAGAAAAGGAAAAAAGCTCGTTCCCTACAACATTTTCATTGGAACCAAAACATTAAAGAAGGGA
>DUML01000077.1 GCA_012839895.1 Peptococcaceae bacterium | reverse complement strand
TTAAGTCGATGCCCCCTTTTAAAATGTGACAGGAAATTATATTTACTATAAATCCCATATTTTACTTTTAGAGGATAAGTCTTTTGAGTTTAAATTATTGTAAAAAGTTTTATGCAACGTTATTGATATTGTATACTAATACATGTTGTAATAGATTTGATTTTTAGTTATGTTTTGTTATTTTTTTCATTAGGAGGAAATGTAATTGGAGTCAGTGGCCTTAAAAAAACAAATTCCTAAAATGCCTAAAACTATTGTTATGGTAATTGATGATGATAAAAGTATAAATAAGATGTTGGAATTTATCTTGAAAAGCCAAGGCTATGACCCAATTCTAGCCTCCGACGGAAAAGAAGCCTTAGCTTTACTTCAGAATAAGGATTGTCCCCTACCTGATATAATTCTAACCGATTATGCCATGCCTCGAATGGACGGCTGTGAATTTACAGAGACCATTTCTCGTCTCGAACGCTTTCAAAATATCCCTGTAGTGATTATGACCGGCTCCGAAGTCGATGAAGACAGCATGCCTAAAACTAAAAACTATAAACATTTTATCCGTAAACCTTTTGACATTAAAAAACTTCTTGAAATCATCAAACAATTAACCGTTACTCTAGTTTATGCCATTTAGTGGTTTTAACCCGTCAAGATTAAACGTTTTTAACAAGTTCCAAAGCGTTTTCCGTTAATTTGAAGCAGCTCTTTCTTTTGTTGTTTGGCTGTTCGCAGTGAAGCGGACAGCTTTTTTAATTTTTATTTTGTCCATTCTAAATTTTTTGCTTGATAATCTGTTTTTTCTTAATTCAACCAAGCCCAGATAAACAGCTTTACAGCTTTTACCCTTTTCAGTGCCTCACTTACTGCTTTTCAATGGTTTTTTCCGGCCTGGCAGCCAGGTAAACGCCCAGAATAATTACGAAAGCCATTAATAGTTTCAAAAGACTGATTTTCTCTCCGAGGATGACAGCGGCCAAGACAATTGTGTGGACCGGAACCAGGTTAACAAACATCATAGTTTTGGGTGCGCCGATTTTTTGAATAGAATTAAGCTGCACATAATAGCCTATAACTGAAGCCAGGATAGACATATACAATATCTCCACCCATACTCTTCCCGGAGCCTGTCCGAGTGTTGCAAGAGGGTTTTCCAAAAGTAACCCCAAAACCAAGCTTAAGATTGTACAGACCAAAAAAGAATAAGCAGTAACTGTGAGAGGTGAAATTTGGTACTTTAACATGAACTTGCGGCTCAGTAAGGCATAAACGGAAAAACATAATACACCCACAAACATTATCAGATCCCCTTGGTTAAAAGCCATTGCCCCAATTATTTGGGGATCTAAGCCGGTGACTACACCGAACACCCCAAAAAGGGATATCCCAACGCCTACCAAGCGCAGTGCAGTTATTTTCTCCTTAAAGAATAAGACTGCCAAGACTGTGGTCACCATGGGATTAGTGGCTCCGATGAGCGCGGAATTGGTGGCTGTGGTGTATCTTAAAGCCATAAAAAAGAAGTAATGATAACCTAAAGTGCCGACAATACCCAGGATAATAAGGGGCATAATCTGTTCCTTGGCAGGAACAAAGTTGTCAGGTTCTTTAAGTTTTAATAGCAAAAAAATAAACGGAAGGGCAAAAAGAAAGCGAAAGAAAGTTAAAGTTAACGGGAGAAAAACCGTCCCGGCCATCTTTCCGGCTATAAAGGCCCCTGACCAAAAAAGAGTGGCAATAAGCATTGAGATATAAACAGGTTTATTTGACATTTCCTTTCTCCGCCTTTACTGAGAATAATACTAGGATAATCCCGGGCTAGCACCTAGTCAATAGTTTGTATTCTTTTTGACCTAAAATTTGGTTTTAGAACATGTGGGTGAATCCCAGCACTCGTTTTGATGCAAACTAACCTGGGGAATCCTCTGAATGTCAATTGAAGGAGGTTTTGAAATGAAATTTGAGGAATCAAAGTCTTTTCAGAATTTAGCCAAAGCCTTTGCCGGGGAATCTCAAGCCCGCAACCGTTATGTCTTTGCCGCTGCCATTGCCAAAAATGAGGGTTTTCAGGCTGTCCAGCGCACTTTTCTTTCAACTGCCGAAAACGAGCAGGAACACGCCAAAGTTTTTTATAAATTATTGGCTAAATATGCGCCAGGCCGCGATCTCATCCATGTGGACGCCGATTATCCTTTGGCTTATGGTGATACCTTAGCCAATTTGAAAGCAGCTGCAGCCGGAGAAAAAGAAGAATGGGAAGTAATTTATACTGATTTCGCCGCTATTGCCGGACAGGAAGGATTCCCGGATATTCAGACTGCTTTTCAGACTATCGCCTCCGTCGAAAAACACCATTATCAACGCTACGCCGAATTAGTTAATGCCGTTGAAACCGGAACACTCTTCAAAAAAGACAGCCCCGTTGCCTGGAAATGTACCAATTGCGGATATGTTCATCATGGCACGGAAGCTCCCCATACATGTCCGGCTTGTCTCCATCCCCAAGGGTACTTTATCGATTTGCCGCAAAATTATTAAACCAAGCAGCAAGCTTTGAAAAAAAGCAAATATCTCTTTTTTTGCATGCCAATCTATGTATACTTATTTAATCTATGTATACTGATTTATGTATACTGACTTATGTATACTGACTTTTTAAGTATTCCTATTTTTATACGGTACAGGGGAGCTCCCGGTACCGTTGTTTTTCTTTACGGCCCTCCCGCCTGTTTCATTCACTAACTAATAACTATAGCTTCTGAAGATTTCTAGATAGTATCAAACTCTGTTTTGTGTTAAGATTAAATAGTATTAATTTAGCGGTTTTCTTAGGATTCCTTTTCCTTAGGATTCCGTGGGTCGTTTTCAGCATATTAGCTTCTACTATATGCTTCTGGGCGAGAGTTTTTGCAACAGTTGAGATTTTAGAAGCAGATAACTTGGGGAATTAGAGAGGTTCGGTAATGAAGGAAAAACACTTAATCAAATACTTGGCTCCCGGCTGGTTTGCCGTTATCATGGGAACCGGCGGTCTGGCCAATATTCTTTTTTTGTGGCAGGATTCTTTTCCTTTGGGTCAGTTCCTGGGCTTAGTCCTGGCAGCTCTAGCCGGTGTTCTTTATTTTTTGGTGCTTGTTCCCTGGCTAATTCGTTGGGTAAAATACTATGAATATGTGCGCCGGGATCTCCATCATCCTATATCTGTAAATTTTTTTGTGACTATGCCTGTAGCCACTACTATTATCGGTACAAATATCTATTTTATCTGGAGCCGGTATTTAAGCCTAAAAACATCCTACTGCCTTGCTTTTCTGGCCTACCTTATAGCAATTGCAGGCGTTACTTATTTCACTTTTTATACCACTTTCCGTTTGATGCGTGTGGAAGACCCTCCCCAGCCGGAAACAATGAATTTTTCCTGGATCATGGCCCCCATTGCCAACATGGCTGTTTTGCTCATAGGCAATCCTGTTCTGGCTCTGACTATTAAGTTGCGCCCGGAGTGGGCTATGACTGTCCTGATTACCAATATTTCTCTCCTGGGGATAGGCTTTTTTCTCTTTATTTTCATCAGTGCCATAATCTTTGTCAGACTTGCCCAGTTCCCTTTGCCTCCGGCAGAATTAACCCCTTCTTTTGGCATTTTTCTAAGCGCTATAGGGCTGGCGGTTAGTGCTGTTATTGATACTTCCAAAAATGCTCAAGTGATGGGTTTATTAAATACAACTGATTTCTCCTACCTCATGGCGGCCTGTATCTGGGGCTTTGGTATTTGGATAGTAGGCATTATTTTTATTATTTGTCTGCATCACCTGCGCCGTGGCGGTATCCCTTTCAACCTGGGCTGGTGGGCTTTTATCTTCCCTTTGGCCGCTTATACCATTGCCAGCCAAAAAATAGCCCTGTATTTCCTTAGCCCTCTGGTTACAGGCTATACAATCTTCTTGACCATCCTGCTCTTTGGACTTTGGCTTTTAACTTTTATCAATACAGCTCTAGGGGTATTAAAAGGCACTTTATTTGTAGGCACTCCAATTACGAAAAAACAATAATCTTTCTTAAAGAAAAAAGGTGTTGCCGAAGTTCCAAATATGACTGAATATGGAAATTCATGAAAATAAACCACACATTTTGTGTGGTTTATTTGTTACGCCCTTCAATATTGTGGCACTGATCTCTTAAACCTTCTATTTTTAGTTGGTTTCATTCCTGCCTTTATCGGCTATTTTGATGGCAGCGGTAAGGATTTCCTCTCTTGCTGGCTAATTACCTTATTTGCGGATAAGATACCTCCTTTTCCGGAACTATGGTGGTTTTTAGGTCGGAGAGGACAGTTTCCGGTACCGCCTGCTCCCCTCCCAGAGCCCGGATTTCACTCAAGGGGAGAAGTTTGGTTTTCAGGTAATCCGCCGTATCACCTGAGAGCCTTTGTCCGGTCAAAATGAGCGGGGAGGAGGTCATAGCCGCCAGGACTCCACCGGTTAAACCATCGGCAAAAGCATTGCCTGTGGCCAGATAGACGCTCTCCCAAGTGAGGCTATCCGTAAAGTGCTGAAGGATGACCAGGTTGGTTTCATACCTGTCTTTACCGGCCAGCCTTAAGGCCGAGGGTAGGCTTTCCTCTATGGCGTTGCTGATTACCCTTTCACCGCCCAGGATATAACTCTGTTTAACCTGATGATCCCTAAGATATTTCTCAACAGAGACAGGTAAAGCATCTTTATTTGTCAGCAAAATAGGTATGGAGAGTTTGGCGGCTACAGCGGAAGCGGAAACAGCATCAGGGAAGTCCGTTCCTGTGGCCAGGAAAACGCTATCCACAGGACCCAATTTTTCGGCGACTTTTACCGCTGTCTCATAGCGGTCGGCGCCATAAATCCGTTCAATTGTAATACCCCGTGCTCTTAGTTCGGCTTCGACCCCATAGGATACTGCCGCCGGACCGCCGACGATGAAAACCTGTTTTGTTCCTAACCGTTTTAACTCGGCCAAGGTTTCCTCAGGGATCTTATCAGGTTTGGTCAGTAAAACCGGGCCTCCGTACCGCTGAGCCAAAGGTGCGGCGCTTAAGGCCTCGGCAAAACTGTCACCGCAAACCAGGACGGCATAATCTGCAGCCGGCCAGCCCATCTTGGAAATAGCAACAGCCGTCAGGTACCTATCCTTCAAATAAAGCCTCCACTGAACCCCAAATACGGCAAAATTCGTCAGGTGGTTGATCTTCACCACAGCGTACCAGGTATCCGTCTTCTCATCATATTCGATATCCGTTTCAATCGCCACCCATTTTCCCAGCTCTTCATCATAATAATGCATGACGGGTCTTTCTCCCGGGGCAATCTTGGCCGGATCATAAGGGATCTTAATGCTGATGAAATTGTCTTCACCGAAGTATCTGGAGCCACTGGTAGTAATCTGATAGATATCGCTGGCTAACCCAATCATGAGCCCGGCCGGAATATTGGAAGATATCTCCTCCTCAGAGAGTTTCTTGATGGTAATCGTTGCATCCTCCGGCAGGACATCAGGCAAAATTTCCACCGTTACCCCTTCGTAAGTGACAGTTCCGCCGGTACTGCTGTCAATATCTTCACTTGCTTCAGGGCTAGCCGGTAGGTCCCCGGAGGTGTCAATGAAAATCCATTCTTCAATATCTTTCAGCGGGTCGGAATAAGTGGAGAGATATGCCACAGTAACCCTATCTTTTCCTTCTCCGCCGATCAAGGTATTGTGCCCGCCGCCTGTATACAGGCTGTCATCTCCAGGGCCGCCATCCAAAGTATTGTCTTGGTGGTTGCCAATCAAAACATCGTTGCCTTTACCACCAATGGCTTTTTGGAAGCTACTGATACCGCCCGTTACATTAGTCGCCGTTCCTTTTTCTAAGTCAATCCGAACACCAGTCAGGTAATCTGAATAATCCAATGTATTTATGCCCTGCTGTCCGTCAACTTTTCCTGTAAGGGTATATCCGTTCTTGAAAATAAAGGTATCGTCGCCCTCTCCGCCCTGGAGGAGAGTGAAAGAAGCATCGCCCAGAATTTCAAAGGTATCGGCAGAGCTGCCGCCTGTCAAAGTTTCAAAACCGCTAAAGCTTAAGCACACTCCGCCGCTTGTATATTCACCGGCAGTCAAATCAGGAGTAAGTCCTAAACGGAAGGTTGCATCTGCATTAAGGCCGGTAAGACTGTCTTCGCTAACGCTTTCTTGGTCGGCTAAGCCACTGCCACCGATTAAACGGCAGATATTGCTAAAGCCGGAAAGAAGACCGTTTGCTACGCCGTTAAAGCCGCCGGCATTACCAAATCCGGTTAAGGTGATGCTTATAGCTGTAGTATAAGCGCTAAAATCAAGGGTATTGTTGCCTTCCTGCCCGTCCAGCAACCCGCCGCAGCTTACGCCGTCAGCAATGCGGTAAGTATCGTCGCCGGCCCCACCGTAGAGAGAAGTTGTCCGCTGCTCATTAAGGATAAAGGTGTCATTCCCCCTGCCGCCATAGACTGCGATGAAAGAGTCAGGGAAACTGCCGGCATAGGTCAGCAGGTTACTGGGGTTGGTGGGCGAGTCGCCCGCCTGCAAGCTCTGACCGGGGGTTGGATTCAAAGTTATGGTCAAGTTAGAGGTTACTGCAGAGAAATCCAAGACGTAGTTTCCTGGGGATGGAGTTTCACCGCTTTGCGGCTCGTAGTCGTAAAGAATATCTGTCCCCCAGTTATCCCCGAAAATAATGGTATCCGTCCCTTTGCCGCCATACAAACTGTCATTCCCGTCCCCGCCCGCAAGGGTGTTGTTGCCGCCGAGCCCTTTGATAATATCGTTGCCGGCCAGTCCGTAAATTATATTGTCATTGTCATCACCGATTAAGGTGTCATCAGCCGGACCGCCGATAATATTCTGGATATTGGTCACCGTAGCACCAGGGGCTTTATTGGGGATAATACCCTCAAGGAGATTGACAGTGAGCGGAGTCGGATTGCCCAAATGCCTGAAATTACTGTAATCCAGCCAGTTGCTGCCCCCTTCGCCGTCGATAATGCCTCCGGCCAACAGCTCTTGAGACGAGTCAAAGAAGGCAAAGGTGTCATTCCCATCCCCGCCCCGGAGAATGTAAGCAATACCCTTTTGGATATTAAAAGTATCATCTCCGCTGCCGCCGATTAGTACAGCAAAGTCGCTGAAATCAAGGTTGCGTCCTCCGCTCACATACCTGTCGCCGCTACTGGCAAAGGTAAAAGTGCCGCCGGCGTCCAAACCGGTGAGAGAAGCCTGAATTGCCGGGTTGCTCCGCAGAACGGTAATGTTGCGGAAGTCTCCAAATTCTCTATTTAATTCTTGATCTTCGAATATAGTCCAGACAGTAATGCTGCCGTTAAAGCCCGCACTGTCTCCCAATCCGATTAGCACAAGTTTTAAGTTTAACTCGAAACCGGAATAGTCCAAGGTGTTGCTGCCGGGGCCGCCGTCAATATCGCCTAGCCATTCGCCGTTACCCTGGAAAATGAAGGAGTCGTCCCCCAAGCCTCCGGCGATATTACCGCCTGAAATGCTCCAAATGCTGAAAATAAAGCTGTCATTTCCCGGACCTCCATCAATATCGCCATTGAAAACACTGCTGGCCGCAATGTTAAAGCTGTCGTTGCCGCCTCCTCCATTCAGAAGGGTGAATTCAGCCAAGCCGGAGATTTCAAAAGTGTCTGGAGCGCTGCCGCCGGTCAAAACTTCAAAGCCGCGGAAAACAAAGGTACGCCCGCTGGCGGTATATTCACCGCCATTTGTGAAACCGGAAATGCCATCACCTAGGCGGAAGACTGACGCAACGTCCATTCCGGTCAAGCTGTCATTAACGCCCACCGCATCACTGCCACGCAGAATGCTGATATTGGTGAAGGTGATAGAGGCGTCGTTGGTCCGGCCGTTAAAACCGCTCTGATCTCCCGGACCCGTCAGCTCAATGTCCAGCGCTGTGGTGTAGCCGCTGAGATCTAGGGTATTGCTACCGCCTCCGCCAAAAACCTTAATACTAACTCCGGAAACAGGATTGTTCACAGTTAAGGTATCGTTACCGGAACCAAAGCTGATTTCCAGCACTTCCACATTTGTAAATTCCAGGCTCTTAGCAACTATCCCGTCCAGCCCGGTCATTTTGCTGCCAGACAAGACCGGGGAAAGATTGGAAGAAGACCCATTGTAGTACAGGTAAAAGATATCGACATTGTCACTCCCGTGAAAAACGTATTCTATATCAGGGTTTTTATTCAGGATAGTATTCTCAAGGACAGAGAATTCCACTTTTCCTCCCAAACCATGGAATTCAACCCGTTCCAAATTCTCAGGGGAGAAACACTCCCAATTGGAGTAATAGATTTTGTCATCAAAGATTTGTATGAAGCTGGAAGTGTAGCAAAAAGTTTCTACAGTATCCTGTCCACCACCGCCATCAATAGTGAAGAGGTTATTAATTTTCTTGTAGGCACCGGAATACAGCCGGATGATATCATTTCCGTCTCCTCCAACGATGAACAAGTCATAGGGGTGAATGGTTTCGATAGACCCGCGAATCTCAAAAGTGCCTCCACTGCCGGCAGTGCTCAAGGTAATCTTTCCATTGCTCCGGATCAGAGCATTGTCCTGTAATTCTAGGTAGCCTGCTTTAAGGAAAATATTATTCGTGTCATCGTAAATTTGGGAAACAATACTTTCAGTCACAATGATGCTTTCAGCTTCAATATTCACATGCCTGTAAGCAGAAATCCCTTGTTCGGAGCTGACGCCGCCGATAGTAAGGTTACCGCTGTCCCTGACATAAATGTGCCCCTGCTCAGAAGTGGCCTCCAGATAGTTGATCCTGGTCCGCAGTGATTGAGAAGAAAGCCCACCAATATCCCCCTTAGCGTAGATGAACGCCTTGTTGGCAATGATGTTGGGTTTGCTAATGTCGCCAAAATCCCAGAGATAGCCGGAATCCAGTCTGATCCTGACCTCTCCCTGACTGATTATCTCGCCAACCCCATAAACACCATCATAATCAGACATATTCATTTGGGACTGGGGTGCGTAGAAATCTAATAGCCCACCGGTCTCAATCCGGGAAATTTGCAATCTTTCAATCACGGGCAAAGGAGGGCTATCGCCCGGCCTGCGATTTTCCAGCAGCAGCACCTCCAGATAAGCATCACCCCCGGCTGTAAGGGAAAGCACAGGATGGACAAAAAACGTCTGTTTATACATGTGCACGATAAGGCGATGGTCGGCATCCTGGCCGATTTGGGCACCGGCCGTAAGCTCCAGGATATTGGCCTGGATGGCCGAACCGCTTGCGGAGTAGATGCTGCCGCCGGCACTGATGCTGACTTTGCCGTTGGGGTTTTCAATTACGCCGCCAATGGTGATATCGCTGCCTTCCTTGGTGCTGATAATACTTACCTGGGGCGTTTTGGATACTCCGACTGTAAACTGCGAGCTGTCTCTTTCATTTCGGACATAAATCGCTACATCTTGGTCCTGCCCGGCATTGCTATTCACCAGTATTATGTTATTTATCGTCAGGTCCAAATCGGAATGGTTAATTATTTCGAAAAGACCCACCACTGTGTTTTTATGGATCACGGCATTGCCGGTGAGTTCACCGAAAGGCGTGTTGATGGTCAGATGACCCAGTTGGTCATTGATAACATCGTTAACCACAATTTGCGAGCCGGAAATAGTAGCGGATACGCCCCCTTCGGCACTGATCTGGCCGTTCTCGTCAATGACAAGCTTTATTCCCCTGGCATTGCCGAGATAGACATCGCCCTGCAAGTTAATCGCGCTTTCATTGACATAATTGCCCGAGGTATTCATTTCCAGAGCACTGTTCACAACTTCCGGTACCCATTTATAGACCGTGCGGTAAGCCGGCTCCACAATAGTCTTGGTCACCCATCTCACGACCTCTCCCAGGGGCCAGGGCAGCCATTCGGTAACCTCTTCAACAACTTCTCGCGTCACATAGTAAAGTTCTTCTACTTCCTTTAAGACATAATTAACAACAGTCTCTGCTTTGGCGAAGGCATCCAATTGGTAAATGCCGGTGGCACCACCGGCCTCATGGGGAGAAAGGGCTTCCAGCCAAATGTCTGCGGCATGCAATTCTGACCCGGCTTGGATATCGAGCTTGGAGCGCACCGCCAAATTGTTGGAGGCAGTGGTAGCAATGGAGCCGGTAAAGCCTGACTTGATTTCCCCATAAGCGTAGCTGTTTGTAACCACATCTGCGTGGGTCGCCCGGATCTCCAGGCGGTTTTGCGCCTCGGTCGCGGCCCCCTGGACCATAACCTGAGCCAAGGAGTTTATACTTAAACCGGTCACTGCTACAGACTCGGAGTCGGCTGCATTGGTCAGGGAACTGGACTCAGCGGACACCTGCAAGCGGGTTACTTTAGCCAGGACATAGGTGTCCTTGCCGCTGACCTGAGCGCCGCTGTGCAAAATCGTCCGGGTTATGGCATTGACAGTCACTTGGGTTTCCGTCTTATTGACTTGAACACCGGCGAAGGTATCGAGGCCGGACCAGCCATGGGCATCCAAGCTGCTTTGGGCCAGGATTTGATTTGTATTGCCCGCGTGGAATTGAGCGTCGCTGTCCAGGATAGTTTCGCTAAGATGATTAAGATTTATCGTTGCTTTAATCATGGCGTCACCCACGATATTGGCGCTCCCGCTCTCTGCTTTTGCTTTGCGAGCGTTGCTGACGGCGTCAGCCTTAAAGTACAGATCACGGCCGGCCTGAACTTGTGCGCCTGCCCCGGCCTGAGCGCGCGCAGTATTATCCAGTGTGTTTTCGACTATGGTGATTCCGGACGCTCCCAGCCCTAAAGCCTGGCCTGAAGCCTCGGCATCCGTTATACTTTCAGATCTCGCCAAAATTACAACATCACGGCCGGCCATCAGGCTAGTGAGATCCTCCAGATAAACTATGGCTGATGAGGTCGTTTCCGTATCCCCTTTGGAACCGGTTCCCCCAATTAAATTTCCGGTGGAGCTGCTGGCATAGGAACTGCTTGTACTCTGCTGTTCAGCCTTAAGGCTGAGATCGGTTCCTGCCGTTAAAACCGCATTCTTACCGACAGTCAGCTCTGCCTCAGCTTCCCAGTCGGCTTTAGCTGAGGAAAGGCCAACCGAGATGCCACTGATATTAATGCCATCAGCCTTAGCCGTACTGCCACCCTCGGCCTTAGCCAGCCCATTGATTGCTCCTGTCTGGGCACTGTAAGTCCCGTCGCCAAGCTGACCAGGTATTGGGCTCTTGCCCAGTAAGACCTGGACGTCAAGTTTGGAACTGCTCTCCGCTGTAGAACCTCCTCCACTGACAATTCCGCCTGCAGCCTGCTGGGAATTAGCATTGGGAATCGCGCTCCCCAGGGCTGTGACCAGGAGATCTCTGCCTGCCGTAACAGTGCCCGGAGCCAGATAAGCCAGCACGGTCCCGTTTGTCTCAGCTTTGACGACAACAGCTCCTATGCCGGCCACTCCGCCGGTATTGCCATTGCCGTTAGCCAGAGCGTCTAAATTACCATAAGCTTTCAGGGTAATATCCCGTCCGGCGGAAACATTGGCGTTATTCCCCATATAAGTCCGGACATCAGCCAACTGTTTAGCCAGGACTTCAGCGCCGTTTCCGACAAGCAGACCGCCGCTGCCGGCATTGGCAAAGGCGTAGGCTTTCTCGCTGCGCTTGACGCCGTCCAAATTATAGTTGTGGGCGGCAATGATGATGATATCATTAACGGCATTCACTTCAACCTGGTTCCCCAGGTAGGCGTTCACCACCGGGGTAATGAAAGCTTCAGCCCAAGATACCCCTATGGTTGCCGTACCCGCATTTACACCGTGGGAAAGGGCGGATGCACCGGCAATGGACTGGGCATGAAGCTCCACATTGCCTGTTGTCCCCGTTACTTTGACTACATTAACTTCAGCCCCGTCACCCAGGTAACTGACAACTACAGGCGAGGAAACCGCTTTGGCATGGTTGGCGCTGCCGGAAGCAATCCCACCGGCTGCAGCCGTACAGTCCGCAGAAGAAAGGGCATAACCTTGGGCGCGGACCTGCAATGCGCCGGCACTGTTAATTTTGCCGCTGACATAAGACCGGGTGGTACCGCCGGCAGTAGCCTCTGCCAGGACGGCCCCTAGAGCGGCCAGACCGCCGGTGATCCCTTTGGCTTCGGCCGCTGCTTTGTTATAGTTCAGACTTTGCAAAATAACTGCACTGCCAGCGGTTATCTCCGCCCCGGAACCTAAATAGGCTTCCACATCTGCAGCAGAAGCGGCCTCAGCCTGGGCGCCTATCCCGCCGAACAGTCCGCCGGCAGGAGTGATGGAATCCGCCCGGGCGGTATAATCAACTATTGCGCCGTCGGTATTGATATTATGCAAGGCTAAAATAGTGATACTGCCGTCAGCGTTTACCGTACCGCCGCCAATGTAGGCTGCATTCGTTGGGGAAATCACGGTATTGGCGGAAGATACACCGCCGGAATAGCCGAGGCTTACGCTTACACCCTGAGCCAAGGTGGATGAGTTAATTAGGGACTGGGCCAGGATAAGGATATTGCCGGTGGTGTTAATATTGATATCGTTGCCGAAATAAGCCTTGACAGTCGGATCTACCTGAGTCGAAGCCGCCGCGCCATTTCCCGCCGAGCCGATTCCGAGGGCTCCAGCCCTTGCTGTGGCAGCGGCAGTCGTCTGCCACAAAGCCTTTACTTCCAGAGCGCCGATATCAAAGGTCGAGGAGTTGTCAGTCAAGGCGGCTTCCATGATTCCGGTATGTTTGGCCCGGGCCAGAGAGGCTCCGACCGCACCGCCGCCGGCAGAGGCTCCCAGAGCTTCAGCCTTAAGATTATTGGCCGCCGTAGCCCATACCAGCAGGTTGTCAGCGTAAAGGGCTTGCGCGCCGTTTAAAGCAGCCCGTACCGTATTTTCCACATCCAGGTAAGCTACAGCTGCACCGAGGCCTACAAGTCCGGCGCTGCCGCCAAAAGCAGCGACGCTTAGTTCTAAAGATGTGCCGTCTTTTTCCTGATCCTTAACAAGGGCCTGAATGCTGATATTATGATTGGCCGACAGCACGGCATCGGTTTCGGCAAAAGCTTCGGTGGTAGTATAGATAACAGCAATGCCGATTCCGCCGCCGGCTCCGACGGTTCCTAAACCGTCGCCGCCAGCCAGAACGGTAACTGCGGTGTAATCCTCGGCCTTTACGGTAATGTCATTCTCAGCCTGGATCTCGGCTCCTGCGCCGATATAGGCCCGGGTCTTGCTTAAAGATTCGGTGGCAAGGTCATTCAAAAAGTCGTAAACCAATACTCCCAAACCGGTGACTTTGGTAGACAGGCTGTTCTCCATATCCCGGACATGGGAGGAATTCCCCAGCTTGCCTGTGACAAGATCGGTGGAGAGAACATTTTTTATAAAGTTCAGGGCTTGGCCCAGGCTGGTCCGGCTGTCACTGTCCAGAACCGAACCGATGGCGATGACGGCCGTGGCTCCGCCTATACCTGCGGCTCCCCCGCCTGAAGCTGCCATCACAATGCTGGCAGCCTGTTTATGGGATTCGGCCAAGACTTCAATGTTTCCGGCGGGTATACCGGCAAATTTATCCCGTTCGGCCAAGACATAGGCATTTTTACCAATATAGGCCGCAACAGTATTTCTAATCAGAGTCACATCCGCGGCAGCGCCTGCTCCTGCTATACCCCCCACGGATTGAGAACCTCCCGCACCCCTGGATTTAATTGTATCAAGGGCCCAGACCCTGACCGTCTGGTTAGCCGGCGGACTGTTAAGAGGCTGGCCTAGATTGACAGAAGTCCAGTCTCCCAGATAGGCTTCGGTGGTAGTGCCTATAATCTTGGCAATGATGGCACCGGCTACTCCTGCCCCGCCGCCCCCGGCAGCGCTCACAGCAGCGCCGGTCAGATCGACAACAGATTCCGCCTTAACTTCCAAGGTTCTTCCCGCATAAAGGTCGGCGGCTTCCGCGCTGTCCGCAGCGTTTTCAACATAAGCCCGGGTGATATGGGTAACCACTCCTACCGCGAGGGATCCGCTTAAACCGCCTACACCGCCCACATCGGCACCGATGGAATCAATAACCACCAGGGCGTCATTGACGGCATGAACCAGAATATCACGGTAAGCGGCAAGACTTGCATATTTATGAACATAAGCCAAGGTTTCCCCGTCCAAAATGCCGACGCTCACGGCTGCTCCCGTACCTGCAACGCCTCCGCCGGAAGCATTGGCGGTATGGATCTGCAGGTCTTCGTCGGAAAGAGCCATAACCAGAATATCTTTAGCCGCCTGAATAGACCCGCCGGCATGAGCCCAGGTAACATTGCTGATGATCCCGATATTAAAGGATCCGCTGGCTCCGACCGCGCCACCGCCGCCAAGGGTCCCTGCGGTCATGACCACCAGGGCATTGCTTGCGGCCTTGACCAGAACGGTTTGCTCCGGTGAAGCACCGCTAAAACTGCTATTAATTACCGCCCCATCGCCGATAAAGGCCTCGGTGGTCGCCGCCAGCACATTTACGACAGAGGCCCCGGTTGCGCCAACTCCGCCGGCCCCGGCAATAGCGATGGTCGTGGTAATAATCTTTTGATTGGAAACGGCCACAACGGCCAGGCCTTGCACGGTTTCTGTAAGTTTGGCACCAAGACCTGTGCCGTCCACCTGAATATCTTCGCCGTGGATTTTAAAATCAATATTGCCGTCCACACTGCCGTCAGGTTCATTGTCGCGATCCATATCCAGGTTTTTATTGACCGGCTGGACATCGTTCTTCCCGTCCCCGTTTAAGTCCAAACCGCTCTGGTATTTATCCCAGCCGCCGTCAGTCAAGGCGGAAGGCTCACCCAGTTTTCCGCTATAAACGTCGATACCCGCACCGTTACCCCGGGCGTTGACAGTTGCGCCTGCAGCGATATAGGCCTTCGTTTGGCTGGAGATGGTATTGGCGCTGACCACACCGATCATCGCAGCGCCGCCGGAACCGTTCCCCACAGCCACTACTGAGATAAGGAGGGAGTCATCTGCCGCCGAGACGACGACATTACCTTCGCTGTCCACCACAGCGCCTGCGCCGATGTAAGCCAGGGTATTATCAGCAAAGACAAAGGTTCCCAGATCACCGTTGGCCGAGGCTGCGCCTGAGCCGAAGATAGATACCGTCACCGCTACCAAAAGCTGGCTGGATTCGGCGGAGACAACGCTATTCCGCTGGGCCGAAACCCTGGCCCCTTCGCCGATAAAAGCTTCGGTGGTTTTACTTAAGACTCCGATATTAGCCGCGCCGTCCACCGTGGCCACCCCAGAACCGCCGCCGGTGCCGACGGAGGTAACAAGATAAGTGTCGCCCTTAGCCTGAACATAAACGGACTGGTCATCTGTCCTGTATGATGCGTCTTGGTTGACTTGGACACCGGCCCCGATATAGGCCCTGGTGCTAGTGCGGATAATGTTAATGTTGGAAGTTCCGCTGACAGTGACCGCACCGGAGCCGAGCCCGGTAATGGCTACGTTGAAGATCTTGTCGTCGGTCACTGCCTCGACAATGGTATCGAACTTGGCATCGGTTTGAGCGCCGGCAGCGATAAAGGCTTCGGCCGAGTCATGCAGGAGCAGGATATTGAGCGAACCCGCCGCAGCCACTGCCCCGCTTCCGGTTCCGGAACCTGCCAGCTGGATGATGATAGCCTTGTCCTCAGCGGAAACAACCAGGCTGCCCCCTGCCTTGACTTGGGCCTGAACCCCGATAAAGGCCTGGGTGCGCTTTAAGGCGTCATAAGAGGTCTCATTAAGGTAAGAGGACACCTGCAAATTTCCCAGCAGACCGCTTACCATCTCTTCCGTTGCTGCGGTGTACTCCGAGCCGCCCAGTTGGCCGCCGACATGATCAATAGATAGTCTTTCATCGACAAAGTCGGCCGTATTTCCCCCGCCAAGGGCATTATGGCTGTCGGAATCCAAAAGGTCATTGATAATAATGAGGGAAAGGGCTCCGGCCACCCCTACCGCACCGCCGCCCGACCCGGCGCCGCCCAGGGAATTGACATAGCGATCCGAACCTGCCGTGATCCGGATATCTCCCCCTGCCCATACTTCGCTGTAATCGCCGCTGAAAGCGGAGACCAGATTGCGGATTATGGTGATATCCGCCACCGCGCCGACCCCGCCTCCGCCGCCGCCGGTTCCGGTACCGGCTATCTCGACGCTGATTACCTGATCAAAGGCACTGACGGTGACGATCTGATTCTCGTCGGTGTGGGCATCTCTGTTAACAACGGCATACTTGCCGATATACGCTTGAGTTGTGGTACTGATTATTCTGATCCCGATGGAGCCGGCCACCCCTACCGCACCGCCGCCCGATCCGGTACCAACCAGGGTAATGACGTTCTCCGCGGAATTGGCTTCGACGATCAGGGCGCGTCCTGCAAACAGCTTGGCCCCGTTTTCTTCGTTCAGCCCATCTTCCACATAAGCCTTGGTATTGTTGAGCAGAATGGCAATGGCTAACGCCCCTTCCGCACCGAGTCCGCCGCCGCCGGATCCGCCGAAGGAATCCACATTGACCACGGCGGTGTCTTCCGCCAGAAGATGGATATCCCGGCCCGCCTGGAGATTAGATCCTGCAAGTACATAGGCTAAAGTCCTGCCGTTTAAGACGCCCACGCCAAAAGTGCCGCCTATCCCGGCCCCGCCGCCGCCGGAGGCATTGGCCGTCAGGATATGCAGGTCTTCCCGCGAGTAGGCCAGGACCAGAATATCCTGCTTGGCGTTAATGAGTCCACCGGCTATGGCTTCGGTGATATTATTGATAAAGGCAAGATTAAAAGATCCGCTCATACCTACCGCTCCGGCCCCGCCGACAGTGCCCTCGGTCTGCACCACCAGGGCGCTGGTGGCAGCTTTGACCAAAACGGTCTGTTGAGAGGAAGCAATGTTGTTTTGACCGTCTGCATTGTTATTAATTACAGCTCCGGAACCGATGGAAGCCTCGGTAACTGCCGCCAACACGTTAATGGTGACAGCCCCGGCTCCGGCGGCTGTACCCGACCCGGAAACGGCAAAGGTAGCGGTAATAATCTTCTGGTTGGAAACAGCTACTACGGCAAGTCCCTGGATAGTTTCGGTCAGTTTCTCACCCAGGCCTTTGCCTTCTATCTTAATATCCTTCTCTGCATCTGTTCCTCCCTCTTCGTTTTTACTGCCGGCTTTAAAATTCAGATCGCCGGCAACACTGCCGTCAGAGTTCCCGTCCTGATCGGCATCAAAATCCTTATTAGCCCCCTGGACGTTGACTTCGTCAGGAATGCCGTCCCCGTCCAAGTCAAGCTTGATCTCCCGCTCTTCATCCCAGGCGCCCTGAGCCAGGTCTTGAGGCTCTCCCACTTCGCCGGTATAAACGGCGATGCCTGCCGCCTTACCCCTGGCATTAACAGTAGCCCCCTCGACGATATAGGCCTTGGTCTGGCTGACAATGGTATTGACGCTTAAAGCGCCGGCCACGGCGGCCGCACCGGACCCGTTGCCGACAGCCACGATGGATAATAAGAGGGAATCATCGGCAGCCGAGACTTTGACATTGCCTTCCGAATCCACAAAAGCGTCTCTGCCGATATAAGCTTCGGTATTATTGGCAAAGGTGAAGATTCCCAGGTCCCCGCTGACGGCAGCCGTGCCGGCACCGAAAATGGAGATTGCCACCGCTACCAGCAGCTGACTGGATTCCGCCGCAATAGCGATATTTTTTTGAGCGGAAACCTTAGCGTTTTCATCTATATAAGCTTTGGTATTCTTAGCTAAGAGCCCAATATTGGCTGCCCCGCCTACGGCCGCAGCCCCGGCGCCCCCGCCGGAACCGGCCAGGGCCACGATATAGGTATTGCCGTTAGCCAGGATATCGACCGATTGCCCGGGTGTTTGGTAATCCGGATTCTGGTTGATTTCTGCCTCGTTATCGATATGGGCCAGGGTGTCACTCCTGACCACATGGACGAGAGTCACACCGTTCACTGCCGCCGTACCGGCACCGCTGCCCGTGACGCCTGCGGCAAAGACATTGTCGGAAGTCTCAGCCTGAATAAGGGTATTGCCTTTGGCATTGGTCTTCGCTTCTTCGCCGATAAAGGCTTCGGCACAGTCGTGCAGGAGAACGATAGCTAAGGCTCCGGCCACCCCGGCTGTCCCACCGCCCGAACCGGCAGCTTCCGCCACGATGATAACTGTTTGGTCTTCGGCTTTTACGATCAGGTCGCCGCCGGCATCGACCCGGGCATTCCTGCCGACAAAAGCTTGGGTATTATTCAAAGCTTCCTCGGAATTTTCATTGATATATCCGCCTATACCTATTGCGGCCAAAGCGTTGTTAATCTCTCTGTTTATATCTCGAGCTTGATCGAAGTCCCCCAGGAAGTTTCCGAAGGGATTGACAAGCAAGCCGTCCACTTCATCAGCGGTACTTACTTCTTGTCCCTCCTCATTTTTACCTGTGAGTCCGCTCAAGGCATGGGAATCGAGCAAAGAACCGACAGCTATAATGGACAAAGCTCCGGCCACTCCCGCTGTCCCGCCGCCGGTACCGGTGGCTACCAGGGAATTGACATATTTATCCGAGTCCGCACGGATCTCGATGTCTTTTAGGGCTTTGACCCAGGCGCCGTCCCCAATGAAAGCTGTAGTCAAATTGCGGATAATGGTGACATCGGCGGACCCGCTCACACCGGTCGTCCCGCCTCCGGAGCCGGTACCGGAGAGGCCCACGGAATTTACCCTGTCAATGGCCAGAACACGGACAGTTTGCTCGGAACCGCCGTAAGGGGGATCTTCTTGGTTGACCCGGGCGTTTCTTCCGATATAAGCCTGGGTAGTGGTGCTGATTACTTTAACGGCCAGGGAACCGGCAATCCCGTTCGTTCCGCCGCCGGTTGCGCCCAATGCCGTAGCGACGACATTCTCGCTGGATTCCGCTTTGACCTCCAGCAGCCCTCGGGCATCGGCCCGAGTCTCTTCTCCCAAGTAAGCCCTGGTGCTGCCGGCGAAAATGGCAATGGCCAAAGAGCCGCCAAACCCGTTGCTGCCGGCTCCGGCCCCAATGCCGGCCGTGAGCACCATATTGGCGTTATCGAAAGCCCAGATATTAATACTGCCTTGGGAACGCAGAATAGTTTCCTTGCCGGTATAAGCTTCGGTCACATTGGCGATAAAGCTGACTGACAAGGACCCGGCCGCGCCGGTCGTCCCGCCGCCGGATAAGCCCACTGTGGTAGAAATATGGTTTTCCTGAGAGCGGGCTGCAAGTAAAATGTTATGCTTGGCTTGTAATTCAACCGCTTCGCCGGTATAGGCTTTGGTCTGTTTGACCATTATCCCTAAATCTACAGTCCCGCCGACTCCGCTGGTCCCACCGCCGGCACCCGCGCCGACCGTACTTACGAGCAAGGTGTTGCTCTCGCTTACCAGCCGGATTTCCTGCAGGCTGTCGGCATCTTCGAGAGTATAAAGGGGATCAAGAGGTTTGAGGTCAATGGTATCCACTATATTAATCTTGGCCCCGTCGGCGATATAGGCCAGAGTAGAGGTAATAATGATATTTCCGGCCGCCGTCCCGGCCACTCCGGTTGTCCCGGCACCGGAACCGCCGACGACAAAGGCCACAATATTTTCGCTGGAACGGGCGTTGAGCAATACCCCCCGGCCTGCACTCTGCGAGCCGCTGCCGTCGGCAAACAGGACGGCTTCTCCTAAGCCCAGAGCCGTGACCTTGGCGTTCATACCGATATAAGCTTCGATCTCATTCCTGACAAGAGAAGCCTCCAAAGCCCCGCCGACACCGTCTTTGCCGCCACCGGTGCCGGTACCTGTCAAAAGCACCATGAGCAAGTCATCGCTGCTCTCGATAGCCACACTGCCCCGGGCAAAGACCACGGCTCCTTGGCCGATATAAGCCCGGACACTGTTCGTAGCGATCACGAGAGCTGCGGCGCCGGCCACACCGCCGCTGCTGCCGCCGCTAAAGCCAGCAGTTAAAGAAACAACTTTTTCCTGAGAAGCCGCCCGCAGGGTGATATTCTTGGCCGCTCTGGCCCAGACGGGCGACAGAGCGTAATCGTCATCTTCATTCTCGTGAGCGATATAAGCCCCAACGTTTTTGATTAACACAGTAATATCCGCTGCTGCTCCTACACCGTTTCGACCGCCGCCGGAACCGGTGCCGGATACTCCCAGCAGGAAGGTAGAATCCGTGGCACTCAGAGAGATGGCCTGAGTATCACTAAGGTAAGTTTCATCTTGATTAATCTTAGCTCCTTGAGCGATGTAGGCCCGGGTATCGCTTCTCACAGTCTTTATTGCTCCGGAAGCCGCCACACCGTCTTTACCCCCGTAGGTCCCGCTGACTACCGCGCTGATTGAGAGTTCGGAAGCCTCAGCGGTAAGGGCGATCAATTGCTTGGAATCAACCTGCGCCCCAGGTTTTATAGAAGCAAAGGTATTGTTCCAGACAATAAGTACTGCCAGCGAACCGCCCACGCCGTTTCCGCTGCTGGCGGTGCCGCCGCCGGCTACGAGGTAAGCGTGAGTATGGTTGTCGGCCCTGAGCAGGATACTGCCGTCAGCTTTGACCTCAGCCCCTTCTCCGATAAAGGCTTCACTGGTATTCATGGTGAAGAGGAGGTTAAAGACACCCAAAGCGCCGGTTTCGCCGGCAGCGGAACCGCTAACGCCGATGACCGTCAATTCCTGCTCAGCCAGGGAAGTAATACTGATATCCCCGCCGGCGGTAACTTCCGCTCCTTTTCCGATATAGGCACTGATCCAGTCCGCATTTACAATGTTGATGGTGGTCAGTCCAAAGCCTTTTTTATTGGCAGCAGCCACGGAGCCGCCAATGCCTTTGGCATTGATATCCGCTCTGGCGGTTATGCTGATATTTCCGGTAGTATTTACTTCGGCACCCTCGTCAATGTAGGCGGCTGTGGTATTGTTAAAGACAAGGACCGCAAAAGCTCCGGCCAAAGCCATATCGCCGGCGGAGAGTGCTCCGGCTACCGCTTCAGCGTAATAGTTATTGGAACTTAAGAAATTAACCAAATCAATAACATCGAATATATCACTAAAGACTATGTTGTCGGGATCAATATCGTCAAAGTCAAACTCCCAGCGGAAATCGGTCATGTCAACCCGTTTCTTCTCCGCGAGGATATTCAACCCTTGGGCATCAACCCAGGCATCTGTTCCAACATAGGCAAGAGTCTGCTGGTTGGCATAGATGACGGCAAATGTGGCACCCACACCCACTTTGGCCTGGCCGTTCACGGTACCGTCGGCTGCCCAAGCCCGCACGGCCAGTTTGCTGGTATCTTCAGCATTAATGGTTATGAGCCCTGCTCCTGTAACTTCTGCTCCGGGAGCAATGTAAGCGAGGGTCTTGGCCCAAGAGTCGATAATGGCTAAAGCTCCGGCGGCTCCGATCTTGCCTTCCTTGCCGGAAGCCGCTCCGGCTACGGCCTCGGAACCGATCAGGCCGCGATAACCCTCAGACATATTTAAGCTGGAAACGGCACGAACGGTTACATCGTAACTAGAGGTTCCTTCTTTGGCAGCAGTGGAGCCGAGATAGGCCTCAGTCTTGTTAAAGATATTGCTGAGAGCCACACCGACTGCAATCCCGTTACCCTCAGACACAGCGGCACCTGTACCCAGAGTGGCAAAATTGCTGTGGCTTTCAGCCTTCACTGTAACAGGGCCGCCGACACGGACTAAGCCGCTGCCGGTATAGGCCAAAGTGTTATGGGTCATCACATTGACGCCTACGGCTGCCGCCAGGCTAATTTTCTGCTGTTGCTGCTGGCTGTTTTGGCCGTTTTGGTTTTTAGTCTGGGGAGTCTGAGCCCCATTGTTATTAAGAGCCTGCGCGCTTTGAGGCTTCTTGTTCTCATTGCCGTTTTGATCCAAGCCAAAGTCGCCGCTTAAAAGCTGCTCCGCCGTCCGCTTGAACTTATTAATGTAGCGTTCCAGGTTCAGACCGCGGGCTGTGGCATAAGCGGAAACATCGTCCTCATTTAAGGTACTGGCCTGGATGGACAAGGCCCCACCGATATCGGCATTGCCTTTAAGAGCGGCCTCAGTAGTGGCAACGATTACATTAAGAGCCACAGAAGCACCGACGGCCGCTTTGGAACCGGAGGAATTCCCCTCGGATACCGTATTGGTGGTACTGACACTCTCCGCGCTAATCTCCGTATCACCGCCGGCAATGATGTTGCTGCCGGTTCCACTATAGGCTTTCACTTCGTTGGTGACAACGCTTAAAGCAACTGCCGCATCAAGGGCATATTTGGATTCTGAGGTGGGTTCCTGATTTAAAATATCTGTAAAGGGATCCGCTCCGGCTGTTGCTCTTGTCTGGACAAAACTGTCCAGCAGGGCGGCAATACTTAAGCCGGCATCTCCCGTAAATTCCGCATAATCTGCCAAATAGGCCAAGACACGGTTGATTACCACGTTGGAAGCAAAGGAGGCACCGACTCCCACTTTGGCCTCCTGGCCTTCCTGACCCATTTTTACTGCTGTCCCGGCCTGGACAATGTTCTGGCTGCTATTTTCCGCACGGATAAGGGCATCCCCTGTCAGATTGACCTTGCCGTCGACATGTGCTTTGGCTTCATTGACAGCCACATTGATGGCCAGGGATCCGGCTAAGCCTACATTGGCGCCTCCGGCTCCGGAAATTGCTTCAGCAGAGAAAGTATTTACCGTATCAGAGTCTTCACCTTCATTAACTGCCGGGATCTCAAACATGCCAACTTGGACAGTCAAACCGCCGGCATTAAGAACGGTATTTTCTCCAAGATAAGCCTGGATAAGTACAGTGGCTACATTAAGGGCAACCGCCGCACCGATGCCGATTCCGCTATCGGTGGCGCTGCCGTCCGCTATGCTCGAAGCATCCGTATTGCCCAAAGCTTCCAAAGTAAGCTCTCCGCCCGCTGTCACCGTAATCCCTGCAGGAATATAGGCTTCGGCCGAAACAACGGCAATGTTTAAGGACACTGCCCCGGCGGCGTTCACTTTGCCTTCGCTGGTTTCAGCCTGGGCATTCGCCGGCGCTTGTTGGGGAACATTTTCTTTTTCTTTGGGTGTTAAAGCTTCATCACACTTCTGGTTAAGAAAAGTTACCAATAAATTAAGTTGTTTATCAATCAGCCCTGTGGGCGATTCTCCGTCTCCCTCGCCATCTCCACCTTCGCCTTCTCCTTCCGCAGGTTCTTCTTCTCCGCCGTTGGTGCCTGCTTCCGCCGTGCTGCTCCCCCTGGCGGCGCCTTGAGCGCGGAAAGTCACATTCCCTCCGGCCCGGATATCTCGCCCGGTAGTCGCTGTAGCTTTTTCTACTAGGATATTAATGCCTAAAGCCGCTCCTAAGCCTACACTGCTTCCCGCCGCCTGCCCGCTGGCTTTGGCGCTGCTCTTGGACAAACTCCTAGCCTCAACCCGCAGATCACGGGCTAAATCTAATCTTGTTCCCGTCCGGAAACCGGCTATCCCCTGACTTATAAGAACAGTCATGGCAGCTACGGGGACAGCGGCGCTACCGCCTGCCGCTCCGGCAGCGGACTCCGTTTCCGCTGAACTGTCGGCATCGGATTCCAGGTTCATATCCCTGGCACCTGTAATTATTGCCCCGTCATCCACCAGTGCTTCACTCAGGATATCGGCAATAGTCAAAGCTAATGAAGCGCCTAAACCTACCTTAGGCCCCTCCTCTCCACCGGAACCGCCGTCATCTCCTCCTGAGCCGCCCTGGTCATCTCCGCCTCCGTCAAGATTAAATTTCGCAAAGTAACTCTCAACTTTGCTTTCCTCTTCCTGGGCAGGAACTCCATCGGCTTTTGTAGTAACTGTGGTATAGTTCCTGGAGTGGATGGTCAGGTCCCCGCCACTTAAAGTCACCTGGGCATTTTTGCCCACAAAAGCTTTGGTATGGCTAATAACCAGATTGAAGGCTATTGCTCCTCCCAAACCTACATCGCCGGCACTCTGCCCGGAAAAAGCTTCAACGGTATAGTTATTGGTTTGATCACAAGGCTCCTCTTCTTCCGCCGTCCAAGCATAATCTTCGGAAATGGCCGATATTCTCAGATCATGAGCATTGATCTCGGCTTCTTCACCGATTAGAGCCAAATTAGAATTATTCCCATATAAAAGGGCAACTGCAGCCCCTGCTCCTACCGTTCCACCGCTGGTCATGCCGCTGGCTAAGACCGAAGCATTAGTAAGCGCCCTGGCTGTAAGTTCCAGCAAACCGGCCGTTTTGACCAATTCTTTGCTGAGGATAGCCGCTTCCGTATTGTTGTCAATGCTTCCGAAAGCCAGCGCCCCGGCTACCTGTACCCCGGAAAGTTCCTCTTCCCCGGAACCGCCGGAACTACCGGTACCACCTGTACCTCCAGTACCACCGGACCCGCCGGTGCCTCCGGAACCACCCGAACTACCGGAACCTCCCGAGCCACCGGAGCCTCCCGAACCGTCATTTCCTTTTTTAATACCTTCCGCCAGTTTTCCGAGTAAAGCCATAATCTCATTCTGCACTTCCGGCGGCAAAATAGGTGTGCCGTTTAATTCTGTTGCCAGGATGTCTTCAACTTTATCGCTCGGCCCGTTGATTGCCGACTGGGCAGCAGTTTGAATCTCGTTTTTGCTGTTGGCTGTAATATTTATTTCACTACTATTAATAATAGATGCATTTTCATATATACCGGCCCTGGTGTCGGTGTCCACTACTGAAACAGCCACCGTACCGGCTCCACCTGCAACCCCGTTCTCCACAAATCCATCGGCAGCGGTGGTAACTTGTAGATCATTCTGGGCCAGCATAGTCAGGATGCCCTGGGTGTTTACCCGGCTGCTGCCCTGAAGCAGTGCTTCGGCCTCGCTGTGAACCACCGAGACGGCAAAAGTAACCGCCGCCACCCCTTGCGCTTTGGCCAGGGAAGCCACTTTAGCCTTGGCAATGGCACTGAGCAGGACATCGCCTGCGGCCGTCAGATTAGAGTTTCCCTGCACTATTACTTTAGCTACAGTATTAGCTGCCGCCACTGTGATATCAAACGGCATGGACAGTAAAAATCCGTTCAACTCCAGCTCCAGTTCAGCCAAGGCTTCCAAATTAAGCGTTCCCCCGGCGGACAGCACACTATCCACAACCGTGATCCCGGCAGCCGTATTTTTGACCCCCAGAAAGCCGTTATCGAGCCAAGGATTTAGCTGTTTGCTCAAGGCCCGGACAAGCAGATCCCCAGTAGCGTTAACGGTCGTGCCGTTCAACTGGATATTATTTTCGATATTGGCATAGGGATTAAGGTTCAACCCTCCCTGATAAATTGTTTCGGCAAGCAAAGAAATGTTTTTACCCTGAATTGTCCCGCCCGTCAGGATGATTTGCTCTGCCTCCAGCTTGAGGTCAACTCCCGGGAGCAGGATGTTCGCACCGTTATTCCGGATAATGTCGTCACCATCACCGCCCTGGATGGTTAAAGACAGAAGTCCGGCCGATCCACGGCTTAAGCCCAGGTTGATGATGTCATTGCCGCCCAAAGCATTGATGGTAACGTTTTTGGCATTGCTGAAGTAGACAGTCTCAAAGGAAGCGCTGGCAACCCTGATAGCCTCGGCAATTCTAATGTTTTCCCCCTCAAACACATTGCCAACGTACTCTATTGTGATTTCGTCATCCGAGGACCAATCTACCAGGTCTTCATAAATTTCACCTGTACTATTAATAATAAGATTTTCCACTGCTCCGTCGTGATAGATTGGTTCAATGTGCTCATAACTGACCGGAATACCATCAAACTTGATCATTCCGGAATGAGAGTTCACAGCCTGGTATTCCACCTGTTGGAAAGAGCCCCCCTGAAAAGAGATGACATCGTAATCGTCTCCGCCGTCATAGTGAAGCCCATCGGCAGGCAGAGGATTACCCAGGCTAAAGTCTACTGTCAGCCAATCATCGCCGCTGCCTCCCATGACTGTTATGCCGCTTTCCCAAGAACAGCCGTCACTTCCGGTTGAAAAGTAAGCTCCAACCGAACCCGACAAATTTATCGAATCATTTCCGGCACCGCCATCGAGGGAAATATTTGCCACACTTCCCTGAAGAACAACTTGCAGGGAATCGTCATTATCGGTCCCCACAATGGCTATATTCCTTGAATCCTGAATAGTTATCAAGCCTAAAATATTGAATCCTTGCAGTAAAAAGTCTACAAGGTTGTTCAAGAGTACGTTCCCTAAAATGGTTGGGGTTCCTCCAATACCGGAAGCTACGATTTCCAAGCCGTTCAAATTCGGAGTCAACCCGCCGTCCAAGATCAGGTCGCCGCAATATGTACCTCCGTCAATATAAACAGTTGTAACAGGATCGCCACCGCTATTTTGCAAAGCGGCATTGATGGCATCCTGAATAACCGAAGAGGAAGCTTGATATAAGTCTTCCAATATATCTTGATTTATGCCTTCTTGCTCTTGCTCTGCTTCTTCACTTAACTGTTCTCCGTCCGGCAAATCTTCTCCATTAAGCATATCTTCTCCGCTGTTCTCGCCTGGGGAAAGTTCATCAAGTTGGCCGTCCATATCCACACCTGCATCGGTACCTGTCCCTGCATCAGCACCGGTGTCTGTATCTGTTCCAGTATCTGTACCTGTGCCTGTACCGATATCCGAGTCCACAGCGGTTTCATTATCTATTTCTGTATCTGTACCCGCACCTGTGCCTGTGCCGGTATCCGAATCCACAGCGGTACCCGTCTCCGTATCCGCGCTTGTGTCAGTATCCGCCCCTGAATCCGTATCCGTGTCCGCTCCCAGATCCGTTTCTGAATATATTACACCTTCTTCAGGGTTTTCAGCGTAAACTGCCGGAACGGGGGAAAAAAACAAAAGACAAAAAACCGTCAGGACGACCGGCCAAAGTAGCAGCCCCCTTCTAATGCCTTTACCCTTCTCCAAACCCTTCATTTTTCTCCTCCTCCAGTTATTTAAGAATTACTCATTTCTTTTACAAACTTCCCGTTAGGGAGAACATTCTCCGCTACGACTTACCCTTTTCTTTCGACCAAACTCTGCATTGCCCCTGTTTCCAGGTTCTGTCGCCAATGTTTTCTTCCCCTTCAAGTCTTAGCTGAAAACATAGTATACTGCTCGAAGCAACCGCATGAACATAAAAGTTCATAAACGGCATGAACATATTGTTTGGATAAAATTTTTCGAATGAGAATTTTATGGCGGGCACAACATGCTCATGATATAATCATGATATAATATTACAAGAAATTGGTTTTATTTAACGAAATTTTTCGTAAATGGTATTATTTTCTTCGCCAGTGACGCTAAATAGAACTTGAATGTCTTGAGGTATGTTTCGAATGGAAACTTAGTAGCGGGGGATTTCCCTATGCGCAAACTGAAACTGGACAGATTATTAGCTATAACTTGCCTGGTCCTGATGGTTTACATTATTTATAGTTTTGTCTTTGACTCCTTGTCCAATAGACCGACCAAAGAAGCTGAAAAAGGCTTTCTTGACCTTCATGACCTCGATTTTGCCCAAGGCGGCGCGGTTTTTTTGGCGGGCAATTGGGCTTTCTATCCTTTTGCTTTTATTGATCCCCTCTCCAAACAGGAACCCGCACCCTCATATATCGATGTGCCTGCCTTGTGGAACAACCTTGCTTATGACGGAAAACTTATGGGAGCTGACGGCTACGGTTCATACCGCCTAAAAATCAGGCTCGCCGAAAACACCGGCCAAATTGGGCTTAAGCTGCCGGATATGTCCAGTTCCTACAGGCTCTATATTAACGGGGAGTTGGTTGCCCAAAACGGGCGTACCGGCACCTCCAAAGAAGAGGAAATTCCCCAATGGAAACCGGGAGTGGCCTTCTACAACCCTACCACCCCGGAGCTTGATCTTGTCGTCCACATTTCCAATTTTCATCACGCCAAAGGGGGAATGTGGAAAGGCATTCTCATCGGAAACAAAGATGACATTCTTAAATACCGGGAAGTAAATCTAATGAGAAGCTACATCTTATTCGGCATCCTCTCAATTATGGCCATTTTCCTGCTTTCATTCAGCCTTATTGAAAAAATTTCCCCTGTCTTTCTCTCGGGTTGTTTTGTATATTTTCCGCCTTGAGAGAAAATGCAGTAAGGGAAATTGCCATCACCAATTTAATTGATTTCCTTCCCTTTGAAGCCCTGGTCAGGCTCGAGTATATCACTATGCCACTGGGGGCTCTTTTTTATCCCATGTTTATTTATAATATGTACAAAAACGAATGCAACCGGAATATTTACCTGGCTATTACCTTCTTCTCAGGCTTGCTGATTCTTTTTACACTTGTGGCGACGCCAAGAATATTTACGCAATTTGTCCGCGTTTATATCTTGGTTGTCTTGATAGCTTTTACGTATGCCTTTTTAGTGGTGCTGAGAAATTACATTAAAACCCGTTCCTCTTCGGGGGTCGTCATCATTGGTTGCCTTCTCCTCTTAATGGCCGTGATAAATGATGCCTTGCACGTAGAAAACAGAAGTTTAGACTACAATACCTCCCACATTTACGCTCTGGCTTTCTTAGTGTTTCTTTTCTGCCAAATCTATCTAATCTTCATTAACATCTCGGAACAATATACCAGAGCAAAACAAACCGTGGAAACCCAGCTCAAGCTGCTGCAATCTCAAATCAAACCTCATTTTCTTTGTAATGTCTTAAATAACATCCAGGATTTGATTGACGAAAACCCCCAAGAGTCCAAGAGACTACTGGATGAACTGAGTCATTTTCTTAGAAGCAAATTCAAATACGACTCGGTGATTCACGATGAACTCATCCCTGTGCAGGAGGAATTGGGAATAATTTCTTCCTTTTATTAATATGCAAAATGTCCGTTTCAATTTTAAGCTAGACTTAAAATTGGAAATTGACAAACAATGCCTCAACCGGATGATCCGGCCTTTTCTCCTCCAACCGCTGGTGGAAAATGCCGTAAAGCATGGTTTCCGCGGCGAAAGGCTGGAAATACTCATCTCGGCCAAAGAAGAAAATAATGGGGACATGGTAATCAGCGTTCGCGACAACGGTACGGGCATGAGCAAAATTGAGCTTTACCGCTTATTTCATGATGAGAAAAATCGCCAAGAAGACAATGCCCGGCAAGAGAGCAAGTCTTCCGGAAACGGCCTAGCTCTGAAGAATATTCGTAAACGGATGCAGTTGTATTACAATAATGATATTAAAATTCAAAGCGAGAAAGGGCGAGGCACGGAAGTCACTCTGATTTTCCCCATGGAACGGAGGATGTTTTATGCTTAAAGCCATAGCTATCGACGATGAAATTGCTGCTTTAAATCAGTTGCAAAAAATGTCCGCTGTCAACGGCAAGGTGCAAATCATCGGCCAATATATCGATCCCAAGGAAGCCCTAGAGGAAATTAAAAGGTTCCGGCCCCAAATTGTCTTCCTGGATATCAGCATGCCGGAATTCAGCGGTCTCTACCTGGCGGAACAGATTGTCCGGCTGCTTCCCCAAACCAACATTGTTTTTATAACTTCCTTTCATGAATATGCTTTAAGAGCTTTTGAGCTAAATGCTATGGATTACCTCTTAAAGCCCTTGACCCAGGAACGCTTCAACCAATGCATAGATAAACTGCTAAGGTTCGACTCTAAGCGAATAGAACCGGATAATATCATTCAACTTAATCAGCAATTTAAAGAATCAGCCAAAAAAATCTTCGTCAATTGTGACGAAGAGATTATTCTTTTAAAACCGGAAGATATTTATTTCTTTGAAGCCAATGATAAAACCGTCTTAATACGGACAATAAATAGGATGTATACTTCGACCAGCACTTTGGAATATTTCGAAAGCAAACTCCAGAACAGTAATTTTTTCCGCTGCCACCGTTCTTATCTGGTTAATCTGGATAAGGTGTCAAGGTTTATCAGTTATTCCAAAACCAACTTAGAACTCGGCTTTGCGGATATTAAAGATACAGTCCTTGTCAGTAAAAGGAATATAGGTATACTGAAAAAAATGCTAGAGTACTAATGTTAGAGTACTAAAATTAATGTAAATATACCTCTTTTGGTACCGGACTATTTTGAGGTTTTCCGGTAAGGGCTTCATCGGTTGTTGACTTTGTTGGCTTAAGGTAGTCATTTAGCGGTTTACTGTCAAATAAACTGTCATCGCCTAACTTGGCAAGTGCCAAGGCCGTAGTGATTCCATAAATACAGTTGGCAAAAACGTAAGAAAGATTACTGGCTGCGTCCTTCGGTTTAACTTTGTTGTAACTGAGACCGCTTAAGATTGCAGTAATAATTGCGCCAAAGGATGTTCCGAATAAGGCTCCTTTTAAAATGATGTTATCCCGGCCATATTTGCTAAGATAATTAAGTTTGACAATTGCCCCCATCACGCTCAAACCGGTATCCATGATAGTGCCTAAGAAGCTTCCTTTCCAACTCATTGCTTCTTTCTGGGAATTAACCCAAACTCCTGCTGCCGTATGCCTATATGACCTTTTGGAAATGTTTTTACGCAAGGAAATTTCATCAATTAAAATTTTGGGAATAGTCCCTATGATACCGGCAACGACCCCCAATGTATGCCTATCTTTAATTTTCCTCATAGATAATACCCCTTCTTAATGATTGTTTTGTAATTTTATTTTTCCTAAAAAATAAAAATATATCTAGCAAGCCAACCTGCAAATAATACCAACTGGGTTAGCGATAATAAAGTCAAAAATTATCCTGCAATATTTTGATTTTTTTGTTTGGAAGTCTCTGTTTATTTTAAGAAAGGACATTTATTTATATCTACATATACAAAAAATGGTATAATTATTTTTAATAACTCCTTTTACAATTGAATTCAATTGAAAGAAAATTTCCGTTAACGAGGTATCTTAAAATGAACGTTGAAAAGGTAAAAAAAATAAGCTGCCTGGGCGCCGGTACCATGGGACCGGGTATTGCCCTTACCTTTGCCCTAGCCGGGTACCAGGTACATATGTACAGCCGTTCCGCCGCCGGCATTCAGCGAAGTTTTGCCGTCATTAATGATCTACTTGAAAAATTTGCTCGGCACGGTTTAGTGGAATTGGCGCAAATCCAACGGATTAAGGCCAAAATCCAGGGTACAACCTGCCTGGAAGAAGCATCGGAGGATACAGATTTTGTTATTGAAGCAATTGCCGAAAACCTTGCTCTTAAACAAGATTTATTTGCCAAACTGGAACAGTTCTGCTCACCGACTACGATCTTTGCCTCGAGCACATCCGGCCTCAGTCCCACAGCCCTTGCCCAAAATCTTAAATATCAAGAACGTTTTGTGGTAGCTCATTTCTGGAACCCACCCCACCTGATCCCACTTGTAGAGGTTGTCCCGGGGGAAAATACCTCTCAAAACACCGTTGCCTTCACCACTGAATTATTAAAAAAAGCAGGTAAAAAACCAGTGGTCTTAAAAAAAGAAACATTGGGATTTATCGGCAACAGGCTGCAGCTTGCCATGCTGCGGGAAGCCTTAGCCCTTGTGGAAGCAGGGATAGCAAGCAAGGAAGCAGTGGACGCTACCGTTAAATACGCTTTAGGGCGTCGATTAGCCGTAACCGGCCCCCTGGAAAGTGTAGATTTGGGCGGCCTGGACATCTTTCAGAATATCGCCTCCTACCTTATCCCCGATCTTTGTAATTTAAGCCAAGTTCCTTCTCTCCTTACCGACAATGTCCGGAAAGGGAGGCTTGGAGTTAAAACCGGCGCGGGTTTTTATGACTGGACAGAGGAATCCCTCGAAAACATTAAACAACTACGGGAAGATGATTTACTGAGCTGGCTAAAAAAAGACCAGGAGGGCTATCTAGAGTACACCTCCAATTGACTTGCTATATTACCCTTGCAAACTTAGGAAGCAACAGCCCTTTTGTCACTTAAGCCTTTATCAGCAAGAGAATATTTCTAAAATTCTTTCCGTCTGTAAATGGCTATTGATAACTGTCTGGAAAGAAGTAAAAGCAAAATACTTATCCCCATCAAACTAAAATAAAAACTCATACTTTCATTGCCTGCCAGAATCCCTTGAAAATACTGTAACGCAGTTTCCCGGGTCATGGGCTCACCGTAGCTCGGTAAATCCCGCCCGCTGGCACCGATAAACCCGATTGAACCGAAAATGAAGAAAAAAGCAATAAAATTAGCCCAACGGGAATTCAGATATCCTAATTTATAATAGACAGGAAAGTAGAAGGAGATATAAAGGACAAGTATAAAAACACTAAGCATTATAAATCTCCCCACCACCCCAAGATTAAACCCTGTACTACCGGGCAAACCCGTGAAGCTCAATAAAATGCCAACCGGCAGAGCTACAGTGAGCATTAAAAGACAGTAGACAAGGCTGGAAAGGTACTTGGCTGTAACAATCTGTTTTCGGTCCACAGGCAAGCTGTTAATCACAATTTCCGCATTGTATTTATAATCATAGGCATTAGCATAGGTGATCATCAGATAAACGCCGACAATAAGCTGAATACTGGCTATTCCTGGATTTGTAAACATCACATAACCGACGCATAAGCTTAGAAAAATTACAATAAAAAGTGTTTTTTCCCTTTTTTGAACTTGGATATCTTTCCAGATCAATTTTCCCATTGTCTTTTCCCCCTTATTGCCCTTTAGCAAAATAGACCATAATATCATCCAAGGTGGGTCTTTGTGCAACTACCTTGTCTTGAAGCCATCTCAGCCTGTTTCTTTCGGCGATAAGACCCTCAAACCCCACAGGGGTTTTTCTTAAGCCGATGAATTCCCGTTCCAGTGAAGAATCCAATATCCCCAAAGACCCTTTAACCAATAGGTATTCTTCCAATACTCTGTCTTTTTCTGCTGAGAAAACAATCCTCCCTTTGTTAATAAAAGTGATATAATCAGCAATCTTCTCCAGGTCGGAAGTAATGTGGGTGGAAAAAAGAATGGCCTTCTTTTCATCCTGCATTAGATAATAAAGAATATCCAACAATTCGCTGCGAAACACCGGATCAAGACCGGAGGTAGGTTCATCCATGAGGATTAGTTCTGCTTGGTGAGACAAAGCTATGGCCAGAGAGAACTTAGTCTTCATCCCTTTGGACAAGCTGTCAATTTTCTGTTGGGGGTTAAGGTCAAACTCTTTTAAATACTTCTGAAAAGTTTTTTCGTTCCAATTGCTGTAGAAAGGAGCAATTAAGTTTTTCATTTCATTTATAGTTAAAATGCCGTAATAATGGTTCTCATCAAAAACAAAACCTATCCTGTTTTTAATCTCCTTCTCCTCTATGACATTATCCCGGCCGAATACCCTTATCTCTCCCCTGTCTTTCCGGAGCAAATTTAAAATAAGCTTAATTGTGGTTGTTTTTCCGGACCCGTTAGGGCCGATAAAACCCATGACAAAGCCTCTTTCTAACTGCAAATTAATATCCTGCAGGGTAAAATTATTAAATTTTTTCCACAGTCCTCTGATTTCCAAGATTGGCCCTTGATAATCCTGAGAGCAATAGCTACTATCCACTCTAAATCCCTCCACATGCAATATTTTGCTTTGATTCCTTTGAGAGGCTCTCCCCCGTTGATTTTTCAGTGATTTAAAAGTTTGTTTAAAATTGTCTTTAATGATGTTTGCTTGTTATGTCTCTTAATAATCCTTGTGTTTTCCGGACGTTTTTCCAGGCGTTTTCTTAGGTCTTTCTTTTAGGCTTTTTCCTGGTATAAATACCTTAAAATATCAATAACTTCCTCCAGGCTTATATTTAAGGTTTTACTCTCGTCAATTACTGCCCTTAATTTTTCTTCAATCATTTTAAGCCGGCTCTCCCTGATTATTTCCCGGTTATAAGGGGCTACATAGGAACCTTTGCCTTGGACGGACCTGATAAACCCCTCTCGTTCCAGTTCTTCATAAGCTCTTTTCGTGGTTATCACACTGATCCTTAAATCTTTAGCCAATTGCCTGATAGAAGGCAAAGCTTCCCCTTCCGCCACTTCCCCGGCTATGATCATTTTTTTTACCTGGTCTATTATTTGTTGGTAAATCGGTTCGTCGCTGGTGTTAGAGATTATTATATCCATTCCTATTCTCCAAATCTTTTATGATAAATCCTTCCTTTTACTCCGCCTTAGAATCTCACTGCCTTTGACTGTATCTTCCGTCTTTGCCCAGACACGACCTTGGAAATTCCAACTTTCTAAAGCGATGTTACAAAAATAAATTAAGTATATACTGTATATTAACAGTATATACAGTATATACTCCTTTGTCAACTACTTTATGGGGAAAAAACAAAAAGCGGCCAACTGCCCGTAAAATAGGCTTTGGCCGCTTAGCTCTCGCCCCGGTCACCGTTCCTCCCGGAAATAAGGTTCGCTTAAAGCTTTAGGCGGGGCATTCTTCCTGTCCTTGCGGAAGGAGACAATAACCAAAATAATAATGGTCATTAAATAAGGTGCCATATCAAAAATATAAGTTGATATAGCCAAGCCGGTACCTTGCAGGCGGAAGCCGATGATATCCAGCCCGCCGAACAAGTAGGAGCCCAGTATAGCCCGGTAGGGACTCCAGGAAGCAAAAATAACTAAAGCTACGGCAATCCACCCCCGGCCGGCAGTGATATTCTCCTGCCAAACAGGGACCTGAACCAGAGAAAGGTAAGCCCCACCTAGGCCGCAAAGGGCTCCGCCCAAAAGAATATGGGTATATTTATAAGCAGTAATCCGAACACTGGCAGCATCAGCGGCTGCCGGGTTTTCGCCTACCGCCCTTAAATTCAAACCTATGCGTGTCTTATAAATATAAAGGCCCAAAAGAATGGCCGTTACATAACCGAAATAAACCAAAATATCATGATTGAAAAATACTTCCCCGATGCCCGGAATATCACCCAGGAAAGGAATTTTAATTTTTTGAAAACTGGCCGAAAATTGTTCGGACATTTTCAGCCCTACCAAACCCTGCCCCATAAAAGAGGCAAAACCAGTCCCAAAGGTAGTTAAGGCCAAGCCGGTCACCACTTGGTTAGCTCGTAAACTCACCGCCAGAAAAGCATAAATCAAAGAGCCGATGGCTCCGGCCAAAGCCGCTGCAATGAATGCCAAAAGAGGGTTATTAGTTGTGTAGCCCACTTGGAAGCCTACAACCGCACCCATCAACATCATGCCTTCAACCCCTAAATTGAGGTTGCCGACCTTTTCCGTAATAATTTCGCCCACGGTGGCAAAGAGAAGAGGGGTACCCGCAATGATAGCCGCTTTAAAAAAAGCTACTGTTAAAACTTCATTCATTCCCTAAGCCTCCTTCTTGAGCGCAGGTCGTTCGAAATTAATAACTACTCTGTACTTGGTAAAGAAGTCGCTGCCGAGAACAAAGAAAAGAATCATAGCCTGAATCAGCGAGGCCGAAGCGGCGGAGATACCGAAAGCCGACTGGATGAAAGAACCTCCCTGGACCATAGCCGCAAATAAAACCGAAACCAAGACTATCCAAGGGGGCTTAAGCCCGCCTAACCAAGCGGTGATAATGGCCGTAAACCCTACGCCGCCTGCAATGTCTACATTAAGGGTCTTCGCCACACCCGAAGCTTGGATCATGCCTGCGAGCCCGCAGATTCCACCGCTTAACAACATGGCAAACAGGATAGTCCTGAAAATATTAACTCCCGCATATCTGGCCGTATTGTAGCTCTCCCCTAAAACGGCAATTTCAAAGCCTTTCTTACTATGGTTCATAAAGATATACATAACGACTACCAAGATAACAGCAATCACCCACCCCAGGTGAACCCCCAGGAACTTAGGCAAAATCGCATTTTCAGTAAAGTTGGCAATCTTGGGAAAGCCTAGGGAATTTGGGTCCTTCCAAGGGCCATACTGCAAGTAGGTAATCCATTTTAAAGCTATATAATTAAGCATCAAGGTTACAATGGTTTCATTGGTGTCCCAGCGAGCTTTCAGGAAAGCCGGAATAAGCCCCCATAAAGCTCCCCCAAGAAAACCCGCCACCGCCATAGCCAACAGTAAGAGCGGCCTGGGGACATAGGAGTAATTCAGGGCCAGATAACTGGCGCAAAACGCCCCCATAATAACCTGGCCTTCAGCCCCAATATTCCAGAACTTCATTTTAAAAGCTACAGCAATCCCTAAAGAAATAATGACCAAGGGGATAGCCAAAATAATTGTTTGCTCAATCCTATAAGGGCTGCCAAAAGCACCGTTGACCATAGATATATAAACACTGATCGGGTTTAAACCCAAGAGCAAAATAAAGATACCCGAAGTAAGCAAAGCCAAAGAGATTGCTATCAGCATAATAACTGTATATTGTTTTTGAGTAACATCCGGTTTTCTTACTACTCTAAACTGCATATTCATCCTCTTTTTTCCCTAGCATCATGGCACCTAATTGTTCCTTGGTTACCTTACGCGCATCCACGATACCTGTCACTTCGCCATTAGAAATAACCATAATCCTGTCGCATAAACCCATAAGTGAGTCCAAATCTTCAGCGATATACAAAATTGCTACTCCTTTTTGTTTTTCCTCATTAAGAATATCATAGATCTTTAAACAGGTGTTAATATCAAGCCCGCGTACCGGGTAGGCAGTTATTAATAGTTCCGGATGAGAATCCAGTTCCCTTCCCAGGAGTACCTTCTGAATATTCCCGCCGGAAAGGTTTTTGATGGGATGGTTAATCCCCGGGGTTTGAATATCTAATTTCTTGATTATTTCTTGAGCTTTAGCCGCAGCGGGTTTGCGTTTTACCAGGAGCCCTTTATTATGATGGTATTGTTTTAAAAGTATATTATCCACCATATCCATGGAAGCAACTAAGCCCATCCCCAAACGGTCTTCCGGGATAAAGCTCATACTAATACCCCTGGTAATAAACTCCTTGGGAGTTTTACCCACCAAGTTTTCCCCTTTAAACAAAATTTCCCCTTCTTTAACGGGATAAAGCCCGGCTAAAGCTTCGCAAAGCTCCTTCTGTCCGCTGCCGGCAATTCCGGCAACCCCGAGAATTTCTCCGGCACAGATGTCAAATTCGATCCCCTTTAAGACTTCAACCCCTTCTTCATTTACCGCCCGGAGGTTACGCACCTTTAAGACTCTTTTATCCGTGACTTTGGGGACCCGCTTAATGGAAAGGTCAATGGGACGCCCCACCATTAGCTCAGTCAATTCTTGAGGATTAGTTGCTTCTTTGGGCAAAGTTTTAATGGTATGACCCTTGCGCAAAACTGTAATCCGATCAGCAATCTCCATAACTTCATTCATTTTATGGCTGATAAAGATAACCGAACAGTCCTGCTCTTTCATCCGGCGCATAATTCTAAACAGCATAACTGTTTCCTGCGGGGTTAAAACAGCCGTAGGCTCATCCAAAATGAGGATCTTGGCACCACGGTATAAGGTTTTCAGGATTTCCAAGGTCTGCTTTTCACCTACGGACATTTCGTAGACATATTTCTTCAGATCCACCTCTAAGTGGAATTTGTCCATTATTTTTTTGATTTTGGTCTCATGCTCTTTCTTGTTGAGGAGCAAGCCTTTTCTTTGACCCAATAAAATATTTTCCAAGGCAGTGAGTATGTCCACAAGTTTAAAGTGCTGGTGAATCATACCGACCCCGGCATTAATCGCATCCCTTGGGGAAGAAAATTTTACTTCTTTCCCGTCTATAAAAATATGACCGCTGTCAGGGATATAAATCCCTGACAGCATGTTCATCAGCGTACTTTTTCCGGCTCCGTTTTCCCCAAGAAGAGCATGTATTTCGCCCTTTGCCACATCAAGGTTCATGCCGTCTGTGGCGCGAACCGTCCCAAATATCTTGGTGATATCCCGCATGGATACGTAAGCAGAACCGTTATTCATTCTTATTTCTCCTATTGGCCAATTTTTCCGATAACACCTTCAACAAACCATTTCATTTCCAATTGTTCCTGATCGGAAAGGACTGAACCTTCCGGTACTCTGACTGTACCGCTCTGATCTTTAATCGGGCCGGCAAAGACCTGCAATTCCCCGGAAAGAATCTTGGCTTTAGCTTCATCCACTGCTGCCTGGGAGCCTTCCGGAGCATTGGCGGTCAAGGGTGCCAAATCAACAATGCCATCTTTCATACCGCCCCAGTAAGCTTCCGGCTTCCAAGTTCCATCCATAACGGCTTGAACCTGCTTGACATAATATGGTCCCCAGTTCCAAACAGGAGCGGTCATATAAGCTTTGGGAGCCATAGCCGCCATATCGGAGTTGTAGCCTACCGAGAAAGCGCCTCTTTCTTCAGCCGCTACCTGCGGGCCGGCTGTATCCTGATGCTGGGCGATAACGTCCGCACCGGCGTCTAAGAGAGCGATCGCCGCTTCTTTCTCTTTGGCCGGATCATACCAGGTATTAGTCCATCTTACTTCTACGACTGCATCAGGGTTCACAGAACGGACACCAAGAGTAAAAGCATTAATACCTCTAACAACTTCAGGAATATCATAAGCTGCAACATAACCTATTTTATTGGTCTTGGTTTTCATCCCTGCTACTATTCCGGACAGATATCTTGGTTCTTCGATTCTGCCGAAGTAGTTGCCATAGTTTTCACCAAGTAAGTAACCGGAGCAATGCATAAAGGCAACATCGGGAAATTCTTTCGCTACATTAGCCACATGATCCATATAACCAAAGCTGGTAGCAAATATTATTTTGGCGCCTTGGTCGATCATATCCCGCATAACTTTTTCTGATTCTTGGTCTTCAGGAACATTTTCCTTATAAATGGTTTTGACTTTGTCCCCTAATTGCTGTTCCAAATATTTGCGTCCCTGGTCATGAGCATAGGTCCAGCCGCCATCTCCAGGAGGGCCAATGTAAACAAAACCGACAGTTATTGGTTCATCTTTGGGACCTTCCGGAGCAGGAGCTTGCTGGCCACACCCGGCAATGAGTGCCAAGCTAAGTAAAACAACCAGCACTACAGTAAATAACCTTTTCATCCTAAGTAATCCTCCCTTTTATAGGCTTTGTAATTAAAATAAACTCCCAAAAACCTTGCGCTTAATCCATAAAAGTAATTTTATTCTCTTCTAAAGATTTAATCCGGGCTAAAGATTCCAGGCGGACGTTTTCTTTTAGGATTAGCTCTCTACCTTCTTGAAAACTCTTTTCTATGACAATTCCGACCCCGGCTACCCTGGCTCCGGCTTGCCTGGCCAAATCTAAGAGCCCCAGCACAGCCTGACCGTTAGCCAGGAAATCATCAATAATCAGGATATTGTCCTCAGCCTGGAGGTAATTCTTGTCCACCCGGATAAGGTAGGAGACCCCTTTCGTATAAGAATAAACTTTACTTTCATAGACATCATCGTTAAGGTTTTTGGCAGTAAATTTCTTGGCAAAAACCACCGGTACGTTATGGAAGTATTGCGCCGTAATACAAGCAATCCCAATACCAGAAGCTTCGATGGTCAAGATCTTGGAAATCTTTTCATCAGCAAATCTTCTTTGAAACTCCCGGCCGATTGCCTGAAATAACTCCACATCCAGTTGATGATTCAAGAAACTGTCAACTTTTAAAATATTATTACCGATAACTTTACCGCTTTGGGAAATGCGTTTCTTAAGTAGTTCCATCTCTGCCCGTTCCCTAAAATCTGTAATATCTTTTGCCCTTTATGGAAGTATACCCCTATTATAGTCAGGGCTTAAAGATTTTTCAATAAAACTCGAACATAAATACAAAAAAATTATTAATCATTCGGATTTTTTAGGCTCTTAGCACAATAGTATTATTCCGGTAACAAATGCTATAATAACTACTATAATTTATATAGAACAATTTAGTCAGAGCCGCTGTTATAAAGTTGGCCAAGCTAAAGGGTTGGTAGTGTAAAGCAAATGATGCGGGCTGCAGCAAATTTTAATCAAACGAAATTCATTTTGCGGGCCATTATTTTTCTAATAACATTGATCTTGGCCTTATATGACCTAAATTTATTAGAAGAAATTATCCAGTTCAAGCTTCTGGGTAATATACGGGTTTACCACCTTTTATGGTTTTTATTGCTTATCGAATTGATAGTGGTCTTCATCCCCTCTTTAAGCACTTCACTTGGCTGTGGAAAAATCTATGCCCGCAACTATTGGGCAGTAAACTATAAAGAAGAAGCCCTCCGCAAGTATATCCAAAAGTACAACCGGCGGGCTCTCTACGCTTTAATTATTTGGCTGCTGGTGCTGACCGGTATTGGTATTCTCTACTTTAAAGCCCTAATCACCCAAACTGCTATATTTTTAATAGTAGTCCTTTTTTACTTTGCCGACCAGTTTTGCATTAATGTCTGGTGCCCTTTCCGGGCTTGGATTGTGCGTAATAAATGCTGCAATGCCTGTCGGATTTACAATTGGGGACAATGTATGTACCTTTCCCCGCTGATTTTTATTCCTTCTTTCTGGACATACAGCTTGGTTATAGTAGCTTTGGCGGTCCTTTTGCAGTGGGAATACCAGCATTTCCGTTACCCGGAACGCTTTTCGGAAATATCCAATCTCTATTTGCGCTGCACTCACTGCTTAACCAAGTGCAAGAAATACCTGGCCAGAATAGCTAAAACACCAGGCAAGGACCTTTCTTCCTCCAATTAATATTTCAATTAATTTAATTTTTTAATTAATATTTTCAACTATTTCTTCAACATATCATCTTCTACTACTATCTTCAAATATTAACTTCTTTAGAAATCAAAACTTCCTAAATACTTTGTACTTAAATGCTTTTGTTGACCTTGGTAGGTAGCTTTCTTGTCCGAAACAAGTTCTTTACTGCTAATTACAAGTTTTTACTGCTATTATTTGTTGCTCAAGGTACTTTGATACATAAGCTTACTTCGTAAGACAAATTCCTCTTTCCGTTGGAAAAAGATCATACCAAAATATTATTTCCCCGTTCTCTAAAACCCCGAGAATATGCGGCTGAGTAGCACTAATAGTTAATACTTCCGGTTCCACAGTCAGGGTCTTTAAATTAACCCGGCAAAGGTAATATTTGCTGTTAGCACTATCCCGGTTGTCTATCTGGCTGGTCATAAAGGCGGCGTAATTCTGACCTACATACGACATATCTTCAAGCATAATATATCCCGTGTCTCTGGGGTTTTCCAGTTCGAGGACACTTACAGCGCCACTTTGGAAATCCAGATAAAGAGTTTGATAGATGCCCATTTGGGCCTTTTCATCATACCTCCAGTTATTGGCTTCCAATAAACCACTGTCAGAACGAATACGACCGGTTGTCTGGTAGCTGCCAATATCCAACTTCTTAATTGTTCCTTGCCGCAAATCACAGATAGTATAACCCAAATTAAACTCATAACCGGTCATAGTAGTTATCACTTTTTCCTCGGCAGCTACAAATTTTGGCTGCAAATGATAGGATTTAGGCGAAAGCTCACTGTCCGGGATGGGTACTGTCTCTGCTAAAAGTGTTTCTTGCTCGGTCTTCAGATCGAGCAATTTCAGGCCAATTTCATCGGCATATACAATTTGGCTCAAATCGGCTTTAATATCATACCCTCCGAAAAAAACTTCGGGAGAGTGCCGTGGGTCGTAAGGGCTTTCCCTGTTAATTTTAGCCGTCAAGGATTGGGGGAGGGCAAGCTCTTCTAAAGGTTCCAGCTCTGGGGTAAAGGTAAGGACTTTATCTTTAGTGCAGATAATTATTTTCTCTCCGGTAAATTTAAGGTCACCGGAGGAGAAACCGGAAGCTACCTCTCTTTCTTTTACTATGGTCATGGTTTTAAAGTCCAGAAGCATCAGCTTACTCCATTCCTCTTCGGCGTAGGGTACATAAGCAAAAATCGCCCGTTCCCCTGCTTGGCCGAGCATATACAGCTCCTGCAGATTGCCTTCAAAGCCGCTGATTTTTTCAAAAACCGTATATTCCCCGCTTATAGCTACAAGGTGATTATTGATATATTCTTTTTTGCCGCTAACAAAGTACAGACTGCCGTCAGCTCGCTGTTTTAGGGTAAAATTAAGAATGCATTCCAGGCGTTTATTTTTCAGATAATTATTATACCTTAAAAGCGTAACTGTAACGGTACCATCCGGATTTTTAACCACTTTCTCCAGCTCCATACCCCAAGGATTATTTTCCTTGTGCTTGGGTTTGGGCCTCTTGGATCTCTGGGCAAAAGTAAAGGCCTCCCTTTGTTGGTCGTAGTCATAATCCGGGATTTCTACAACTCTAAGGTAAGAAGTATTGAAATAACGCTTGGCATACTCCAAAGCGGTCTCTAAGGGAAAAAGCAGAAGAGTGCTTTCCTCACTCACAGTCTGCAACCCCGCAGTGCCATTTTCCTCAACATACTTTAGCCAGCAAAACTTAGCTATAGCTCCTTGCTCAATTTCCTCCGGAGAATTAAACTCCCAGGTGTTGCCTATAGTCGGGATGGCATCGTAAATATATTCCTGCCAGAGCTTCTCGATCTCCAGCGAGTCGGTGATCTCCACGGCCTGATTCTGGTTTTGGTTTTCCTCACCGACAGTAGGTCCAGCTGGTGTAGAGTTTGCAGAACAGGCCGTTAAGATTAGTCCCAGTATTAGGAGCAACGCCAACGTTACCTGTTTTTGTATCCTTTGCAGATCAACCCGTCTTGGCATTTACCATCCTCTCCTCCCCTTTAAAATAATTATTGTTTTTCTTTCTGGCTAAACTGATTTCTTTTCCGTTAGCTATTTCCCCGGGTTAACCCGGGGATTTTTCCCATGTTTCCAGTTTTATTTTTTTAATTGACTATTTATTATGCCGGCTTTTTATACTACAATAATCTAAAAAGATGAATGCATTCATTTTTGAATATATTCTATTTTTCTGCTTAATTTTACTACTAAAAAGACTCTCTAAGTAATACTCATTAGTGACGGTATTAACTATTCCGGGAGATACTGAAGACCTTTACTGTTCTGATTACTCCTGGCAGCCTTTCTCCAGGTTGGACCATAAGGGCTAACTTTACAGCTGCCGCGCATCTTATTTCGAACTTATTTATGGAGTGATAAAGATGGCCGGAGTACGCCAGAAGAAAAAAGAAGCCTTGCGCGAAAAAATCCTGCAAGCAGCCAAAGAATGCTTTCTGACAGACGGGTTTGCGGAAACAACTATTGCCGACATCGCGGAAAGAGCCAACATTGGTGTGGGCACCCTTTATAATTATTTTCCTTCCAAGGCTTTGCTGTTTATAGAAAGCTATTACCGGGAAATAGGCAACCCTACAGATAAATTAGCCGCAATTATTAATAAACACGGGGACAATCCGGCTCTTACCATTACCTATATTATTGAGGTTTACACTGAAATATACAAGACATTGGACAAAGCTGCCCTCAGGGAACTTATGACGGTTTTCTTCGACAGCATCAACAAGCATCAGGAGCTTGGCGAATTTTATACTACCAGCAAATTTATGTTTGTAGAATTTATCGCCAAAGTCTTAAAGGCTTACCAGGAGAAAGGCTTATTAAGGTCCGATTTAGATCCCACGGACAGTGCTTTCTGCCTCTTCAGTATTATCGCAATCCAAACCTTCTATTTTATCCTGGACGATAAGATTACTTTTGAAACATTGCTCAATAACATTCTGCGTCAAATTAATATCTTTTTCCAAGGAAAATTAATCAGGGAGGAGAGCAGCCATGAAGCCGGATAAGTCAACCAAACCTTTAATCCGAGCTAAAGCTTTAAGCAAAATATACCAAATGGGCGAAGTTGAAGTTAGGGCTCTGACCGGAGTGGATTTCGAAATCCTGGAAAATGAATTTATCGTAATCCTCGGACCGAGCGGTTCGGGGAAAAGCACTTTGCTCAATTTGGTAGGCGGGATGGACCAAGCTACCTCCGGCGAGCTTTATTATAAAGACCTTCCTTTGCACCAGGCTGATTCCAAGAAACTGACCCTCTACAGGCGGGATGCCGTGGGCTTTGTTTTTCAATTTTATAACTTAATACCCAACCTCACTGCTTGGGAAAACGTCAGCCTTTCGGCAGAAATTGCCAAAAATCCTTTTGATGTCAGCACTACCCTGGCTCAAGTCGGCTTAGCCCATAGAGGTGACCATTTCCCTTCCCAATTAAGCGGCGGTGAACAGCAAAGGGTAGCTTTAGCCAGAGCGATAGTCAAAAATCCCGATCTCCTCCTTTGTGATGAGCCAACCGGAGCTCTGGACTCTCAAACCAGCATCCAGGTGCTTAAAATCTTAAAGGAATTTCATGAAAACTATCATAAAACCGTAATTATTATTACTCATAATGCCGGAGTGGCAGCCATAGCAGACAGGGTCTTTTATCTTAAGGACGGCGCCATTTCTAAGATTGTAACCAATGCTCAGCCCATTTCTCCAGAGAAGGTGACTTGGTGATGCTCTTCCGCAAAATGCTCCGGGACTTAAAGGAACAAAAAGGCGCTTATGCCGCCTGTGTCACGGTTATCGCCATCGGCCTGATGGTTTATACTTCTTTGTCAATGGTCATGGACAATCTGCGGCTCGCCCAGCAATCCTTCTATGAAAAACAAAATTTTGCCGATGGCTTTGTGGATGTTCAAGCCTACCCCTATAACCAAGTGGCCAAATTAGCCCAAATAGACGGTATTGCCCAGATCCAAGGCAGGCTGATTAAAGATGTCCGGGTAATTAACCCCATAGAAAAAGGTGGCAATGCCATCCATTCTTTCCCGGAGGCGGAAGACAACATCTACCTTCGCCTAGTATCCCTAGATACCTCACAGACATCATTAATTAATGACGTTTTCCTTTTGGAAGGCATTCCATTGACTGAGGATTCCCTAAATCTCTGGGTGGATAATAAATTTTTCGAGGCTAACGCTCTGCAACTTAACGCTGAACTCAGTTTGATAATTGAAGGAAAAAAGGAAACTTTCCAGGTTACAGGCATGGGGCAAAGCCCTGAGTTTATTTACGCTATGAGAACAACAAGCGAGCTTATCCCCAACCCGGCCACCTTTGGCATTGGGTATCTGCCTTTGGAAGTAATGCAGAGCTTATTTAACGCCAAGGCTACTGTGAATAATCTTGTTTTTACCCTGGAGCCCGGAGCCAGTTTTGAGGAAGTTAAAGCTTACCTGGAAACGGAGCTCAAACCCTATGGTTTAAAAAGCATTTACCCCCGCAAAGACCAAACCAGCCATCTCCTGCTTTCCCAGGAACTAACCGGCTTGGGGGCTACAGCCAAATACATGCCTTTGCTCTTTTTAGCAGTAGCTGCTATGATCCTCTATATTATGTTGAAAAGAATGATTGAGCTGCAAAGGACCCAATTAGGGACTCTGAAAGCATTTGGATACACTAACCGAGAGATCGTGCTTCATTACCTTTCTTATGCGCTTCTTACCGGCCTAACCGGAGGCCTTCTCGGCGGGATCCTGGGCTCAGCTCTAACCGAGCCTTTCTTAAGCCTTTACCGCCAGTATTTTAATATGCCCGGCCTGGAGGCGGCTTTTTCCCCCGGCTATTTTTTCCTGAGCTTGATACTATCCACAGTGTTTTCCTTAGCCGCAGGTTATCAGGGTTGCCGTAAAATCTTAAAGCTGGAACCGGCTGAAGCCATGCGCCCTGTCGCTCCTCCCCCCGGGAAAAAAATTATCCTGGAAAAGTTTGCTTTCTTTTGGCAAATGCTGACCGTCCAGGGGAAAATGGCCCTACGCAACATGCTGCGCAATAAACTGCGGACCGCTTTCCTCTTCCTGGGGATGATGTTTACTTTTACCCTCCTGGCGCTGCCCTGGTCTTTTAAAAACCTGACCGATGTCATGCTCTTTGATCAATTTGAAAAAATTGAAACTTACGATGTGAAAATACCTTTGGCTGTCCCTTTAAAACAACGGGCCGCTGAACAGGAGCTGGCCGGCTTCCCAGGGGTGAAAAATGTTGAGGCTTTAGCTGAAGCCCCTGTCAAACTGCAAAATGCCTGGCACGAAAAGGACGTTGTTCTGCTGGGAATTGAAGACGGCAGCACCTTGTACAACATCATTGACAACAGCGGCAACACTCTTGACCCCCCTTCCGGCGGGGTGTTAATCTCCGAGCGCCTGGCGGACCTCTTGGAAGCCGAGCCGGGAACGGTACTTACGGTGGAGAGCCCTTTCTTTGAAAATACCGAAATAAAAAAAGAGCTTACCGTCGTAGGGGTAATCCCCCAAAATGTGGGGATTAATGCTTATATGGAAATAACATCCCTGCAGGAGTTTCTTGGGCAGGGAGAATTGGCTACCGCTCTGCTCTTAAGCATTGAAGAAGAAAGCATCCCGCTCCTCAAAGAAAAATATAACAACAGTATGCTAATTAACGGTATCGAAAACCGCCTGAGCCTTTTAAGGCAAATGCAGGACTTAATGGATTCATATACCGGTATGTTTTACGCTATGTTTATCTTTGGCATAATTATCGGTTTTGCCATTATCTATAATTCTTCCGTCATTACTCTTTCCGAACGCAGCCGGGAGCTGGCCTCCATGATGGTCCTGGGCATGTCTCCCAAAGAAGTTTTGGATGTCATTACTTTTGAACAGTGGTTTGTGTCCTTTTTTGCCATGCTGGCAGGGATTCCGCTTACCAAAGCTTTAATGGCAGCCATGGCCGAAGGAATAGGCAGCGATGTTTTTACCTTTGCACCGGAAGTAAACGCCGATGCCATTATTCTTGCTTTTTTGATTACAACTGCCTCGATAATCTTCGCTCAGCTTATGGCCGCCCGTAAACTGAAAAATCTCAGTCTGGTAGATGTGCTAAAATCAAGAGAATAACCGGGAGGGGAATACTGATGAAAAAAAAGTGGAAACTGATTCTGGGAGCTGTCTTAGGATTTTTTATCCTGTCCGTACTTGTCTTTGAGGCCACAAGACCCCTTAACGCCGAATTATTAACTGTGCAGAAAGAGGACATTGCCAAAACCTTTAGGGAAAATGGCCTGGTCCGGGCAGAAAAAGAAACATTAATTTACTCCCTTTATGGGGGAAAAATTAGCGGTATTCATGTTAAGGAAGGGGATAAAGTCAAAGCCGGGGACCTCCTGGTGAGCATGGACAGCCAGGAACTTCGTTACCAGGTTCAACAGTTGGAAGCGGAGCTGCGCAGCATAAAAGCCCAAAAAGACTTACAGGAGTTAACCATTGATTTAGAAACGAAGAAACTGCTCTACGAAGCCGGCGTAATCAGCCACAAAGAATATGAGGAAGCTGAAAACACGATTAATTCCGATTACTACCCGGCACTGATCTCTGCCGTCCAAGCTCAGATTAACCAGCTCAATTATCAGATCTCCCAAAGGAATGCCGTTTCTCCCGTGGACGGGATAGTTGCAGAAATACAAATAAAAGACGGAATGGTGGTTCCTCCGGCTGCTCCGCTGCTCACTGTTTTAAGCGGTGATAAATACAAAGTAGAAACTTATGTCTTGACTGAAGACGCCGCCAGCCTTGAACCTGAGACGGAAGTGCGCTTGATTCAGGATAAGAAAAGCGGCGATGTTATTTTCCCGGGAACTGTCGAGCATATTGCCCCTTCGGCTGTCGAGCTGCTTTCAACTTTAGGTCTGGCGGAACAGCGCCTCAAAGTTACGATTAACCCCCAGATACCGGAAGGTTTAGTCTTAAAACCTGGCTATGCTTTGGATGTTGAATTCACCTTGGATAAACAGGAAGATCAACTGGTAGTTCCTAAAACAGTCATCTTCCCTTACAATGACGGTCAAGCGGTTTGGGTAGTACAAGATGGGAAAGCGCAAATCCGTCCTGTGGTTAAAGGCTTTGAAAACGACCGCAAGGTGGCTATTACTGAAGGTCTTAAGGAAGGGGATTTTGTAATTCTTAATCCCAAACTGGAAGGCTTAAAAGAAGGAAAAAAAATTAAAGGTCTTTAATGATTTTTTAGAATTTCTCTTTTCGACTTGGCCAGAATTGTACACAAAAATGTCCATTGCTCTTTACTGATCCTCAGAGTTCCTCTTTAGGGCGAGCTCCACTTCCCGATAAATTTCCCTTAATGGAACTCCTTTTTCTTTAGCCAGCCTTTGGCAATCCTCATATTCCGCCTTATATTTAAGCAAGCGCCCCTTCAAATAAGAGAATTTGACTCGCACAACACCGTAAGGAGTTTGGACCTTTTCCACCCTTCTTTCCAACATCACTTTCTGCACTGGGTAACTGCGCAAGCCAATGGCTGTAGTCTCTATTAAGATAGCTTCTTGTAAGGTCTCAAGCTTCTCTCTGGGAGCGAGGACACTAAGTTTTACGGCCGAGCGCCCTTTCTTCATGATTATGGGTGTCTTGTAAACATCCAAAGCGCCAAGGGCCAAGAGTTTTTCTTCCACATAGGGAAATATTTCCGGATTCATGTCATCAATATTCGTTTCCAGCAGCCACTGTGTTTTAGCCAATTTTATCTGGTTAAATTCTCTTGCACTAAATAAAGAGTCTTCTTCCTCAGGTAAAGAGTCTACCTCCTCAGGCCAGGTTTCCCCTAAATAAACCCTCAATACATTAGGGATTTCCAAATCTCTTTGCCCTAAGCCATAGCCGACCTTATTTATTTGAAAGTTTAGCTTGGAAGTGTATTCCTGGACATTGGCTGCAAGTATCACCGCTCCGGTGGGGGTGGTGGTTTCAGCTTGGACCCGGCCGCTTTTGACCGGCACACCCTTTAGGAGCTCCACCACAGCCGGAGCCGGCACCGGCAGGATGCCATGAACGCAGGAAACAAAGCCTCCCCCCAGTTCAACCGGGGAGGCTATTATTTTATCTACCTGGAGGTATTCCAGGCAAATAGCTGCCCCTACTAAATCCAAAATGGCATCGGTTGCCCCCACCTCATGAAAATGGATTTCCTCTATACTTAAACCGTGAACTTTTGCCTCGGCTTGAGCCAAAAGCCTAAACATCCTCAGGCTCCGCTCTTTAACTCCCGGACTTAACTGACTTTGGGTGATAATCTGTTCAATGTCTTTTAAAGTCCTTGCTTGGACTTTGCTTCCAGAGCTCTTATGCATATCTTCTGAAATATTACCATGATAATTTTTATGCTTATTTGCATTGCAATTAACATGACTACTATTAGCTATATTATTTACTATACTTTCATGTATATTTTCATGTTTATTATCGTGCATTTTATTATGACTATTATTGCTCTCATTATCATGTATATAATCATGTATATTATTACTGGTATTGTTATGCAAATCACCATGTATAAATTTATTTTTTATTTCTTTGTCGTCACATTCCCTATCCTTGAAAATATCTGTTCCCTGCTTGGTTTGCTCAGCTTGTCCTTTCCCTTTTCTTTCCTCTACCGTCAGCCGGATTTCTACTTGAGTACCCATAATCCCTTTTTTGCCGGCTTTCCGGACTATGAATTCATACTCCTCTGTTAAGCCAAGGAGAGCCAGTTGAGCCAGAAGGTAATCCTGATCTACCCCTAAATCAATCAGGGCGCCAAGATTCATGTCTCCGCTAATACCGCAAAAACAGTCATAATACAAAATCTTCATTACCTTACCTCACTAAAATTATTGTTCAATATGATTGCTATTAACTAAACTTTTAATTAGACAGCATTAGTCCAATAGCAAGCCATTCTCTTTTCTTAGTTGCCTGCCGCCCAAGGAATAGCCTTGAGCTCAAAGTTATCCTTATAAAAAGTTATATACTTGTAGGGATACGGGCGTAATCAAAGAATAATTCAAGCTGTAATCCACCCAGGCAATCTTAAAGGCTTGAAGTTATTTTGAAGTAACTTAGAGTAATATCTTAAAGTTAACTTGAATTATCTTTTAATAGTCTTTGCTGATTTTCCGCAAAACATTTAACATCTCCCTGATTTCTCCTTCTTCCCGGCCGAGGATACTGATTTGCAGCCAGTTCCTCTCCCGCAAGTAAGCGCTTTCATAATGAAGCTTATAACCGTACAAAGCAAGTCTATCCCCTAAATCCACAGCTGATTTCGCGGCAGGGAGAGGGATGGTCAGGATATAAGGCATGGACAACTCCTCGGGCACAAGAATCGGTAGACTTAAGTTTTTAATCTCCCGGTAGAGAAAACTAAAGTTTTTCTTCAGCACCCCATAATTTTCTAAATAATTTTCTTCCAAAGCGGTATGCAAAGCTTGGAGCAAATTAGAGGAGTGGGAAAAGGGAATACTCCCGTTTTTTTGGTAGAGCCCCAGATCTAAATAACGGGGAAGAGTAGGACAAGGCTCTATTTCTTCCTGGTGGAAAACAAAAGCCAAGCCGGTATAGCTCCCTAGACCTTTACCGCTGACACCCGAAGCCATATAGACATCTTTTAAATCCAAGGGCAGGACGCCCAGGACACTGATGGCATCCAAGCATAAGCGGACTTTGTACTGTGCCGCCAACTCTTTTAACATTTTCAGATCGTTAAGCATCCCGGTTGATGTCTCCCCGAAACAGCCCAGAGCCATTTAGCCTTTTCCTTCTGGAGAAGAGCGGCTATGGCAGCCCGGTCCAAAGGCTGCCCCCAGGGTTGGGAATAAACGGCATATTGAAGCCCTGCTCTGGCAGCGTGATCAATTAGCCTCTCGCCAAACTCCCCGTTGGCCAGGATAAGCCCCTTTTCTCCTTTCAGTTTTAACTGTGCTGCAATGCAGTCATTTGCCAGGGTTCCCGTCCCGAGCAGGACCTGGACATGGGGAGAACCCGTTCTAGCTTTAAGTTTCTTTTTAACCCCAGCCATAAGCCTTTGCAAAGCTTTGGAACGGTGAGAGATAGCCTCACCCTGCAAGGAAGCGGCAACCTCCGGTCTGATTGGTACTGGGCCCGGCAGGAAGGATAGCCGGCAGGAACGGAGACGGCCTGCTAAAGAAGCCAGAAAAGTTTCTTTCGTCAGGTACATAGGCTGATAAAGGGCCTCCTCCGTACCAACTAACTTAGCAAAAGGTACAAATCCCATCTGGCGGTACAATTTAAGCTGCCGGACTGTGCCGGACATTATTGCCAAATCATAGCCCTGCTCCAGGCAGTAATTAGCAATAAACTGAGCCAGGCCAAAAAAAACCCTGCTTTGACGGTATTTTTTCTCAACAGCTAACAGCCTTATTTCACAGACAGCCTGATGTTTGGGAAGATACCGGTCTAGATTTTCCAATTTTTCATCCAGGGAAAAAGGCCTTTGGTCGCGCACGGCCACCATTCCAACCACTTTGTTTGCAGCACAGGCTATCAGGTAGGTATTCTGGAGATGAAAGCGGTCCACAAGTTTCTTTTCTTCATTGGGGCTATGCTGGGGGATTTCCAGGACAAAAGTTTGATAGTTTAAACGGTGAATCTGTTCAAATTCCTCGGCAGTGGAAGCAATTTTATAAGTAATGGCCATTTTTGTCCCTCACTCCTGAAGCGTTTTTCTGTAAATCCTTTTTTCTGTAATACTTTTCATAATATCCTCGGATGTTCTGACGGTGGGCCAACAGAATAATTGCTGTCAACACTCCGGACAGCGCCGTTAACATTAAGCCCCGCTCTCCCTGGCCATTCCCAAAACAGAAAAAAATAGGCCAGATTAAGACAGCCAAGAGCCCACAGGCTGTAAATTCCCTCCAAAATAACCGGCCAAGGGCCGTAACCGCTAATAAGAAGAGCAGGCTGGGAGAATGGTAGATTAAAAGCCCTCCGAGAAAAGTCGCAGCCCCTTTTCCTCCGCGGAACTTAAAGGGGAGCGGCCAGATGTGGCCGGCTACTGCGGCTGTTAAACCAAGGAGAACAACCTCCTGGGAAAACCCCAGCTGAAACCCAAAAGCCACAACCGCCGCACCTTTACCCCCATCCCCCAGTAAAGTCAGGATAAAACCTTTGGCTCCTAGAACCCTCCCGGCGTTTAAAGCGCCGGGATTTTCGCTTCCCTCTTGGCGGATATCCATGTGCCCCAAAAAGCGCACTACAAAATAGCCGCTTAAGAACCAGCCTAATATGTAACAAAACACACAATAAATAACGATTAGAAAATACTCCAAGGGTCACCGTTTCCTCCACACTAACATTTTGAATTATTGCATCTATGTTTTATTGCTTTATCATGTTATTACGTTATTACGTTATTGCTTTATCGCTTCATTGATTCTTTGCTTCATTGATTCTTTGCTTCTTTATTTCTTTGTTTTTTGTTTTCCTTCTCATACAAGAAGTTTATTATGATACTCATAATGTTATTATAATAATTCGGTAATCCAGCAAATTCTCCTTTTTAACTCTCTTGCCCCGGAGAATCCGCCGGCCCGCCTGTACTGAATTGGCTGTTATACAACTCGGCATAAAAGCCTCCGCGGGCTAAAAGTTCCCGGTGGTTGCCTTGTTCGATAATTTTACCGTTATTCATGACCAAAATAGTATCTGCATCCCGGATGGTAGATAAACGATGGGCAATTACAAAGCAGGTCCTACCTTCCATTAATTTAGTCATGGCTTTTTGCAGCAAAATCTCCGTGCGGGTATCGACACTGCTGGTGGCTTCATCCAGGATTAAAATAGGGGGATCAGCCAAAATAGCCCTGGCAATTGTAATCAACTGCTTTTGCCCCTGGGAGAGATTTGAGGCCTCTTCGTTTAGAACTGTTTCGTAACCTTCCGGCAAAGTACGGATAAAATGGTCGGCATGGGCTGCCCGGGCTGCCCTGATGATATCTTCCTTGCCGACACCTTCCCGTCCATAAGCAATATTATCTTTTATCGTCCCGTTAAAGAGCCAGGTATCTTGCAGAACCATCCCAAACATCCGGCGCAAGTCCCGGCGGGAAAGATCCCGGATATCTATACCGTCAACAGTAATCTTTCCGGCCTGTACATCATAAAAACGCAGCAAAAGATTAACCAGCGTTGTCTTCCCCGCTCCCGTCGGGCCTACAATAGCCACAGTTTCCCCCGGGCGAACTACAATACTCAGGTTATGAAACAGAACATCCCCTTCTTGGTAACCAAAAGAAATGTTCTCAAACCTCACTTCACCACGGGGATACTTAAGAACTTGAGGTTCTTTAGGTTCCGGAGCTTCCTCGACCTCGTCTAAAACCTCAAAAACTCTTTCCGCAGCGGCAATTGTAGACTGCAAAATATTTGCAATACTGGCCGTCTGGACAATCGGGTGGGAAAACTGGCGGGAGTACTGCAAGAAGGCCTGAATATCGCCGATCTCGATACTTCTCTTGGCGACCATAATCCCGCCGACAACAGAAATTAAAACATAGCCCAAATTGTTAATAAAGGAAAGCAAAGGCATAATAATGCCTGAGACAAACTGGGCTTTCCAACCGGAAGCATATAGCCGATCGTTAATTTCTTCGAATTTTTGCACTGATTCCCGTTCCCGGCCGAAGGCTTTAATAACTTCGTGCCCTGTATACATTTCTTCCACATGGCCGTTTAATTCTCCCAGGGCTTTTTGCTGGTCGGCAAAATACTTTTGGGAATGTTTCGCAACCTGAGCCGTAATCAGGAAAGAAAGCGGTAGGATTCCCGCGGTTATCAAAGTTAAAAGAGGGCTGATTATTAGCATCATCAGCACAATTCCCAGCAAAGTCACCAGGGAAGTGATTAGCTGGGTTAGACTTTGTTGCAAAGTTGTACTGACGGTATCCACGTCATTGGTGACCCGGCTTAGCACCTCTCCGTGGGTGCGGGAGTCAAAATAGCGCAAAGGCAGTACATGCAATTTAACATTGAGATCTTGGCGCATTTTAAACACTATTTTTTGGGCGATCCCGGCCATTAAGAACTGTTGTCCATAACTAAAAACAGAACTGAAAAGGTAGAGGGTAATAAGGGAAAAAACCAGCCTGCCAAGGTGCTGAAAATCAACCCCCGCCCCAGGCACGCCTTGAAGTTTCAATAAAAACCCCTCAAAAATTATCGTAGTCCCTTTTCCCATAATTATGGGGCTAAGGATGCTAAAGCTCGTGCTTAAGACAGCCATTGTAAAAACCAAGGCGATTTGCCCTCTATAAGGGCTGAGATACTTCAAAAGACGGCGTAATGTTCCCTTGAAATCTTTTGCTTTTTCTTTAGGACGGCCTAAAGCCCATCCTCCACGGAGATGCCTCCTGCCTGGGCGGAGCTGCCGGTCACTGCTCTGCTCGTTCCTCATGCCAATTCCTCCTGGCTAAGCTGGGAACCCGCTATTTCCCTGTAAACCTCGCAGTTTTGCAACAAATCCTGATGCCGGCCTATACCGACGATTTGGCCTTGATCAAGAACAATAATCTGATCCGCATTCCAAACCGTACTTATTCGCTGAGCGACAACAATTACTGTCGCCGCCTGAGTGACTTCCTGCAAAGCTTTGCGGAGTTTGGCATCAGTCTTATAATCTAAGGCCGAAAAACTGTCATCAAATAAATAGATCTGCGGCCTCCGGACTAAAGCCCTAGCAATGGCCAAACGCTGTTTTTGTCCTCCGGAAAGGTTTTGGCCGCCCTGAGCAATAACCGCCTCGTAATTATTTTCCAACTGGCTGATAAACTCGTCAGCCTGGGCAATCTCTGCCGCTTTTCTCACTTCCTCCGCCCCGGCTTCCAAATTGCCGTAACGAATATTATCAGCAATTGTACCCGTAAAAAGCACCGCCTTTTGGGGAACATAGCCAATCCTGCTCCTTAAATCTTTTAGCGGCATTGTCCAGATATCTTGGCCGTCAATTGTTATTTGACCTTGGCTGGGCTTATAAAAACCCAGGATAAGCTTTAGCAGGGTAGATTTGCCTGAACCTGTCCCACCGATGATTGCTGTAGTCTTCCCAGGCTGAACAGCAAAGGAAATGTTTCTCAGAGCCGGCATTTCAGCTTCAGGGTAACTAAAAGTGACTTCCCGAAATTCAAGCAGCGCACCTTCACTTTGCATCTTTCCATTGAGCTCTCTTTCTCTATTAACCGGCCCTTTTGCTAACGGTAAATCTTGTTTCTCTTTTTCAAGCTGGTTTCCTGTTTTTTTAAGCGGCCTAACTTCTATTGCTTCCGTCCCGGCTACTTCCTTGGCTTTCATCTTGGATTCAATTCCGACATCCTTCCCGACATCCATCTCGATAACCTTCCCTGCTTCCATCTTAACTTCCCTTTCGGTCTCTGCTTCCAAAACTTCATTAATGCGAGCTGCCGATACAGCCGCCCGGGGGAGCATGACGAAGAGCATAGAAAGCATTACCAAAGAAAACAAAATTAACATGGCATATTGGATAAAAGCCATCAAATCCCCGACTTCCAGCTGTCCTAGGTCAACCCTGATTCCCCCGAACCAAATAATCGAGACCGCAGTGAGGTTCATAATCAGCATCATAGCGGGCATCATGGCCGCCATTATCCTCTGGACTTTCACCGTCGTCGCAGTTAGATCCCGATTGGCTTCTTCATAACGAGCTTTTTCGTGCTCCACCCTGTTAAAAGCTCTGATTACCCGGATACCGGTTAAATTCTCTCTTAAGACCAAGTTTAGTTTATCCAGCTTTAGTTGAATAGCTTTAAATAAAGGAATTCCTTTGCTGGCTATTAGATAAATTGTCAAAGCGATGAGAGGCAGGGCAAAAACCAGGATCAAGGAAAGCCGGGCATCCTTGGACACAGCCATGACAATCCCGCCTATGAGCATGAGGGGAGCGCTGACGATCATCCTTAAAAGCATAATAAAGACTTGCTGAACTTGAGTAATATCATTGGTTGTGCGGGTAATAAGTGTAGCTGTGCCCAGTCGATTTATTTCTTGTAAGGAAAAGCTTTCTACTTGCGCAAAAACTTTACTGCGGAGGTCCTTGCCAAAGCCCAGGGCGGTTTTCGCCGCCAAATAACTTCCCCAGATAGAACAAAGCATCCCAAAGGCAGCAACAAGGAGCATCCAAATACCCATCTTAAAGATAAAAGGGATATCCCCTTGAACAATACCAATATCCACAATCTCGGCCATAATTGTGGGTAAAAGCAACTCAGCCAAAGATTGAAAAAACACCAGGGCCAAAATTAAGACCACTGATGCCATATAAGGGGCTAAATAACTCCTTAATTTGAGCATAAATCACTCTCCGTAAATCAAGATAAAGGGTTAATCATCTCAACGAATTATCTAAGCTGGGATTCTAATTCTAATCCTGACTAAGCCTGCAAATTCCCCGTCTTTATAATAACCGCTATAAGTAATAATCATCCCGTTGTAAATTTTGGTGTACTCTTTTAATTGCCCAGTTTTAAATTCTTCCAAAAAACTTTTGATTTTGGGGCGATTTGCTTCCTGATGGCAGTTTACAACCGACAAGCCTTGCAGTTCAGCTAAAGGCTTACCGTAATAATCCTCTTCGAATTTATTGGCCCAGATAATCTTAAAATCGGCATCAGTGACCAAAATACCTGCCGAACTTTCCTGTAAAATTTGTTTAAGATCCAATTTTTTACCCCCATTCTTTGAGCCATTTATGGTTCATACTTATCTCTTTCTCTGCCTTTTCCCTAAGTTATTACAATATAACCTGCTGTATTGTTCACTGAGTATACCTTAAATATTAATTAAAAAGTCGTACATCGTGTACGACATATTTATAAATTCCAATATGCCTGTCCTCTGTTCTCTATATCGATAGCCAATAAAATAAGTTCTTTGTCATTCTTAGTAAAAATAACTCTGAAATCGCCAACTTTAAGTCTATAATAATCATAGCCTTTCAACTTTTTGACATCTCCCTTAGGCAATCCATAAATAACAGATAAGATTCTCTTCCTCGATGAATATCTTGCTTATTACTAAACTCAAAGCATGCCTGCTTATGCTAATATTGTAGTTCTGAAGTATATCACATATATTAATTGCAATAGCACAGACACATCTAAATCCTATGCTATGTACTATGAAGCTATGAGGATTAACTGTTATTGGAGTAGCATCGTATTGTGATAATACTGTCCTTTTCTCACTTGTGATACGGCTCATTCCTATTAATTTTACAGGCCCGATAAATTTGCTCTAAAAGAACCAGGCGTATTAGCTGGTGCGGAAAAGTCAGACGGGAGAATGACCACTGAAAGTCAGCACGTTGCCGGACCTCTTCCGCAACACCTAGCGAGCCACCAATAACAAAAGTAATACTGCTTTGGCCCGCTAAAGCCCGCTCGGCTAAAAGTTCGGCCAGTTCAGGCGAGGAAATATTCCGGCCGCTCATATCAAGCAAGATAACATAATCTTGGTCCGAAATAGCATTAAGGAGCCGTGCCCCTTCCTTTTGCCGGATTTTATCTTCTTCAGCGGGTGAAGCTTTCTCGGGGCAGGGCTCATCCTGTATTTCTTTAATCTCCAGGCGGACATAACCTCCCAAACGTTTACGGTACTCTTCAATTCCCATTTGGAGGTACTTTTCTTTAATTTTTCCCACAGCAATTACTTTAATTTGCAACATAAGCCACCGTGTTTTTGGACTAAAGGCCAAAGTCACCAGCTGCTTCGGGTTGGTAAAGAATTTTATTAACACGGAACTTTGCTACTCCCCCTGGAACTTGCCACTCAATAACATCATTTACTTTACAACCTAAAATAGCCGTCCCGATGGGAGCAAATATGGAGATTTTATTATTGGAGAGATCGGCTTGATCCGGAAAGACGAGAGTATAAATCATTTCTTCCCCGGTTTCCAAATCAATTAAAGAAACTTGTGAATTCATAGTGATTACATCGTTAGGCGTTTCCTCCGGTTTGACAACTTTAGCCCTTAAAAGCTCCTGTTCCAACTTATATATATACTCTTTTTTAGCAAGGTTATATTCCCGGGCATCCTTAATTAATTTTTCCAATTTTTCTTTGTCTGAAGCAGTAATAAATATTGTTTTCTCCACCTTTGCACATCCTTCCATCAAAAAAAATACAACAAGCGACTATCCCACAGATAATCGCCTTGCTTAACCTATTTTTCTAAAAGTGGTAAATATTTCTTCTATTATAGCATTATAGCTAATCATAATTCTTTTGTAAAGATATCACCGCGCTCTCAGACCTAAATATTTCAACATATGAATTTATTGTCAGGAAACGAATTTATCATTTTGTTAATAATACTTAATGGAGGTGAAAAATTTTATGGGCAGAACCAGTGAAAGCAAAAAAAAACTTCTCCAACAATTGAAGATGGAAGCTGCTGCGGAAATTGGGCGTCTTAATTTTGTGCGCGAGAATAATAACCATTATAAAGGAGATGTTACTTCCCGGCAAAATGGTTTGGAAGGTGGCCCAATCGGCGGTCAAATGGTTAAAAAAATGGTTGCTTTTGCCGAACAACATCTTAAACAAGGCGGGACCCTGTAATTATCTTACCTTGTTATCATGTCTTGATCCTATTTCCTTTTTGCGATTGCTTTGGCGTGAACAGGAATTTGGTATTACCCGTTCACGCCGTTATAGTTTTAGTTTTAGTTTAAGTTTTAGTTTAGCCTCTGCCTAATTTATAAATTAAGCTTACTTGGCTATAATTTGTTCAGAAATTAACGGGCCTTCCGAAGTTTCGGCTGTCAGTACTTCATGGACAGTATTGTTTTCTTCCATTTTCTTAAAAGCAACCGAAAGCATGAGTTTAATTCTGTTCACTTGGTTAACATGACTGGCACCGGGATCATAGTCGATCGGCACAATGTTCGCTTCCGGGTAATGTCTTTTAATTTCTCGAACCATTCCTTTGCCGGTAATATGGTTTGGCAGGCAGGCAAAAGGCTGGAGACAGGCTACATTAGTAGCGCCGCTTTCAATTAACTCCAGCATTTCGGCGGTTAAAAACCAGCCTTCCCCGGTCTGGTGACCCAAGTGCATTATTTTACCCGCCAGATCGGCCAATTCATAAATAGACTTTGGTGGATAAAAGCGTTTGCTTCTTTTTAGTTCTTTTTTCATTACCCGGCGATAATTTTCAATCCGCCAAATAACATAGCGGGAAAGAAGGTTAGCTTTTAGGCTTCCGGCTAACTTTTTCCGGCTATAAATGCCATTGTGTAGACAGTAAAGGAAGAAGTCAAGCAGATCGGGCATTACTGCTTCAGCGCCCTCTTTTTCCAGGATATCAACAATATAGTTGTTGGCATAGGGGTGGAATTTAACCAAAATTTCACCGACTACCCCTACTTTAGGCTTCTTAATATCCAATATCTCTAAATTATCAAATTCACGAATAATCTTGCGGATGTTGGCATGATATTTACGAATGCTTAAATCAGCCAGACTTGGTTTAAGCTCCTTTAGCCATTTTTCTACCAGAGCGTTTGTTTCCCCCGGCCGTTTCTCATAAGGTCTGGTAGCATTAGAAAGCCGCATTAATAAATCCCCGTAGACCATAGCCATTACACAGCGTTTCAGCATACTCTTGGTAATTTTAAAGCCAGGGTTTGTTTCAATGCCCAAAGCGTTAAGAGATATAACCGGAATATGCTGCATTCCGGCATCTCTTAAGGCTTTGCGGATAAAGCCAATATAATTGCTGGCCCTGCAGCCCCCACCGGTCTGGGACATAATTACTGCCGTCCGGTTTAAGTCATAACGGCCCGATTTTAAAGCTGCCATAATTTGCCCCACAACTAAAATGGACGGGTAACAGGCGTCATTATGGACGTGTTTGAGGCCTTCTTCCACCGCTCCGACTTCAACATCCGGCAAGACTTCAATGCGATAACCTTCAAGGCGGGCGGCCTCTTCCACCAACTCAAAATGGATAGGCGCCATCTGCGGGGAAAGGATAGTGTATTCTTTTCTCATTTCTTCCGTAAACAATACCCGTTTGGGGCTTTCATAAAGCTTCCGGGGCAGGATTTGTTTTTTCTCTCTTTCCTGCATGGCTGCCAGAAGGGAACGAATCCTGATACGCACCGCCCCGAGGTTGTTAATTTCATCAATCTTAACTAAGGTATAAGTCTTGCGAAATTGGGTCAGGATCTCTTGCACTTGGTCGGTAGTAACCGCATCCAGTCCACAACCGAAGGAATTCAGTTGTACTAATTCCAAGTCTGCTCTCTTGGCGACAAAGCTGGCTGCGGCATAAAGGCGGGAATGGTAAACCCATTGATCCAGCACCCTTAAAGGTCTCTCCACCTGGCCCAGGTGAGCCACAGAGTCTTCCGTAAAAACGGCCAGGCCCAGTCCGGTAATCATCTCCGGAATCCCGTGATTAATTTCCGGATCCAAGTGATAAGGTCTTCCTGCCAGTACTATTCCTTTTTGCTTGGTTTTTTCCAAATAAGCCAGGACTTCTTCTCCTTTGGCGCGAATCTCTCGGCGTACAGCTTCCCTTTCCGCATAGGCTTTGTCCACAGCCCGGTTTACCTCTTCTTGGCTTACCCCCAGAAAACCGAGCTCTTCATAGAGCCTTATTTTCAACCTGGGCATATTATCCATAGGCAAGAAAGGAAAAATAAATTTAATACCTTTTAGCCTGAGGTCGTCAACATTGGCATTAATCACTTCAGGGTAGGATGTTACAATTGGACAGTTATAGTTGTTATTAGCCTCAGTGATTTCTTTTTCATCCCGGGGGAGGCAAGGGTAGAAAATTAACTTTACTCCTTTGTTTATTAAATCTTTAATATGCCCGTTAGTAAGTTTGGCCGGATAACAGAGTGACTCCGAGGGCACAGTTTCCATTCCCAACTCAAAAATCCTTTTGGAAGAGCGGGCGGATAAAACCACCCGGAAGCCAAGCTCCGTAAAAAAGGTAAACCAGAAAGGATAATGTTCGTACATATTAAGGGCTCTAGGAATACCAATTTCTCCCCGGGGAGCTTTATCTTTCGGTAAAGGTTTATAACTAAATAACCGTTTGTATTTAAAATCAAAAAGGTTAGGTAGAGTCTGGGCTGTTTTTTCCAGACCTGCACCCCGCTCACAACGGTTGCCGGTCAAAAACTCCCGCCCATCGGAAAACTTGTTAACCGTCAGCAAGCAGTTGTTGCCGCATAAACCGCAGTATTTGGTGCTAATCTCAGTCTGGAATTCTTTAAGCTCGCTCTCTTTTAGGAGAGTAGTTTCTTTGCCGGGCTCATACCTTTCCCTGGCAATAAGAGCGGCTCCGAAAGCTCCCATAATGCCGGCAATATTGGGGCGGATGACTTCTCTTCCGGTTACTAACTCGAAGCTGCGCAAGACGGCATCGTTTTTAAAGGTTCCCCCTTGCACAACCACTTTTTCGCCGACTTCGGAAGCATTATGAAGACGGATAACCTTGTATAAGGCGTTCTTTACCACGGAATAGGCTATCCCGGCGGCAATACTGCCAATATCGGCACCTTCTTTTTGCACTTGTTTAATCTTGGAGTTCATAAAAACGGTACAACGAGTGCCCAAATCAACAGGCGTCGGTGAGTACAACCCACGCTGGACAAATTCCTCCAAAGGCAGACCTAAGGACTCCGCCAAGGTCTCAATGAAAGAACCGCACCCTGAGGAACAAGCTTCATTAAGCATGATATTGTTAATAACTCCATCCCTAACCTGCATACATTTCATGTCCTGGCCGCCGATATCCAGAATGAAATCTACGCCGGGAAGGAAATACTCGGCTCCTTTATGGTGAGCAACGGTCTCAATTTCACCGTGGTCAACTTTCAAAGCAGCTTTAAGCAGCGCTTCGCCATAGCCCGTTACCACTGAATAACATATTTGGGCCGTGGGAGGCATGGCTTGATACAAATCACGCAAAGCGGCGATGGTAGATTTCAGGGGGCTGCCGCCATTACTGCCATAATGGGAGTAAACCAGGTTCCCTTCCTCGTCGATTAAAGCCAGTTTGGTGGTAGTAGAACCGGCATCTATTCCCAAAAAGCAGGGACCGGTGACTTCAGCTAACGGTTTGGTCCGGACAGAATTACAATTATGCCGGAGCTTAAATTCCTCGTACTCTTGTTCGTTAGCAAAAAGGGGCTCAAGAATCGTGGTTGCCGAAGTCTGGTTATGCAAAGCGGGTATTTTTTGATATATAGTCTGGAAACTGCAAGTGGGGCTTTTTTTGGAGGCTAAAGCCGCCCCTATAGCCACAAAAAATTGGGCGTTTTCCGGAGCAATAATATTTTCAGGTTTGAGCTTTAAGGTTTCAATAAAACGCTGCCGGAGTTCAGATAAAAAGGAAAGGGGCCCTCCCAAAAAAGCGACGTTTCCCCGGATAGGTTTGCCACAGGCTAAACCGGCAATGGTTTGGTTAACAACAGCCTGAAAAATCGAAGCGGCAATGTCTTCTTTGGCTGCACCTTCGTTTAATAAGGGTTGAATATCTGTCTTAGCAAAAACACCGCAGCGGGAAGCGATAGGGTAAATCTCCTTGTGGTTTTTAGCCAATTCGTTCAGGCCGGCCGCATCTGTTTTGAGGAGAATTGCCATTTGGTCTATAAAAGCGCCCGTCCCGCCGGCACAAGTCCCATTCATTCGGAGTTCCGGCGAATCCCCAAAATAAGTAATTTTAGCGTCTTCCCCTCCCAGTTCAATAGCAACATCGGTCTCGGGAATAAACCTCTCCACGGCATGACTGCATGCTATAACTTCCTGGACAAAAGGTATTCCCAGTTGCTCGGAGGTAGACATCCCGCTGGAGCCGGTAACATTCATGGTCACTTCCGCGTTTTTTAACTGAACGTACAATCGCTGCAAAAGGTTGCTTACCGTATGCTGCACATCAGAATAGTGCCTTTGATAATGGCTAAAGACAAGGTTGTCCCTATCATCCAATATTGCAATCTTGACTGTAGTTGAACCAACATCCAGCCCGATATGCAGTGCTTTTCCCATTCATCTTACTCCTTTAAGAATAATGATTTTAAATAAAAGATAATTAAAAAACTAACAATCTATTCTTAAAAACTTAGGGGCTCAGACCCTTAAAATTTAAAACTTAATTTATTATACCAAGTTGAACAATTTAAAGGAATAGTCCGAATTGTTATTATTTTTTCCAAACACCTTTCGAAACTTTAAATTTTTGAACCTATTAATTCTAAATCCATCATTAACCTTGCATAAATTATTTTTCAAATTGTCAATAACCATTAGGATAAGAAAATGAAAGAAATTTGCGAAAAAGCGTAGATATTCTTGATTATCCTCTATTAATCAAATAAAAAATCCTTAT
>DUML01000076.1 GCA_012839895.1 Peptococcaceae bacterium | reverse complement strand
TGCCTCCTAGGCAATTCCTCCACCGTTATCGCAAGGCTTAAATTCTGTATGACTGCTGGTTTTTCATGGCCAAAATTGCTGGTTTTTTTGTGACCAAAAATACTGTTTTTCAAATGACCATTGACAGCCTTAGAGAGCAATATGAGACAATAATTTAGAGAGCCAATGTGTTAAAGAGCAATCATGAAAAAAGAGTCTTTAAGAATTATAAATCATAACTATTAAGAACCATTAAGAAAGAGTAGAGGTCTACTAAATAGAATGATTTAAACAAGGCGATATGCTGCTTTACTTGACATAATATTTATTATGGGACGCATAAATATGTGGCTTGGGTTTCAAGCCATTCTATTTTTCAAGTCATATTACTTTATTACTTTTACTGATTAAACTTATGGTATTCCCAAACTTTTAAAAAGGAATATGGGTTGAGCCATTCCCCATTGGGTAATTCAATACCGAAATGTAAATGATCGGGCGTTGTTAAGGCATCACCAGTATTGCCCATTGTGCCGAGAAAATCACCGGGCTTAATCTCGGTTCCTATGGATAAGGACTTATTAATAGTATCCAAATGGGCATAATAATAATAATTTCCGTCTTCACCTCTTACCCCTACTCTTTCCCCGCCAAGCCTGTTCCAGCCTAACCTTTCTACCTTACCGCTGGAAACGCTATAAATAGGTGTTCCTTTAGCAGCAAAGAGGTCTGTACCTTCGTGTCTTCTTGCTCCCCCCTCTCGTGCTGCTCCATAGGTATCGGTATAATAGCATGATTGTGCTAAAGGGAATTGATATTTATCCGGTTCGAAGATCGGGTATTTTTCAAATAATTGACGGTAATAATTAGCCTTTTTTCTTAGTTCGGGATCTACGCCTTCCCAATCAAGATTTTTATATGCCACATGAGTATCTAATTGGGTAAGCAAAAATTGAATTTTAAGATCAGTTGAGAGTATTAAGTAATAATAATCTTTAGGTTTGCTATTGGAAGTATCCATAGGTAATTCAGCTTCTGCACTGTTAGAACTATGAGTTAGGAAGATAGCTATTAATATCGAGGCATAGTCCTGCCAATTACCCGGCTTTGTCTTTTGCACGCTGATAATAAGCTCCGGCGGTATTGCGGCCAAACTTTGATAATCTTTAGCTTGAGCTTTGGATTGATTAACAAATATTTGCCAAATAAATTTTAAAAGCAGGGATAATAATATTAAAACGACAATCAGTGTAAAAATCTTTTTTAACCGATAGTCGATATTTTTCATATATAATACCTCCATATATTGTATATATGGAGGTTTACTTCAGATAAGTACATTTAATTTATAACCTTACGGGTATATAAAGGATCTGCCCAGGCTGAATATAAGTATTGGTCAAGTTATTATATTTCATAGTTTCCCTAACTATTATTTGAACTTGGTCACCGTAATGTTGATTGCTTCGAGCCGCTAATTCCCATAAAGTGTCTCCTGGTTGCACAATGACTTCTTTATAAGTAAATTCTGGTGAATTAGGAGTGCTGAAAGGATCAAGACAGGTAAAGAGCAAAAATAAAGTTATTAGTCCAAATACTATTGTTAATCTCGCCCTGAGAAATTTAAAACATTGTAACTTTTTATTATTTCTTTTAATATCAACTCGAGTTATTGCATACATACCTTTCCCCTCCAAACAAACATATGTTCTATTATCAACTATAATTTTATACAGAACAAGTGTTCGTGTCAATAAAAAATCGAACATAAGTTTGCTTTTTGCCATTTTTATGTTACAATTTTATTTAGATAATTAGACTTCAGGAGGGGTACTATGACTTCTGATCTTTCTCCCCGACAATTGGCAATTTTGGAGATAATAAAAAAAGAGATAGCTTTGAAAGGCTATCCCCCATCTGTTCGAGAAATTGGTGAAGCTGTTGGTCTTACTTCCAGCTCCACTGTGCATAATCATTTAAATATCTTGGAACAAAAAGGCTATATCAGGCGTGACCCTACCAAACCGAGAGCTATTGAAGTTCTTGATTCCTCCAGCGAGTTTGGCTCCCGAAGAATTGTCCATATACCTATTGTCGGCCGAGTTACCGCCGGTGAGCCTATCTTAGCCGTAGAAAACATTGAAGACTCTTTCCCAGTTTCTTATGATCTAGTCAAAGATGATACTGTGTTTATGCTAAGAGTCCAAGGCGATAGTATGATTGAAGCAGGCATTCTAGATAAGGATTTGATTTTGGTTAAACAGCAGCATACAGCTAATAATGGCGATATCGTAGTAGCTCTGCTGGAAGACGAAGCCACTGTCAAACGATTTTACAAAGAAAAAGATCTTATCAGGTTACAACCGGAAAATCAATATATGGAACCTATTTACTCCAAAAATGTTACCATCTTAGGTAAAGTAATCGGTGTTTTCCGTACTATTAACTAGTTACGGATTTTTTCTTATCTTGCATTAATCTAAGAAGTTTAGCACCTTCATATTAAACTCTTAAAGATCTTTTTTCTTCATATGATTCTAAACCTAGTTTAATTAATGTATCAATTAATTCAGCATAAGCCAAACCGCTTACTGCCCAGAGCTTAGGATACATAGATATTGGGGTAAACCCCGGCATAGTGTTAATTTCGTTGACAAAGATTTCATTATCTGCAGTTACAAAAAAGTCTACCCTGCCTAAACCTGAAGCGGCAACAGCATAAAAAGCTTTAACGGCATATTCTTGAAGCAGTTTCACAACTTTCGGGTCTAACTCGGCAGGAATTATTAGTTTCGATCCTGTGTCATTATATTTAGCATCATAATCATAAAATTCCTTACTTGGGATTATTTCCCCTGGAAGTGAGGCCTTAGCTTCATCATTACCAAGAACACTTACTTCAATTTCCCTTGCCTCCACTCCCTTTTCGACAATAAGTTTACGATCAAATTGGGCCGCTAATTGAAGGGCATCGATTAATTCCTCTTCATTTCTTGCTTTGGAAATGCCCACGCTTGATCCCAAATTAGCCGGTTTAATAAAACAAGGGAAACCGATTTGCTTGGTAATAGCTTCTATAACCTTATTCAGATTGGTAGTTAACTCGCTTCGCATTATAGTGCAATGAGGTACAATGGGAAGGCCTGCTTCGCGGAAGACAGCCTTCATTCTATCTTTATCCATTCCCAAAGCTGAGCCTAGAACACCCGATCCAACGTAAGGTAAGCCTGCGATTTCAAAGAGTCCTTGAATAGTTCCATCCTCACCTTTTGGACCATGTAGGACGGGTATTATAATATCAGTTTTTCCATCATTCGGAAGGGAGTTGCCATCTAAAGCAATAAACTTAGGATCTTGAGGGTTAAGAACAAGAGTGACTTGTTTATAATTTGGCAGGATTTCACCTTTTTGCTTTAACCAATGTTTAGGTTCTACTCCCCAATACCATTTTCCGTCTTTGCTGATTCCTATGGTCTGAACGTCATATTTATTACGGTCCAAGGCATCTAACACTGAATTTGCGGAGACTATGGAAACTTCATGTTCGCTTGATTGGCCGCCAAAGATTACTAATACCTTTATTCTGATCATTTTCAGTCTCTCCCTTTTTTTGTTTATTTATATTCTTGATTAATGCTGATTAAAATACCGCATTATATATTCATTTGATTGGAATAATTTGTCATAATGTTTTTGCTACAATAACTTGATATTCAACCATGGCCAATAGGTAAGGACTGCTTTCCCATGAAGGTGTGTCAAGGGAATATTTCCCATAAGCCTGGAATCAGTTATTTTAGTCCGGTCATCATTAAGAACAAAGACATGCCCAGGCGGAATTCTAATCGGCAATAATTGTAAAGTTACTGGAGTATAGGCATATGGCTCGTAAAGTGGTTCCCCGTTAACATAGATAAAACCGTTGCGAATTTCAATTGTTTCTCCTTCCAAGCCAATTATTCTTTTCAGGACTTTTTGCTGCTTATCGGCTGCAGAAATTAAAACTATATCCCCTCTTGCCAAGTCTTTGTTTTTATTAAAATATTTATTAATTAAAACACGGTCATTGTATTCTAATGTTGGAAGCATTGCGTTATCCTCAACCTTGGCAAATCCAAGCCAATAAACTTGACAAAACCAAGACAAGGCAAAAACAATAAGCCCAATTTCTAATATTTCCCCAATAACTTTAAAAGATTTTTTTGTCAATGTTTTTACACCCATTTTAATATCACTAAAGCAAATTCTTTTCTTGAAGCATTAGAGCTGCTAAAATATTAGCTTGTTTTACATACAAATGAGATATTGCACCTTGCATATAAACGGCATAGGGTTCCCGTAAGGGCCCATCTGCTGAGAATTCACTGGTTGCTCCTTGAATAAACGTGCCTCCTGCCATGATTACTTCATCAGTATAACCGGGCATTTGCGAAGGTAAAGGTAAAACGAGGGAATCAATAGGTGATCCATATTGCAAGCCTTGACAAAAGGCTATCATTTTTTCCCTACTTTGAAGTTTAACCCCTTGTATAATATCAGTTCTTTTAGCATCCGGCTCGGGATGAACCTCAAAACCAAGCTGTTGCCAAAAAGCTGCTGAAAAAACCGCACCTTTAAGAGCTTCGCTCACAGTTAAAGGTGAGATAAACAACCCTTGAAATAATAATCTAAGGTTATCTAAAGTAGCCCCAATTTCGTTACTTATGCCTGGAGCTGTAAATCGGTTGGCAGCTTTCTGCACTAGATCAGCTCTACCGGCAATGTAACCGCCGGTTGGAGCCAAAGTCCCGCCGGGGTTTTTAATTAAAGAACCTGCCAACAAATCAACCCCGACATCCCCAGGTTCCTTGTCCTCAACAAATTCCCCATAGCAATTATCCACGAAAATGTCAATTTCTGGATACTTCTTTTTGGCAAAACTAACAAATTCAGCCAGTTGCGAAATACTTAAAGAATCCCTCCATTCATAGCCTCTTGAGCGCTGGAGGATAAAGAGTTTTGTTTTTGAAGTAACCAACCTATCCAGAGCTTGATATTGAATTGTATTGTCCTCGCTAAGGGGTAAAATATCATAAGTGATGCCCAAGTCTGTTAAACTCCCGGGAAGCACTTTATTAATTCCAATAACTTGTTGTAAGGTATCATAAGGCATGCCTGTAACCGAGATAAAATGATCCCCCGGTTTTAATACTCCCATTATTGCTGAGGCAATGGCGTGGGTTCCGGAAACAAATTGGTGTCTGACCATTGCTTTTTCTGTACCCATTATGCTCGCCATAACCTTATCCAAAGCCTCCCTGCCCGAATCACCCAAACCATATCCGGTAGTGCCTGTTAAATGATAAGTTGAGACTTTAGCGTCACGGAAGGCTTTTAAAACTTTACGGTGATTTATTTCAGCAATTTGATCAATAAAGCGTTTTTGCTGTTCCAATATTAATTCAGCTGAAGTTAAAGCTTGAGTAATTTTTATGGGTAAATTGGAATAAGACAACATATAGTCCTCCGTTTGTTCAAAAGTTATTAAATTTAAAAAACTGGCCTTGGTTATTATTATGTAACCATGACCAGTTGTTAACTAACAGGATAAGATTAGCTACCGGCTTAATCAACGGTATCCTGAGCCATTGCCGCATTTAAGTTAACTTGGCGTAAAGGCATTACTGTTGAAATGGCATGCTTGTAAACCATTTGTTGTTTGCCTTCGAACTCTAAAACAACTGTAAAGTTATCAAAACCTTTAATCATACCTTTAAGTTGAAAACCGTTTACCAAATAAATTGTAACCGGTATGTTTTCCTTGCGGATTTGGTTTAAAAAGAGATCTTGCAGGTTTATAGGTGATTTATTCATTTATTTACCTCCATCACCATTATTTATATTTCTCGTTTAATTGTACACGACTTTGAAAAACAGTGCAAGTAGAGACAATATCAAATAGAATGTCTTCTAAACTAAGCTCGCTTATATCGTACCATGTTATTCTGGGATCCCTTAAAAACCAAGTTAATTGTCTTTTAGCAAACCTTCTGGTATCTCTTTGAAAAATCCGCAGCATTTCATTTAAGGTCACCAAACCCTTAAGGTAATATATAGAATGCCGGTAGCCAATACTTTGCAATGCTTTTAATTTTGGCGAATAACCTTCATTCAATAAATTTTTAACTTCCTCGATAAGACCTTGCTTTATCATGTTCTCACATCGTTTGTTTATTCGATCATAAATTATTTCCCTAGGAGCTTTAAGCCCTACATAGATGACGGAAGCATCCAATTCCGGATACTCCTTTTCCTTATAAGAGCGCTGTTCTGACAAGGGCTTGCCGGTGAGCTCATATACTTCTAAAGCCCGGATGACCCTAAAAGTATCATTGGGATGAAGCCTGGAGGCAGAGACAGGATCAACTTCTTCTAATTTGCTATGAAGGGCGATATTGCCATAAACCTTGGCATATTCGTGCCACTTTTTCTTAATTTCCTCTGAACCTTCTTGAGGAAAGGCAAAATCGTCCAAGATAGAACGAATATATAGACCGGTTCCACCAACAATTATTGGAGTTTTCTTTCGCTCTTGAAGGTCGCGGATCAGTTTCTTGGTTATGATTTGAAAGCTTGCAACAGTAAATGATTCTTTGGGGTCAAGCAAATCGATAAGATGGTGCGGGATTCCTTTTTGTTCTTCCTTCGTCGGTTTGGCTGAACCAATATCAAGCTTTTTGTAAATTTGCACAGAATCGCCAGAAATTATTTCACCATTAAGTTTTAAGGCTAATTCTACGCCAAGTGCGCTTTTCCCTACCGCAGTTGGCCCGACAATAACAATTAGGGGCAGTTGCAAGTTCTTCCCCCCTTTTATGTAGCAAGATCTATAATTCCAAAGCCTATTGAACTGTATTTGCTTCCTTCTAGTTCTTTAAAGCCTAACCTCGAGAATTCGCTGCCATGCCTACGTTCTTTAAGAACAATTCTTTTCCTCGCAACTCTACAAGCTTCCTTAATTGTCTCTGGAGACAAAGGTTCAGGGCAAGACAAAGCCTTTAAAGGTTTAATGGCAGAAGAACTGTTTACAGTAATCCTGAACATGGGATCAAAATAAATAACATCTACTGAGGAATCCGGTAAAGTTTGTAAATAGTCTTTGTGGTCCGCGTATCGCGCGTCGATCCGGGAAGAAGCCCTGGCTAATTCTAACCAAGCTTCTTCTTTTTCTTTACTTTTGGCTTTGGGAAGTGGTTGTTTAGTTAACCTTTCTAAACCTTCTTTCACCAATAAAAAGATTAATAGCGAATTTTCTAACGCTATTATTTTCCCCTTTTCTCCCACTGCCCAAGAAGCAATCAAAGCATCTGAACCCAAACCTAAGGTCGCATCCAGCAGGATGTCACCTTCAGCTAAAGCGGTTGCTTCTAAAAATCTATCCCCTATCCCCCGTTTAATATTAATCATTCGCAGCAAAGCCATACTTGGATGGAAAAAAAGTGTTTGGCCATTATGTTCTACACAAAAACCGTTCTTCGTAATTCTTAATAAGGGATAGGTTAAAGGAGAGCCTTGACAGGATTCTACAGAGATAAATTTTATCCCGTAAGTGCTACTTAAATATTTGATTAACCCGGCCTGTTTTTGACCGGAAAACTTATAGGCAACCGTTAAGGGGTGATGGCAATTAAATAACATGTTAATTATCCCTTTAATAAGATAGTAATAGTATTGACTGAATTGCCGAAGAGAAAACCATTCTTCGGAAGAAAGGAAAGATACATATGAGTCAAAAGGATTATTGTCAAATCGTAAAGGTTCAAGAGGGTTATAGCCATAAAACCATGCTCAATGACTTGGAAAAACTAAAAAGCGCCTATCCGGAAATGGAGATAATTAATATTGGCAAAAGTGTTTTGGGACGGTCTATTCCCGCTATAAGATTGGGATACGGCCGTAAACAGATCCACTACAACGGCTCATTTCATGCTAATGAATGGATTACAACTCTCTTACTAATGGTTTTTATAGAAAAATGTTTAGAAGCTGACAATCTAAGCCAGCCTTTGGGGGGAGTAAACATAAAAGAGGCTTTGAAAAATATTTCCTTGTGGATTGTTCCTATGGTCAATCCCGATGGAGTAGATTTGGTTCAAAATGGTTTTTTGGCAGATAATAACCCTTACTATCGGCTGGTATTACAAGCTAATAAGGGATCTACTAATTTCCGGAATTGGAAAGCTAACATTAGAGGGGTAGACCTCAATGATCAATTTCCGGCAAATTGGAAAAGAGAATATAAAAGGCGGGAAACAAAAGGACCTGCTCCATTAAATTACCCCGGTCCCTTCCCTCTCTCAGAACCGGAAGCCAAAGCAATGGCTGGATTTACTGAGGAGCATGATTTTCAAATGGTTATTGCTTTTCATGCCCAAGGGGAAGAAATCTACTGGGGTTATGAAAAGTTAGAACCTCCGGAATCCCAGGCAATTGTCAGGAAATTTCAAAAGAAAAGTGGCTACAGGGCAATTCGTTATGTTATAAGTGATGCCGGTTATAAAGATTGGTTTATTTACAAATGGCGAAGGCCGGGATTCACCGTGGAATGTGGTCTTGGTCAAAACCCTCTGCCGCTTAGTCAATTCTGGTCGATATGGGCTAAAGCTGGCAGTATAATGTTAACTGGCTTAACCATATAGTTTAAACATTCTATCTATAAAAACGTTTTTCCAGTTCTTTTTTGGGGATTTCGATAATCGTAGGCCGGCCGTGAGGGCAAGTATAGGGATTAAGGGTGGCGCCTAATTGTTGAATTAGCACATCCATTTCTTGTAAAGTTAATCTTTCTTGGGCTTTAGTCGCTGTGCGACATGCCAGGACAAAAATCCATCGTTCAAAGAGTTTCTCGGTTGTTGGCCGATAAGAGCCGGAGAGAATTTCATCCAGGAATAGCCTAAAAATTGTCCCTGGATTATGAAGGTCTGGCCAGAACGGCACTCCCCTTAAAAAATAAGTCTTTTCGCCAAAATGTTCAATGATAAAGCCCATTTCATGGAGCTCGTCAAAGTATTCCAGTAAAATGCTCTCTTCTTGGGGTGTTAGATCAATAGTTTCCGGAATTAAGAGGGTTTGGCTGGTCGGTTTATTTTCTTTTAATTTCTTACTGAGTTGATCATACCTTATTCGCTCATGGGCAGCGTGTTGATCTATTATAAACAGACTTTTCTCATCCGTAGCCAAGATATAGGTATTGAAAATTTGGTTAAGCGCTCTTAATTCCTCAAACCTAAAAGTAGGACTGTGTTGAATTGAATCCGGATTAATTTCCCGATTATTGATTTCAAGGGGCGCGGAAAAGGTTTCTGAACTTAATGGATAGTTTGCTTCGGCAATATTATTAACAGTGCCTAGATTTTTAGAAAGATTTATTGGTTCCTGGCTTTTTAGTGGTTGATATTCAATACTGTCTTCTTTTTTCGGTTTTTCGCATCCATAAAGCAAAAAAAGATTATCGTTTAAGGCCGGAGTATTTAGCCCTTTTCTTTGTTCTTTACCAGAGGACCCGGTGTATCCTTGCTTTCCAAAAGAAACAATTTGAATGGATTTAGGAGTCAACAAAGACTTGCGAACAATAGCGGTTATTTTTTCTTTGAGTTTTTTTTCATCCTTGAATTTAATTTCTAATTTGGCAGGATGAACGTTAACATCGTAATCAGACGGGGACATGGTAAGCGAAAGCACGGCCAGTGGATATGTTCCGGTTGGAATTAAGGTATAGTAGCCATCCTTTAAAGCCTGATTTAATTGTTGAGAACGAATTACTCTACTATTAACTATAAAAATAACATTATTTAAGGATGATCTTACCAAACTTGGTGGGCTAATAAAACCCCGGATCTGTAAACTATCATCTTCATAGTTTACTGGAAGCAGTTTTCTGGCAGTTTCATGGCCAAAGACAATAGCTATTGTTTCCAGAAGATTACCCGTACCAGGGGTATTAAAAACAACTTTATCAGGGTGGCGTAGAGTAAATGCAACATCTGGCCGGGCCAAAGCTAGCCTACTAACCATATCAGAAATCAAACCAAACTCCGTATTATTGGAACGTAAAAACTTTAGCCTCGCAGGGGTGTTAAAAAATAAATCTCTGACAGTAACGGTGGTACCTGGAGGGCAGCCTACTTCCTTAATTTCCAGAACTGAGCCTGCTTCCGTTCTAATTTCATAACCGGATAACTCCTCTGCCGGACGGGAAAGGATTGTAAGACGAGAAACAGAGACAATGCTAGCCAGAGCTTCTCCTCGAAAGCCGAGAGTCTTAAGGGTTTCCAAGTCAGAAATTGAGTCTATTTTACTTGTAGCATGAGGTTGGATGGCTAAAGGGAGGTCTGAAGAGTGGATACCGCTTCCGTCATCCTTAATTTTAATGAAGGAAGTTCCCCTTCCTTCAACTGAAATATTTATCTTACGCGCCGAAGCGTCCAGAGAGTTCTCTATCAATTCCTTTACTACGGAAAGAGGTCTCTCCACAACTTCACCTGCTGCAATCTGGTTAATCGAATGTTGATCCAGGATTTTAATTCTTGGATTCAAAAGACCTCACTTCCCTGCTGTCTTTCCAAAAATGGACTTCATTTTTTAATTGGTTCTGCATTAGTACTATTTTTTCTTTGGCTTTAAAGAATTCCAGCAAATCATAGCCGGCTTGGCAACAAGCAGGACAAGCTTCAAAGGGAATTCTAATTAAAACTCCCCGCCTATATGTTTGGAGATTTTGGGTTATAATCAGAACAGTTCCCCCGCAATGCTCACATTCACGGATATATTCCTGGCGATATTCTTGAAAATATTCAGTATCGTAAAAGATACTTTTTTCGCGATATACCCAGTTACCTTGAGGTAGGAACTTTTCCTTCCGATAGTCCCAAGCCGGTTTTGTCATATCGTGCTGTTTTTTCAAATTCTTCAAATAGGAGCGAAAAACTTCGCCGCCAACCACTTGCCGTTTAATTTTTTGAGGTTCAATAACCCCGGAATAGTCTTCTCCGGCTAAAGCCAAGAGAATAGCCAGATTGACATAAGGCAAAGCCCCCTGGATTGAATAACCTCCTTCCAAAACAGCCAAATCAGGCCGGATTAATTCGGTTATTCGACCGTACCCCTGTGCTGAGACATTCATGGAAGCCAGCGGATCCGTAAAATGATTATCCTGTCCAGCTGAGTTAATAATAAGGTCGGGCTTGAATTCTTGAACCCGGGGCAAAACCCAATTCTCCAGAGTGTAGAGAAAACCTTCGTCACCGACTCCCGGAACAAGAGGAATATTCAGAATAGTTTCCCAAGCGTTTGGCCCTCCCTTTTCATCAGTAAAACCAGTTCCCGGATAAAGTGTTCGGCCGTCTTGGTGAATTGAAATGCATAAGACATTGGGGTCATGGTAAAAGATGTCTTGTGTGCCATCGCCATGATGGACATCCGTATCAATAATGGCTACCTTCTTTATGCCATAATTGGCTCGTAGATGATTAACAAGAATTGCCTCATTATTCAATGTACAAAAACCTCTGTTTCCCCAGACAATAGTTCCGGAATGGTGACCCGGAGGACGAACTAAGGCGAAACCATTATCTATTTCCCGAGCCATAAGGGCTTTGCCTAAGACCAATGAACAGCCCACAGCAACCAAATGAGCTTCAAGACTGTGCTCTTCCGGCCCAGGGAAAATAGCCTGGGTCCTTAAAACATCAAACAAATCACCAATGACAGGAGTGTATTGTTTAATCTGCGGCAGATCCATAACTCCTTCCTCAAAGATTTGTTCTTGGGTATAAAGCAAACGTTCCTCCCTTTCCGGATGGGTTTCCCCTAGCGACCAGTCAAAAGCGGGGAAAAAAATTATACCGGTCTTTTTCATCATTTACCCCCCTCTGCTAAAGTCTGGATAACACCTGGCGGGACATGAACTGATCCGCGTATTATTTGTCCTACGGTGTAATAGCCTTCAACCAAGGGAAAATAGTCAAAAGGCTCTTTTTCCAAGCTTTCCATGTTAATTCCTAGGCTTTCGCCCTGCCTGCGCGCTAAATCGAACAAAAAATTTTCCACCTCACGGTGCGGTTTTTTCGCACCGGTCCACTCTCCTTGCTCCCCAGTTTCTTCAATCCGGTAGCGTTTGAGATATGTATCTAGGTTTAAAGTCCAGGAAAAAGTAGGTTTAGCTAAAGCAGCTCCTATGGCATTTGAAACCGGTGACAAAGAAGTCCAGATAACTCTTGCTTTCAACTGCTCTTCCAGCGCCGCTACAATTCCTTCGGCTCCTCCCCCGCTTAATTGGATTTGGAATTTATGAGTTTTGGGTTTATTTAGTACTTCCCAAATTTTATAGGCAGGCTCATCACGCCATTCCTTAAGAAGTTGTTCAATAGCCTGAGTTATTTTCTCCGTCATGAGCTTAATGATTTGTTCAGCAATTTTCTGGCGGGAGGCTGCGTTTTGCTGATTTTCCGGCAAGAGGCTGTTTAACGCTTCTTCAGCTCTAGTATAATTGCCATAATTAATCAAACCTAAATAACACATTGCATCTGTGGGGGTTGGGGTTGTACCTCCCAGACAATAAGCAGAGCCAAGACGGTAATCGGCTAAGACAATTTTACCATTTTCGGTAAGTACTGACGAATCACCGCCAACAGGAATGGAACGTACTGCCAGGGAGCGGACATTAGTTAAAAAAGAGGCGATTTGAGCCCCTTTGGAGCTCATTAAAGGCTTACCGGATAGAACCAAGCCAATATCGGTAGTAGTGCCGCCAACATCAACAACAATATATGATTCTTCGGAATTGCTTAAAGCTAAGGCTCCCAGGACACTGGCAGCAGGCCCGGAATAGATTGATTCCACAGGTCTGACTTTCGTCAGGGGTAGAACTCCTCCATCAGCTTTTAAAACCCGAACTGGAGCTTGGCAACCTCTAGCTTTAAGGGCATTTTGCAATTGCGTTGCAAAAGTAGCTGCCAAATCACGACAGGCTAAATTAAGGTAGGTTGTAAGACTGCGCCGATAAAAATTGGCTTGCCCCCATTCACTACCCAAAGCAAGGGAAATGTTGGGTATCCTGTCTTTTAAAAAGGCAGCTAAATCTTTTTCAAAAGAATTATTGCGGTGGGAAAACTTGCTGACAATTGCAACCTTTGGGCTTGAATTGTCTTTAATAAGGTCTTCGGCTAAAGCTTGCCACTCACCCTGATTGACAGGAGCAACTATTCTTCCACGGTAATCCAGTTCTCCGGATATAGTTCGGTAAGCAACAGGCCAATTCAAAGATGAAAGTTTCATTCCGGAACCTGGAAAAAGGACAAGTTCTATAGGCGGCAAACGTTTCTGCAATATAGCATTGGTCACTAAAGTTGTGCTGACTGTAATTTGCTCCAGGGAATTAATCTTTGATACTTCCAAATAATCCAGGGCATTGAGAATGGTATTTAATAAATCATCAGATTGGGTAGGAATTTTCCCGGTTTTTATTATCTCCGTTCCGGCAATTAGGACGGCATCGGTAAAAGTACCACCTACATCAATTCCAATTATGCTGCCCATAGTAATTCCCCCTAATTAGTTAAATATTAACATATTTTAAAGGGGTTTGACCCCTAAGGTTTTTTCTTTATATTATTTGGGAATTATGAATTCTACTGGCTAAGTCGTACAAATAATCCAAAGCTTGGCGGGGCGTCAAATTATCAAGGTCCAATTCTTCAATTTCTTTAAGTAAAGGATGAGTCTGAGTGGTATCAAACAAAGATGGTTGTAAGAAATGGGAATCAACAGCCTTAACAACTTTTCGCTGAACAGAAGATTTCTCCAATTCGCCCAAAATTAATGCCGCCCTTTGCAGAAGAGGTTTAGGAAGACCGGCAATTTTGGCTACTTGAAGTCCATAACTGCGGTCGGCTTTACCCGGTAGGATCTTATGGAGAAAAATAATATCTTCCCCTTGCTCTTTAACTGCAACATGAAGGTTAAAAACCGCAGGATTGCGTTCTTCCAGCTGTGTTAATTCATGATAGTGGGTAGCAAAAAGTGTTTTAGTTTTAAGCGATTCGTTATCTAAGATGTATTCGGCAATTGCCCAGGCTAAACTTAGACCGTCGAAAGTTGCTGTTCCCCTACCCACTTCATCTAAAATTATCAGGCTGTCTTTTGTGGCATTTTTCAGAATATAAGCCACTTCATTCATCTCTACCATGAAAGTACTCTGCCCCGCAGCTAAATTATCCGCCGCTCCAACTCTGGTATAAATGCAATCAACCACTGAGATAGATGCTTTTTGAGCGGGAACAAAAGAGCCGATTTGAGCCATAAGTACTATTAAAGCAACTTGGCGCATATAAGTTGATTTTCCTGCCATATTAGGGCCTGTAATTAAAGCTAGGTGTTTTTTGGGAGTCAAGTATGTGTCATTGGGAACAAAATTATCAGTTAATCTTTCCACAACTGGATGTCTTCCTTCTTGGATTAATATTGTACCATCTGATCTGAGTTCAGGTTTATGATAATCATAAAGCATGGCAACTTCAGCAAAAGAAACAAAAACATCAATTTCGGCCAAGGATTGGGAAGCACGCATAATTGCGGAAGATTTGGCTAAAACTTTAGCTTTTAATTGGTTAAAAAGTTCATTTTCCAAGTTTATTAATTTGTCCTGTGCAGTTAAAACCTGTTGTTCATACTCTTTTAATTCCGGGGTAATAAAACGTTCGGCATTAACCAGTGTTTGTTTCCTTTGGTAATTCTCCGGCACAAGATGAGCGTTGGCGTTAGTAATTTCAATATAGTAACCAAATACTTTGTTATAACCAACTTTTAATGATTTGATTTTGGTCCTTTCTCTTTCTTGTTGTTCCAAACGGGCAATCCATTCCTTTCCGCCGGAAGAAATGGAACGTAAATGATCGACTTCAGAGGAATAGCCGCTTTTAATAATTCCCCCTTCTTTCAGCGAATAAGGAGCCTCGGGATTAATGGCGGCAGTAAGTTCCTCTGCCAATTCATCTAGTCCGGAAAGATTGCCAAGATACTTCTTTAAAGTTTGAGAATTATTCTCAGCAATAATTGTCCTGATCTGGGGTAAAACGGCAAGAGTTGAAGCCAAGGCTAATAAATCCCTGGCACTAGCTCTTCCTAATGATATTTTGCCTAAGAGTCGTTCCAGATCATAAACAGCCTCTAAGGCTTTTTGTAAATCTTTTCGTAGAAAAGTGTTTTCAGTCAGTTCTTGCACTGTAGCTAAACGCTCTTCAATAGCTCTTGGGTCAAGCAAAGGTTGCTGAATCCAATTTCGTAAAAGCCGGGCCCCGAAAGCCGTCTTAGTTTGATTGAGAATAGAGAATAAGGTCCCCTTTTCATCATTAGTTCTAATAGACTGAACTAATTCTAGATTTCGCCTTGTCCATTTATCTAAAAGCATAGTAGAATTTTGACTGGAGGTAGCTACTTTGAAAATATGGTTTTGTTGGGAATTAGGAATGCTATATTTGAGATATTGCCATAAACCAGCTGCGGCTTTAGTGGCCACGGGCATTAGTTGCCAGAGCTCAGTTTGCTCTGAGAATCTGTCAATCAATTCTTCAGTTTTGCGAAACCAATTTTTGTCAATAGCAGTTAGATAATAATCCGTAAATATCTCTTTATAAATAGAATCCTGAGCCAAAATAAGTTCAGCTGGATTAATCCGGTTGAGCTCCGCTTGAAGGTTTTGTAATAAAGGGGTTTGCATAATGCGAAAATCCCCTGTGGTTACATCCAGGTAAGCCAGGCCCCACTCTTTTTCTTTATAAACACATGCCAAATAATTATTCTCTGTTTCCGAAGCAATAATATCTAATGTTCCAGGAGTAACAATGCGGACAATGTCTCTTTTAACAATCCCTTTACTGGTTTGAGGGTCTTCGACTTGTTCACAGATAGCAACCTTGTAACCGGCGGCTACCAGTTTAGCCAAATAATTATCCACTGCATGGTAGGGAACCCCGCACATTGGTATTTTAGTACCTTTGCCGGCATCTCTTGCTGTTAAAGCTATTTCCAAAAGAGGTGCGGCAATTTTGGCATCGTCGCCAAACATTTCATAAAAGTCCCCTAGCCGGAAAAAGACAATAGTTCCCGGAACCCGCTTTTTTATTTCCTGATATTGTTTAAGCATTGGTGTCATTGGTGTCATCATTATTATCCCCTATTTAACGGCTATGTTAACTTTGGCCCTTAGTTACAAACATTAACGCCTAATATTTAAATACCAAAAAAGAAAGAGCCTGAGCTCTTATTATTAGTTACTTAACCAAGACCAAAAGTTATTAAGAACTGTAATTTTGCGGTTCGGTACTGCATTGCTTTTTGGAAGGGCATGTTACACAATGGTCGGTCCCACACTCTTTATTTTCAAGGGTTAAAGCCGAAGATAAAATACTATTGACTTCCTCCAGCATATTTGTAAATTTATGGTGGGCTTCAATAAAATCTAAAATTAAAGGATGATTTTCAACTTTAGCTTCAATAAACTCAATGGATCTTTCATCGCTTTCCGTAAGTGGCTGGCCGTTGTTTTGAAGATTGGTTATGCGTTCATAAACCTTCTTCCAACGTTCAGCCAAGTTATTGGCAACTTTATCTTCACGAATTCTTTGTTCTGCTTTTCTCAGTTCGTTTGCTTCTGTACTTTGGACAATAGCTTGGGCTAATTCGCAAGCTTTGATGTATACTTCAGAATCCATCTTTTTCCCTCCTAGTTGGGCTTATATTACTTTAAAAATTCTACAATAAGATGGTTTATCCTGCAAAAATCTAGGAATTCTTCTCTCCGAATAGGGTCCAAGAATTTGCTGAAACCATTTTGACACTGACTAAAGAACCGACCAGATTTGGGTCGCCTTTAAAAACAACAACTTCATTACCCCTTGTCCTACCAGTTAATTGTTCAGGATTAGTTTTACTGGGACCTTCGACCAGTATTTCGTAACTTTTATTAAGCATTTTTTGCCTCCAGGCTAGACTACGGTCATTTTGCAATTCAATTAACCTTTGAAGACGATACTTTTTCACTTCTAAAGGGACTTGATCAGGCAAACTTGCTGCAACCGTTCCAGACCGTTTAGAAAACATAAAGGTAAAAGCCTGGGAAAAATGAACAGTTTTAACTAAGTCTAAAGTTTGTTCAAAATCCTCTTCTGTTTCACCGGGAAAGCCTACAATTATATCCGTTGTAATACGGGCTTCAGGAATTTCTTTTAAAATCCGTTCTACTCTTTCCAAATAATACTCTCGGGTATACTTTCTGTTCATAGCTTTTAGTATCTTATTGCTCCCGGCTTGAAAGGGAAAATGAAAATGTTCGCAAATTTTTTCCCCTTCGGCAACTGTAGCTATTAACTTATCGCTTAAATCTTTAGGGTGTGATGTTGTAAAACGAATCCGGAACAGTCCGTCAATTTTATCCACTTCTTTCAGTAAATCGGCAAAATCATAACCGTAATAATCTTTTTTCCCATAAGAGTTAACATTCTGCCCTAAGAGAGTGACTTCGCGACAACCATTTTCGGCTAATGTCCTAATTTCATTGAGAATTACTTCTTTAGGCCGGCTGCGTTCTCGTCCGCGGACATAAGGAACAATACAATAAGCACAGTAATTATCACAACCGTACATTATATTGACATTAGCTTTTAACTTTCCTTTTTCAGCCATTGGCACAACTTCGGACGTCTGGGAAACATCGCTGGAAACTGCAGCCGCTTTTTTCCCTTCTTCTGCTGCACGAAGCAATTCTTCAAACTTATGATGATCAAACGTTCCCGTCCAGATATCAACATGAGGAGCTTTTTTGCGCAATTTATCTACAATACCCGGTTGCTGAACCATGCAACCTGCAACCGCAATTTTTAAAGTAGGTTTATTCTCTTTTAAGCTTTTCAATTGGCCAATTTTGCCGATAATTTTATTTTCCGCACTCTCCCGGACACAGCAGGTATTAATAATAATTAAATCTGCATCTTCGGGACGGTCAGTACGTTCATAACCATTTTCTGTTGAGATGGCAGTTAAAGTCTCAGCATCTCTTTCCGACATCTGACAGCCATAAGAAAGTGTACAAACTTTTTTAGTATGATTAGCCATGTTTTTCAGTCCTTGTAAAAAAAATTTTAAGCCTTTTGAAAAAAGAGTGCCAGAGTGCCTGGTCCGACATGACTTCCGACTACAGAGCCAATTTCTCCGATAATGATTTCTCGGATTGGTAATTTATTTCTAATTTCTGCAGCTAGATCTTTAGCTTCCTCTAAACAAGCAGCATGGGAAATACCGATAATTTGGTTTTCCGGTTCAGTTATATTTTGTTCCATAATTTCAACTAGCTTGCGGAGAGCAGCTTTGCGCGATCTGACTTTACTTAGAACATCTATTTTTCCTTGCGGATTAATATGAAGAATTGGCTTTACATCTAATAATCCAGCTACAAATCCTGCTGTCTTGCTGATCCTTCCGCCTTTTACAAGGTATTCCAGAGTATCCAATGTAAAAATATATCTCATTTTATCGCGAATCTCAAGAATGTGTTTTACAAGATCTGCAGCATTCTCATATTTTGAAGCTAACCTGCAGGCAAGAATTGCCTGGAGGCCAAAGCCAAGGGAGGCACCTAAACTATCAATAAGATGAATTCTTTCAGGTGCGCTGCAAATATCTCGAACCATTACTGCTGTTTGATAAGTAGAGCTTAAGCCTGAAGAAAGATGAATAGCAATTACATCGTGGCCTTCGGCTAACACTTTTTCATAAATATCTTTTAGAATGTTGGGACTAGGTTGCGAAGTTTTCGGAAGATCTTTATAGTTTTTAAAATTGGCGTAAAATTCATCCGTAAAGAGATCTACACCTTCATGAAAAAGATTGCCGTCAATATAAACCGGCATTGGGACTGTTACAATACCCAAATCTTTGGAGATATTCTTGGGAATATCTGAGGAACTGTCAACTACAATTCTAATAGCCATATACCCTCCTACTAATCTAACCATATTATACATAATTCTCAGGTTTTAAATACCATTTGTCAACAATAAATATGATTTTTTAATTTCCAGTACCAAGTATTCTCAAAGGATTACTCAAATATTATTATTTGGCAAAAAAAATAGCGCTTATTAGCGCTATAATAAAATTTGGTTCTATAATAAATGTTGGGGTAACCAGCAGGAAAAAACAAAGCATAAGCGAAAACCTACCGGGTAAATAAACCCACCACGATCATTTACAGGAGGTTTTCCTTATGCTTAACTCTAATTATATC
>DUML01000075.1 GCA_012839895.1 Peptococcaceae bacterium | reverse complement strand
TCCAGATATATAGCGGAGCCGTCAGCGTGAACACAAGGCAGGCGAACAGAATAGCCGGTGCGGCCCATTCGAACTGACCATGCTTCCGATAATCAAAATACGCCATCCCCAATTTGGCAAAGAAGAACACTGCCAAAATGAGGTCAATGGCGGGAAACACCACGTTGTTGACAACCGTCTTGATCTGACCGGAGGCGTCCCGCCAAGTACCCTCAATAGCCCCTGCCACATCCCCGGTCGGAGCGGCGTATGCTGTCGTACTAAACGCAAAGGCTACCATGAGGGCAAAAGTCAAAACAAGAGCTGTTTTCTTGTATTTCTTCATAAAGACCACCTTTCCAAAGTTAAGAAAAGACCGCAGAAATACTTCTGCAGCCTTGCTCTTTTTCTGATATTTTATTAAGGATTGAGGGGGGCGACATGCCAGTCGCTCCACAAATTCCCGCGAATTGTAAGGGAGTCAGTGAGGTTGGCGGACAGCATCCCATCCGGCGTCCACCCATCAATGAGCCAAGTGTTAACGGTATAGGCTCCATCAGGCATCCAAATCGGGCTGAAATGAGTGCGATTTTTGTAAGTGGAATAAGGATTACGTTGAAATTCAAACCGCCCCGAACCCATACGTTCTAAAAGCCGCCAGTAGGTTTCATAACCAAACTCCGGGAAGTAGCTGACCGCATTCTGCGGCTGAGTAACTGCTGAGCTTTGGTTGGAGCTGACACTTCCGATAACTGTCTGATTGATGCCGTATCCCGATTTCATTGTCCTCCCGCTGGCAGTAGGATTGCGGATGTCACACTTGATACTCATGGCAGCGGTCAGGCTGGCACTGTAGCGATCCAGGTCAAATTCCCACCATCCGTGATCGCACCAATATCCATCCTCATCATCCCCATGCCACACCCAGTACTCCTGCCACCACGGCCGCCAAACACTCCAATTTGCCGTGCTTTTTATCGCTCTGTTCGGAACAGCGGCGATACGGTAGCTGTCGTTGCGGTCATCGGCTACGGGATTAGGCGGAGAATTTTTGTCAAGATCAACGATTTTTACATTGAGGGCGGTTTTGGCGGTGCTTCCGGGACCGGATACCGTCACATGGATTGTCAATGTCTGCTCAGTATCCGGGGTTTTCCATTTTACCCACGCAAGCTGACTGTCTCCTTCAGGATAATAAACATTATCCACGTTGTAGGTTCGCCCACCGATATTAAAGCTGACACGGGTGGGCCTGTCGGGGTCGGATTGACCGCCGCTGACTCTGATTGCCGTAATGACATCCGTATTCACACGGTACTCATAATCGTAGGCGTCAATCTGAGGTTCCTCCGGCCTTTCTGTAAAACGGACAATGCCAAGCCCAAGGCTGGACTTGATGTCCGCATTAGAAGCGGCGCTTGTCCTGCTTCCTCCCCATGCGGGATAACCGAGATCACTTACTTCAAGAAACATGGCGAGGGGCAAATTCTTATGAGTAAGGGACACCATACGCCGCCTTAAAAGGCCGCTTGTCTGCTCATCGTAGAGCGCAGCTTCGGTAGCGGTGGTGGCAATCATAACACCTTCAAATTTGTAGTAGGCGATGGGTTCCAAAAGAATTTTATACTCTCCGCCGATGAGGATGTCATAATCCATGCCTGTGTGATTGGCAATCATCTGTACGATGTATTCTGAACAAAAGTATTTCTTGATTGCTTCAATATTGTTGCTACCATTGGTGCTGATAATTTGCGGCATAGCCTGTGGCGGATTAATATATTGGTATTTACTTGTCATGGCCGTCAAAGCACTCCCTGCATTATATTGCAGCTTGCTTGTCTTTCCAAAATGCACTTTAATATTATTGGGGGATTTGTTTGTTAAATCGATAGGAGTTGTCACAACAGTATGATCACTTGCTCGAACCACAGTAATGCGAACGCCTTCGTTACCGGGGCTCCATGTGTTTGTGCTGGTTCCGCTGCCCATCCCGCCTCCGCCGCCGTCAATGTTTCCACTGCCGCCTGTATCTGCAAAAGCATTTATGGGAAAAAGCATGGACAGTGTCAGCAGTAGTATGAATGTGATTCTAATTACTTTTTTCATCCTGTCCTCCTGTTTTTCAAAAATTGAGGCACGGTAACTTTCAACCGTGCCTTTTAGATCTCTGCTATTCAGTCCATTGTACCAACTTGCTTATTGATATCGCCATCGCTTTTACCAACGGTACCCTGTCCACCACCGCCTTGATCATTAATCCATCCAAAACCCGGCACGTAGATTTTACCGTCCTTGGTATCGCCGCCATGCGGCTGGCCGTCGCTTTTTGGAGTAGTCTTGGGCTTTTCCACTTTATCATGGTCGACAGGCTTATCCTGTTCCGTAACTTCATCGCCGTTGGGCTTCTGTTCAGGATTTTTGAGCTGTTCCTCGGTATATTCCGGCTTGGATACATCACCCTGGATAGTCTGCTCGGTACCACTGGAAACCGCACCATTGTCGGTGCTTGTCGGCTGGGTGGTGTCAGAAGGGGCTATGGTGACATCTTTTTCTTTCTCTGTATTTTGCGGAACCTTCGGGTCTACTGTCACATTGCTCACATCGGAGCTTTGAGGTGGGTGCGGATTGTCCACCGGTTTTGGACTTTTGAACTGCTGCCCAATCAGTACCACCAATACTGCACAGATGGCGAGACAACCGATGACAGTCAGCCATTTCTTCATTTTATTATTCATAAGAGTGTCCTCCTATTTGTAAAATTTTGAGATTTACCTTGTTAAGTCACACCCTACCACGAACTTTTCAAAAAGTCTATCCTTACAAAATAGACTTTCACAAAAAATTAAAATCTCGGCGTGTACCCGGCACTGGTCTTGACTTTGATACGCATAGGCGGCAGCAGTTTTCCTCCAAAGGATACCGGAACCTCCAGCATGATGGTGCTGTCAGCTTTAAAGCGGGCAGAGACTTGGTCACTTGATGCGAAAGGAGCATTTCGAATATCCACATCCAGATTCCATATTTTAAATTCCAGCTTTCCGTCAGAAGTGCGTTTTTCATGATAGCCACCACTGTAGGAAAGACCGAGGATACCGTCCAGCCTGTTATATATATCGCCGTAATCGAGACTTTCTTCAAAATCCTCCGCAATGGGCTGGTAGGCTCCGCTGTAGCCTTCCCGCACACCGTGGTACACATCGTCATAGTTGTCGTTGACGGTGGAGATGACGGCAGCCTGTAATGCATCCCGCACACCCTGTGCCACAATCATAAGCCGGAAATATTCCGAAATGCCGGTAAAGACAATCAAGAGCGACAGGGTTATGGCAATGATGAGCGGAAAGCCTGAGCCGTTTTTATCTTTAAAGATACGCTTGATTTTTTCCATCTCATCACCTACTTCCAATAGACTTCCGATTTTCCTGCGGCATCAGCCCTGAGCGTTATCGGGAAGGAGCCGAATCCTCCGAACAGTCCGATATTAGTCTGATAGGTGACCGTTACCGTGACTTCCTCGTTGAGCTGAATCCTTCCGGTTTTCGACCATGCCACTGTAGGGCTCAGACCGGTCTTTTCCCGTAGATACTGTTCACGGCGTTCGGTTTCACTGCCGACCTGGCCGGAAATTTCCGCTTCTCGAATGAGCTCTGCGGCAAAGGTGTCAATCTGCTGCTTTTGAATGTAGACAGGAAACACATTCACGGCAAGGGCGATGACCAGCATAGCACATAAAACCAGCACCGCTACATCGATATATCCCTCGCCATTCTTACTTTTCAGGATTTTCAGCACGTGGTCACCTCCAACTTAAAACATTCCGCCGAGGGATGTGATGATTTCATAGACGATAATCGCCATGTAGGTCATGATGAAGCACATGAGCATGGCAAAAGAGAACACACGGATTTTCGGCGGAATTTTCATAGCCTGTGATTTCAGACGTTGGAGCTCTAACTGCTTCATATCGTGCGAAAGCATCTGAAAGTACATCACTCCATCATCCCCGCGCAGTACACCGATCAGCCCCCTTGTAATATCCGAGAGCATTGGCGAATTAAACCTTGCTTCAAAGCGAGTCAGAGCCGCTTCATAGCTGGAGGAACGCATGTCTGCCGTAAGAATATCAAGCTCTGCCGCAAAGTCCTCGCCTGCATTTCTTTTGAAATTTTCCAATATGGACAGCACATCCCGGCTGGCTTTCAGTTCCTGGGTGATGGTTGCAACAAAGCGTGGCAGTTCCTGCTCGATTTTACCTCGCTTGGCCGCCAGAGCTTCATCTGCCTTACGGACTTCCTTGAAGTAGACCAGTATGGCAGTAAAAAGCACAATGGGGGCCAGCAGCGGCAGGACGATAAGGCATGGAATGATGCAAAGCGCAATACTCATCGCCTTGACAATTGCCATTGCCATAAACAGTTCCGGTGAGTCGGAAAATCCTGCTGCCGACAGGACATTTGCCATTCGGCTTTTTTTATATTCATCCATACGGATGTAGTGGCATAGCCGGATAGCTGCATTGCGCAGCAGCATATCGATGGTTTTGGACTTCTCCTTAGTCTGCTTTCCTGACGACAGAATCGCCTTTTGGGTGGCGAGAGTGGGCAGCCGCAGCAGATCGGCGGCAATGAAAAAGAGCCCCGCCGACAGGAGGACTCCGAATAGAAAGAGATAGATTGTCATAGGCGTCCTCCTATCTTCGATATTCAATGGGCTGGGTCAGCTTAATGACAAAGGCTGTGGAAACAAACATTACGGCGGCACAGATGGTCAGGATAATCTGCCCCAATGGTGTGTGCATCAGCGTGTGATACCAGTCCTGATTCAAAAAATGGAGGAGCGGTATATTGCCGATGACAAGAACCTGCATGACGATGAATTCCTTTCGGGGCTCAAAAACCATGTTTTCCAGCTCAGCGTTGACCACACGCATATCGCTGAGCTTGCTGACGATGGGAGTCAGGGTGGTTTTGAGACTGCGGTCATGCTGACAAGCAATGAGGGCATCGCACCACTCGGCATATACAGTGTTGTCAATCCGGCTTTTCAGATCATGGAGAGCCGCCGTTACATCCGGGTCTATTAACTTAATACGGGATACAAATTCCTTGAATACGGACAGCACAGGCGGGTTCAGGTATGGGAGATTTTCCTCCACCGCCGTCAGAATATCCTCGTTTCTAAGGTAGGCCGTGGTGATGATGCTAAGCGCCGTTTCAAGCTCCGCCGCAATGTCCTTTTTGAAGTGGCCGGCAGTGAGCTTTACCCACCAGAAGGGCAGGAACATACAGCCTATCGCCATTACAGGAATAAGAAAAAAGTTTGAGAGCATGATGGCGATGGATGCGCCCACGGCAAAAAATAACAGGGACAGGACGCAGAGCATGGGAAAGCGTTCCGTCCTTCCGGTTACTCTAAGAATCGATTGCACCTCGTCTATTTCACGGCGCAGATAGGACTTCTTTTTTCTGCGGGTGAACTCGTCCAGCTCATCACGGAGGGACTTGGGTCTGCCGGTGAGCTTTGTGAATACGGCGGAAGTAAATTCCATTGGCGTAAGACCGAACAGAATAAAAAAGCCTGCAATCATTCCGATGCAAGCAATTAAAAGTATTGTTGTCATGCACTTCGCACCTCCTTTTTTCGAAGACTTTCAATGAGTGCCTGAGGCATACCGTTCTCCAGCAGTCGTTTGGCAAGGCTGTCTGAGATGGTGTTCACCTGTTCGTGATGTCCCTCGATGATAAATTTGCCGTTCTCAATACGGTTTTCAGTGATCACATACTGAAAGAGCGGGCGGTAGTGTCTTGTGCCGTCCGGCAGAATTTCGCATTCCTGAATCTCCATCATGCGCCGCTGCTTGTTTTCAAGTTGTTTGCAGAACACCACAATCGGATAGGCCTCCGTGACATAGTCCATGAGGGTCTGGTCGGACATATCCACGGCACGTTTGCACAAAGACACCATGCGGCGGTAAGTGGCTTCGCAGGAATTAGAGTGGATGGTGGTCAATACCGCTACGCCGGTCCGGGCAGCTTCCTGCGCAGCATTCGCCTCTGCACCGCGCATTTCTCCTACCACGATGATATCCGGATTAAAGCGGAGCGCATAGTCTAAAAGATCGGTCTGATCAATACGCTGACGGTCATTGTCGCTGTCGCGGGTCAGGGTATGGATAACCGAGTTGACCACCTTACCGTCTTTTTCCCGTACCAGTGCAAGCTCACGGGAGCCGTTTTCAATGGTATAGATTCTCTTGTTGTCCGGGACAGTTGTCAGCACCCAGCCAGCCACAGTGGTTTTGCCGGAGCTGGTGGCGCCTGCCACACAGATTGATATGCCATAGCGGATACAGAGAGATAAAAAATCCAGCATGGAATCTGTTGCCGTGCCGCTTTTGACAAAGTCCTCTTTCTTCATGCTCTGAGGGTTTACGATACGGATGGAGGCTGCTACGCCAACATCCTCGTCCACAATGGGACTTTTGAGTACGGCTATGCGGATATTCTTACTCAAATGTCCCAGCACGATGGGGCTGGCGTTGTCTAAGACCATCCCGCTGATGTGAAGCATCCTTCGGATGACATTGACAGCGTGCTGGGGGCTTTCAAAACGTTCCTCCAGCTTGACGGTTCGTCCGTCCGAATACTGTACCTCAATATCCCGCCATGAGTTGATGTCGATTTCCTCAATGCCTGTGCCAAAGATATATTTAGTTAGAAACCCAAACTCCGCCATTTCGGTGTAGAGGGCATCTGTAAGCTTTTTTCCGCTTAAGCCGTTTACCGAGATGCGGTGATCCTGTACATACTTGGCGATATAGCGTTTAAGCTGTGCTTTGGCATCCTCGCCGCCCGCTGTGATGAGAGTGCTGTAGTTTTCGGAAATATATTCCTGCACATCGGCAAGTACTGATGAAAAGCTCTTTCCCTCGGCTTCAGGGGTAAAGAACAGCGTATGCGCACGGTTCGCGCCTGCAAAATCTACCGGGTGTCTGACCGTGGGTTCCTGCTCTGAGATGCTGTTTAAAGCCGCAGGTTTTGTCAAAGGGGCTATGGATAAATGGGTTTCGACCGTTTTTTTCTGTTCGGCCTGCGGCTTATTCTTCTTGGAAAATGCCTGAGCATTTCTCTTTTTCCCTAACATCCGAACACCTCCCTTGCAATTTTTTCAATTTCTCTGCGGAATTGACGGCTGTCCTTCAGGGACAGATCGGCAAGCAGATTGCCTGCAAGATACTGTTCCTCCAATTCCTGCGAATGGTTTAGGGTAAAGGCCACCGATCCCAGCGCCTGTCCGATCTGCTCGCCGGCCTGTTGGGGTTTTACATTGCTTGCAACCTTATATTGCTTATCCGCATCCCATTTGGAATCCCGAAGCAGAGGAAGCTGACTGGAGAGATAGCTCACCGATTTTAGGTCGGCATTGGCAAGTCGCAAAACGTTGTCGGCTTCCATGAGCGCCACGGCGGAGAGGATGTCGTTGGCAATATAGCTGCCGCAATCCACCACCACAAATGGCGCAATTTTCCGCAGACCATCCATCAGTTCAAGTACCTGTACCTGCTCATAAGGCGGGTAGGTGTATTCGTTCTCACCCTTTTTCATGCCGAGGATGGTGAGATGTCTGTGCTTTTTTAGCGTCACCAGATTATGCTTGATGAGAGCATCCGTCACATGAGCCGCTGCAAGGACGCTGCCCAGTGAATGCTCGCATTCCAGCGCCGAGGGCGGACAGATGCAGGGCAGCATGGGTGCGGTCATGTCACACAGCAGAAGCACCACGTTTTTCTTCCGGTCGGCAAGATACTTCGCCAGCTTGACCGCCACGGTCGTCTTGCCGCTGCCGGGTGAGCCCCAAACGGCAAGAATGCCGCTCTGAGGTTCCATCTCCTGCGTGATATCTTCCTCGGCAGATTGTCGTGTGAAGATGCTCTTTTTCTTGAAGTTCAGCATCACTGCACCTCGCTTTCTGCAGGCGCTTCGGATACGGGGTTTTCTTCCGTTCCCTCGGCATGAGAGTCAGAAGGGCTGTCTTTTGTCTGTTCTGCAGGATAGAGGGCGGCGATCACTTTGTCCTGTGCTTCTAAAAATTTGGTGGTGTTGGCATGGGAGCCCCGGTAAACAAGGGACAGGTGGAGCTTGCCGTCAGACTCCAGCTCTGCCAGTATCTTGCTTTGTTCGGGAGAGACAAGCAGGGTCACCGTGGAGGGCAGTTCCCGTTCATCATCCCCTGCAGGAGCTTCCCCGGTATTAGCGTCATAGCCGGAGGATGCGGTTACGCTGATCACTTCAACATATTTCAACTCGGCAGGGATAACGGTGGCACCCTGCTTTTTATAGTCAGGTGCTATGACCGACACGATATCGCCGCTCTGAAGCTTTCCGGAAAGGCCGTTTGCAAAGCTCTTGATGGTCACCGACATGGCTTGTTTGGTGCCGTCCAGATTGTACAGATAGGCGTTCTCAGCGGCGGGAGTGTCGGACAATTTGGTATTCAGAATATAGTCACCAACGGAAAGGTCGGCTTTAGCGTACTTGCCAATAACTGTTTCGCTCTGGCGTATGACATTTTCGGGAAGTCCGAAGCCGCCCACTTCCACGGTTTGAATCATGTCTTTGGTGATTTCATCACCTGCTTTAATTTCCTTTGTTACACGGACAATCTCTGTTTTCTGGCTGATGGATTTATTGAATAGCGGTGTCACTCCGAAACAGATGAGAAGGGATAAAAGAATGCAGATTACGCCGACAACCGTGCGGTTTTTAAATAGGCTCATAAATTTTCCTCCTATCGGCAAGGATTTTTTTCATAGGATGGTTCCTCCAATATTCATAATGGCTGCAACAAGAAAGCCGAGTGATAAAAACGGCGCCATAGGCAGGGATGCCTGTGACGCTTTCTGCGGCTCCAGTTTTTTGAGCTTTCTGATAGCCTGATTTAAGATGTAAAAAATGAGGGAGGCGGTCAGACCGAGTATCAGTCCGACCACGCATCTCCAAAAGCCGATGACAAAGCCAGCGGCGGCAGTGAACTTGATATCTCCGCCGCCAATGCTGTCGGGCTTACATAAAGCGGCGGTCAAAAACGGAAGCGCCGCAAGGATTCCCAAAAAATTGACGGGACTGAAACCAATCAGCCCCGTCAATGCAATCAGGATGCAGACACTGTCCGGGATGATCCGTTTGCGGATATCCCACACAGAAGCTGCTATAAGCAGGAAAGAAAAAAGCACCGTTTGAAGGGTGTTGTTAACCTCCATAGTTGAACATTTCCTTGATGCGCTGGGTCAATGTCGGGAGCACCGTTTCTCCGAACAGTGCGTAAAGCCCTGCCAGCAGCAGGGCGCCAATGACAACCGCCAGCAGAATTTTGATGGCCGTGTCAATATAGCCCTCCCCGCAATTGCTTGAAAGCATGCCATAAGTTTTAGAGATGGCTGTGGCAGTCTTGCTTTTCAGCTTGCAAAACAGATATTTCATGGATTTTCCTCCTATTCAAAGTGGTAGGTCACCGAGTAGGTGATGTTGGACTTGTTATACATACAATTATGGTTGGTGTAGTAATAAAATTCGAGCTTGCTGTATACGCCTGCGCCCAGCGTCCTCTTGAAAGTAATGCCATTTGAGGTGGTACCATAGTCAAGCTGATCCCACTGGCTGGTCAGCTTGTTGTAACCGCGCACTCTGCCAAAGTCAGAGCCACTGTGACCGCTGACCGGAGGTACGGTAAAGGTATACTCCGTGATGGTTGCGCCTTCAAGTCCGTTTTCGAGAATAACCGAATCGGGTCCGGTGAGCGTCATACCGCCGCTGCCGTTGGAGTCCGCCACAAAGAACACGATGGCAGACCAGGAAGATTCAGCACCCGCAGAATCCACCGCCTTGACACGAATCACATTTCTTCCCAGCGGGTAGGTTTGTGTTTCTGCGTTTCGGCCCTCCCAAACGAGAGTGACAGGATCGCCGTCGGGGTCGGAGCTGGTCGCTTTGATGGTGACTGGCGTTCCCGGCGGTACGCTATTGCCGCTTGGCGTTCTGGTAATGACCGGCGCAGTCGGCGCAGAGTTTGCGATGGTAAAGGTTTTGGATACCCATTGCGAATATAGCCCGGTTGCATCCTTGGCACGGACACGGATGGTGTGAGTACCAACGGCATAGTAGTTGTCAGCCGCCTTATTTTCCCATTCCAGCGTGGTTGCATCGCCGTCTGCATCGGACGCTGTGGCGCTGATATCGACAAGGAACTTGCCGTTATTCGCTGTTCGGGTGGGAGCTGCGGTCAGTGTGACAACAGGTGCAGAGCTGGTGATGGTAAATGTCTTTTCTGCCCAGGGGGAATAAGCTCCGACAATGTCTTTTGCACGGACACGCACGGTGTGAGTACCTGCGGCGTAATAATTGTCCGCCGCCTTGTTTTCCCATTCCAGCGTGGTTGGGTCGCCATCCGCATCAGAGGCTGCAGCGCTGATATTGACAAGGAATTTGCCGTCCTTGACCGTGCGGGTTGGTTCAACTGTCAGGGTAACAGTGGGAGCGGAATTGGTCACGGTGAAGGTTTTTTCCGTCCACGGGGAATAAGCTCCGGCGATATCTTTGGCTCTGACACGGATGGTATGGGTACCCGGCGCATAGTAGCTGTCAGCCGCAGTACCCTCGTACTCCAATGTCACCGAATCGCCATCGGGATCGTCGGCACTGGCGGTAATGTCTACAAGGAACTTGCCGTCCTTGGCGGTACGAGAGGGAGTTGCCGTTACCACAGGGGCATTCGGCGCAGTATTGGTTACCGCGATGCTCTCCGAATGAGTGGTTACACGCCCTTTGCTGTCTATGACAGAAGCGGTCAGGATAAAGTCGCCGGTGTCACGGATGGCGATCCTGCCGCCGTCATTGTCCAGCGTTCCCTGATACTGTGCCGCATTGCCGTCCTTTTGCAGCGTCCAAACTACGGTATAGCTGCCGATATGCTGAACATCTTTTGCGACAACATCAAACTCCGCACCGTAGTGAACGGTCTGCGGCATGGTGAATGTATACTGCACCACCGGCAGGATGCGTATACTTTCGCTGTGGGAGTAACTGCGTTTCAGATAATCGGTCATCATGGCGGTTAGAACATATTCGCCATCGCTTCGGAAAGTAATTTTTCCTCCCTGCGGGGTGAGACTTCCGCTGAATGCCTCTGAGAGCGGAATATTTTTGCCGTCCTTGCTGACGGACCACTCTACCGGCAGAACATTGTTGTTGCCGTGGGTTCTGATGTCAAGGTCGGTATCGGTGTAGGCAAAGGCGGGAAGCTCAAAGTCAATGGTCAGAACGGGAAGCACCTCGCACCTGTCCTTGCTTTCATACAAAAATACCCGTCCTGTTTCATCGGTAACTCTCGCCACCAGCTCATAGATACCGGCTCTTTTAAATCGGATTGTGCCGCCGTTGTTTGTGAGCTTACCGCTGACATAGGTCGACCAGTCCTGAAAACCGAAGGTATTGTCCACCAGCCATTCGATGGTAAGGCCGTCCAGATTGGCGGTTTCAGTTTTGACTACGACATCGGTATCGGTATGAGCGTACTTTGACAGGCTGTAGCTTACGGCCGGCACAGGATAAACCTTGAATCTCTGTTCATAGCGGTAGGTTCTGCCGCCATCATCGGTGAATTCCGCTTTCAGGACATAGCTGCCCTTGGAGTGAAACTTCAGCTTGCCGCCACTGTTGCCCAGCGTGCCCTCCGCCGCGTCGGTGAGGGATACCTCCTTGCTGTCATGCAGCAGCGACCACTTGGCGGTATGGCTTCCGATCTCCCCGAACACCGCTTCCACCGTAACGGTTTTATCGGTATGGAAGATTTCAGGCAGATAAAATCCCGCTGATCCCACCGGATAGACGGTGATATCCGCTGTATCGGCAAACACTCTGCCTGTAGCGTCTGTGACAGAAGCGGTCAGCACATACACGCCTTTTTCCTTAAAGCGGATGCTGCCATCGGATGGATTGCCTTCGATAAATGTGCCGATGTCGGCAGGTTCACCGTTTCTGGTCAGGGTATAGGTTAAAGCGAGACCATCCGTTTCTTTTGTTTCTGTCTGTAGAGTGATGGTTTTATCCGTATGGGAAACCGCCGGCAGGGTAAGCTTTACCTCCGCCACAGGGTAGATGGCGATGTTGCTTTGTGCAGTAACGGTTTTGCCCAGCTCGTCTGTAATGGAGGCGGTCAGCGTATATCTGCCTTTTTCCTTAAACAAAACCGTACCGCCAGCAGAGTTTAACTCACCAGAGAGAGCTTTTTCCAGATCCGCGGCAGCTCCATCTTTTTGAAGGGACCACACTACCGAATTAGCGCCGAGGTTTTCAGTAGCAAGTTCCACCGAAACGGCCGTGTCGGTGTGGGCGGTTTCAGGCAATGAAAAAGCAGCCTTTACCACCGGATAGATGCTGATTGTCTGCTCATGGGTTACCGTAAAGCCCCGGCTGTTTTTTGCTGTGGCAATCAGAGTAATGCTGCCTGTTTTCGTAAATTTGACTTTGCCGCCGTTTGCGTCCAGCGTACCCTCTGCCAGCTCGGAAAGCTCTGCAGGAAGCCCGTTTTTGAGAGCCGACCATGTCACGCCGCTTACATGGCGGCTTTCCGGCTTGATCTCAATTTCCTCGGCAGTATAAGCGGTTTTGGGCAGCGTAAAGCTGAACTGCGGGGCAGGAACATAGGAAGATCCGCCGCTACTGTCGGAGTTTGAGTACTTATCCTTCGGTTTGGTGTTTGCTGGCGGCTTCGCTGTTTCCTCTTTATTGATCTGCTCCTTTGCCTTATCAGCGTCCACCAGCATTTCAAAGGCTTCTCCGCGGGTGGCATTGCCGTTCGGTTTAACCGTTCCGTCCGGATAGCCGTCTACAATACCATATTTTTTACCGGCGCAGATGCAGGCTTTGTCTGCGTCACCAAGTTCGCTGTCATCTGAAAAGCCGGTTGCGCAGGAGCAGGATGCGTCATGGTCGCCTTTGCCGATGGCTCTCACCAGCATACGGATCATCTCTATGCGGGTGATGGGCTCGTCTGGCAGAAACTTTGTGCCGAAATCATCCTTTTGGATGATTCCCGCAATAATGAGTGCTTCCACATGCTTCTCTGACCAGTGGCCGGCAATATCGGTAAAATGAATGGTAATTTGGCTTTCATTCGGTTCCGGCAATTCCATGGTTCTTGCGATCAAGGCTGCAAACTCGCCTCTGGTGATGATGGCATCAGGGTGTACCAAGCCATCGGGATAACCGCTGATGACGCCTTTATCTGTAAGAATTTGAATAGCTTCCTCCGCCCAATGGCCTTTGGCATCCTCAAAATATCGGTTTACCGCATAGGCGCTGCCCGCAAGCAGGGAAACCACCAAGCAAACCACAAGAAGAATGCCGAGAGGCTTTTTCATTTTCTCGTTCATTGGCTACCTCCTACATCCCGCCCATGACAGGCTGACTTTGCTCCTGCTGGAGTTCGGAAGATTCCTGTTTCTGTGCGGCGGCCTGTCCTTGAGTGAGCGTCTGCTGGTAAGCCCCGATAACCGCCTTGTCAAATTCCGCTTTGGACTCCTTGGTACAAGGAAAGCAGATATCCTTGTACTCGCCGTTTCCGGCCTTGTAGCTGGGCATGGAAATGAACAGCCCCTTGGAGCCCTCCATAATCTTGATGCCCCGAACGGCGAAAACACCGTAAATATTGACCGAGGCGGTGGCCTTGCAGCTTCCAGCCGGACGGATGGAATGAATTTTCACATCGTACTTTGGAACGGGCGATGTTGTATTCTTAGGCATGTTTATTCCTCCTTCTCAAAATTTCCGGTATTTCTAACCGGCGTAGTTGAACATTTCCTTAATGCGCTGGGTCAGGGTCGGGAGCACCGTTTCCCCGAACAGGGCATAGAGCCCCGCAAGGAGCAGGGCGCCAATGACAACCGCCAGCAAGATTTTGATGGCTGTGTCAATATAACCTTCTCCGGCATTACCTGAGAGAAGGTTCCTGCCACGGAAAGCGAGATTGGCTGCGGCATCCTTTGCCGCTGTAATCTTGTGTGAAGCTGTACTTTTCATTTTTTTGATAACCTGAACCATGTAGTTTTCCTCCGTTCTATTGTTTCTTTGGTCGAGAAAAGGCAGCCCCAGGCTGCCTACATACTCATTTCCATAGCTTGGGTCTGCTCTGAGCCCCCGAAGCTGATTTTCTGGAATCCAAAACGGTCGCAGTAGTGATATTCGCTGCCTTGGGCGTCATACAGCTCCACCACATCAGACATGGAAAGAGAGTGTCCCGAAAAGCCTGCCGGGTGATTTGCATTGCACCTTGTGTAGATGGCTTCGAGGTCGTTGGTGTCGAGCTGACCGTCATAGACGATGTTGTAATTTTCGAGAGATGGCTCTCCAAATCGCCGCACCATTTCTTCATAGGGTATAAATTTCATGTGCACGTCCACGTCCGGCTTTAACTGCCAGATGCGAACATTTTTCAGCAGTACGCCTTCCATGCCATCCGCACGTTCGCCAGCAAGAAGCCGCTCCATCACGCCATCTGTCCACTTCGGCGTTAAGGAGCGGCTTTGGAGCCAGATGGTCAGCTCATCATTTTGAAAAATGCTGTCCACAATGGCTTTTTCTTTATCAGTATAACCGGCCGGGTTTCCATAGTAGGAAATGAGGCCGTTTTTCAGGGTAATCCCTAACATCTTCCCACCTCCCAGATAATGTCTTAAAGAATGAGGGCAGGTTATTTGCCATAGATGATGCTTTCCTGCATGATCAATTCATCCAATGCTGCAAGGCAGATACCGTTTTGCGCCAGCACCGAAAGAATGCAGGCCGGTACATCGCGAATATCTTGCTGGATATCTGCCTTTACGACTGTAAATTCGCCGCTGTCCTCATCGGTATAGCCTTCTAACCGGGTACCCTTGGGGATACCCGCTTCCTCCAGCAGATAGTCTGGAATGCGGATGTCCTGGTTTTCGTCCAGCAGATCACGGCAAAGGGAGCAGTCTGCTACCCATTCAGCGGGGTTGTGATTGCAGCCGCCTTTTTCACTTGCTTCCGGATTTTCATCCTCGCAGTTGTTGCAGAGACCGCAAGCTCCGGCAAGGTGAACCGTCATATCGCTTGCCAGCTCGCTGAGTGCGGCAATAACGCGAATAAGCTCCAGCGCCGTCATTTCACCCTTGTGGATGACGCATACGCCTTCGGCGGCTGTCACCGCAAGGGTTTCCGCATCGGCAAAGCTGCAACGCTGCTGAACATCTATGGGGATTTGCAGGGTCTGCTCATTTTTCTTCTGATTGTTTTTCATGGGGTCTGTCCTCCTTTAAATATTTGCCCCGATAGGGACGGTGTTCCTTTTGGTTTTTCGGTCAGAGCTCAATCCCGCCGTTGTCAAATAAATTGAGTTGCGCCGGGGCCTCCCTCGTCCGTTCCCCCATATCGTAATTGGCAATGAGGATTTCGGGGAACTGCGCCCCATTGTCATACCGCTGCTTGATGTTATTGATGCGGGTATAGGAATCAATTTGGATACCGGGCGCATCATACAAATTGCGGATAAAATCGCAGTCATTGTAGGACAGCAGGAATTTGCCCTCAATTCGCAGCAGAGCATCCCGCAGGCGGATGTGATCTTTTTCTGTAAAGCCGTCCTCACCCACGTTTTTGTAGTAGCCCTCGGTTTCAAAGTACGGCGGGTCACAGTAGAAAAAGCTGACGGGGCGGTCGTATTGCCCAATCAACTTCTCGAAATCCTTGTTTTCGATCACCACTTTGGCAAGCCGTCTGTGAGCCTGTTCAATCAGTGGAAAATTGGACCACATATCATGGGGCTGACTGCCATAGCTGGTAAGTCCCGATGCGTAGCTGTAGCGGATAAGCTGGTAAAACCAGGCTGCCTTCTGTACATCGGAAGCAGGACTGTCACGGGCGAGGGTATTTTTAACAAGGTCAAAGTCTGCGCGGGCGTTGAGGACATAACGCAGTGCTTCTATCAGTTCATCCGGCTTTTCCCGTACACAGCGGTACAAGTTAACCAGCAGTCCGTTGAAATCGTTATATACCTCAAAGTCGTTACCGGGCGGCTTGTGAAACAGTATCCAGCCGCCTCCGCCGAATACTTCAATGTATCTTTCGTAGTAGAGGGGAAACAGTGTGACGATCAGCTCACGCAGGGATTTTTTGCCGCCGATCCATGACATAAAGCTGTTCAGGAGTCATCACCTCCCTCCAGCGGCAGGCATATCTGCGTACCGTCAAATGCCGTGAGGGAATGCCTGAGCCCTCCGATGGCGGCGCTGATCCCGCTAATACGGCTTCTCATATGACGGATGGTCAGCCGGATTTCCGCTTCGGTTCTTGCGTAAAAATATCCGCTTTGATCGCTGGCGATAGGGATGCCTTCGCGACGCAGGCTGTTGACAATGTCGCGCAGTTCCTTACCGGAAACACAAAAAGTGTGTTCCAGTTCTTTGCTGGTGACGGCATTTTCCGCACCGTGATGATAGCGGTGCAGATATTCCGCAAGCTGTTTTTTAAGCATGTTCGCCTCCTTTCCGGACGCTTCCCCGGAAAGAAAGGCAGGACAAATGATAAAAAACAGGGCCGCCTCCTGTTTGGGGAAACGGCCCTGTTTTGATTTTGAATCTAAAAAAGCACAGGCATCATTGCCTGCGCTACTTGATTACGCCAAGCTCTCTCAAAACCGCCACACAGTCTTTAGCGCCTTGGATGTACAGATGTCGGCTGTATTCACCGAGCAAAAGCTGCATAGCTTCAAAATATGAGTCCACTATCTGTTTCAATTCGTTATCGTATTTCGGATGATCCTTTACCAGCACCGATGCATCCCGCTGCTGTTTGACAGCCTCCCTGACAGCAGGGTTGGATTCTGCCAATTCCGCAAACGCTGCGTCAAGACGTTCGTCCAATGCAGTTTGTAAGGACTCTTTCCATAACTCCATTCTGTCCACCTCCTTCAATTACAACACAATGCCACACTTTTCATAGGAAAGCTATACCAAATACCAAAAGAAATTCTGCTATTCATCTCCGGTCAGAACGGTCAAGATATTATCCAAGCTGCATTCCTCCCATCTGCTGGCTTTGCGCCAACTCATCCGGCGTCATGATGCTCCAGTCTTTATCACTGCTCCATAGGCTGACATAGATTTCGCCATTGCCTGTTTTTAAGGGATGCTGCTCAAAGCCTTCACCAAAGCCGTCCGATGCCTGACCGGAAACATAATCCTTAAGCTGCTCAAGCTCTGCCTCACTCAAGCTCCCTTGTATGCGGCATTCGGCCACACCCATCAGCTTGGCGCCAATCTGTTCCACTGTGAAAAAGAAGGAATGAACCTTCTGATTGACGCTGTCATTTTTAGGATAGTATTTCATGAGTCCTCGTTCCGTTTCTTCCGGCCTTCGCTCTTTCACAATGGCTGCAAGGATAGAATCGTGATAGGAGAGGATAGTATCTTGATCCAGCTCCGAGGGATAATCCTCCCAATCTCCCCATTCGTTGCGCTCGTATTCCTTTACAGTAAGCGGCATATATAGCTTGAGAGTCTGGAGCGGAGGAGATATTTTTGAGAACGAGTCCTCCCCAGGAATGAGGGCAAGGGAGCGCCCGTTGTCCCATTGCATGTGAATTCCGCACGCATCGTCAATAAAATCCACCGTACCTTCTGTACCGGGTGGTACGGGGGCATAGGGATCGTTCATTTTTGTGAGACGGATTCGTGTACCGGGCGGATACTTCTCCTTGAGCAATCTCAGAAATTCACTGTCATATCTCATATTTGTTCCTCCTTCATATGAGCTTTTGTTTTGCATTGGGTTTTTTGTTTATTTTCTGCATATCGGTTCTAAGGCAATCTCCCTCGGAACTGTAGCAGATAAAACCATGAGAGGGGTAGGGGCAGTTTCCGCAGCTTTTAAATGGTCCCTTAGGCCGTTCAGCTGCCGGTATCGGACCTGTTGTTACAAGGACATCAGAATCATAACAGGCAGGTTTCTTGTTTTTCTTATAGCGTACCAACATATTTTTCCTCCCTTCCAAAAAAGAAAAGCCGGGGAATCGAAGTGCATTTCTGCACTTCGATTCCCCGGCCAATAAATAAGGCTCCAATTTGCAATATTGGAGTCTTTAGTTCTAATTTTGCGTTATAAATTATGAAATGAGCGATAGGCGTTTTTATTTTTGCTTTGCCTGTATGTAAGCAGTAAAGTTTGCCGCCCCCAGTTTTCTTCGTTTAGATAGCATTTTAGTCCAAATAGTATTTCCCTGTGCTTCGGTGATGTATCCTCTTTCCAGTGCCGCAAGTAATATATCGCCAGTTGATAGATGCTTAAAATCCATTTGAGCGATATATAAAGAAATATCCTTCAGATTATTACTTGCTACAATGCCGTCATACTGTTTTGCTAATGCGATGGATGCGGCTTCTCCTTTGCCGATAACCATATGCCCGGCTTTTGGTTTTTCGGTAAGCTGATAATATATATCATAGGCTTCCGTAGCCACATCAATGGACATTACCTGTGCTTGTCCCACCGAAAGGAGTGCATCTACTCTTGCCTTTAGGTGCGCAATCCCGGGATAGGACAGTTCGTCATAAACAGTTTTAGGAATAACGATCCTACCGGGATATAACTTAACCAATAAATTTTCATTCCCAACCCACAAAAAAGCCGAGATACAGTCGCTATCAAAAAAGAGCGAATCAGTCAAGCAATTCGCCCCCTTCGATTTCCTCCCCATAGACGAGGTCGGAACGGAAAGCAGATAGCAGCAATTCATCATATTTGCCGCTGGATATTAGCCCTTGTTCCAAAGCTTTTTCCGCCTGCTGAATATAGTAGCCGTATGTCCTGTATCGCTTATCTTCGGGTGTCGGTCTATAGAGTGTATCATCGTAGCCAAGATTAAGAGCAGATAAAATTACGTTTTGGCGCATTGAATCAGCTTCTTCACGGGTTAATTCATTTTCGCTGAGCAGCCGGTAAAGGATAGCTTGGCGGCTAACACGAAAGTATTGCTCCAAACGCACAACATCATGAATGGAAAGCTTGGCGGAGCTCGACTTTTTCAGCTGGTCAATTTTATCCGAAAGGGCATCCGGGGGCATAAGCAAATACGATGCAAACTGATCTGCTTGCTTTTCCTTTTCATTTCCCTCGCCGATTGTTTTTGCACACACCGCAGTGAGTTCGTCATCATCAAAATACAGGTGATATAGTTCATGAGCCATGGAAAAGCGCTGCCTTCCAAGGGTCATGGCTGAATTAATGGCGATGACATTGCTGCCGGTTCCCTTAATACAAATACCGCTAATGTGATTCCCCATCGGATAGTATACGATGGATAATTTATCGATTGTATGAACCAATGCCAATATATCGATCGGAGAAGTCGCATCTTCTCCAAGCTCTTTCCGTAAACTGAGAGCTTTTTTCCATAACTCTATTCTATCCATTGGCATGCTCACCCTCAAGCAATTGAGTCATAAAGTGGCTATTTAAAGCAATCCTGTTTATGGCGCTAATTGCGTCCAAGTCATCTTCTCCGATTTCGCTTGCACGAAGCGCAAAGGACAGCGGTTTAACCTTCATTTCCGGCTCCATGAGTGCAGATACCCGCGTACCAAACAAGGCTGCAAGCTTATCCAGCATATCCGCCGTCAGTGCCCGTTTGCCTTTCTCGACCATAGACACAAGGCTTTGATCGACATGAAGATAATTAGCCACATTGCTTTGTGTAAGGCCGCTATTTTCGCGCAGAGATTTTATCCTTGCTCCGATGATCTCCAGAGAGTTATTCATGATAATGCCTCCCTTCTATATTTATAGTATATGCCGCATTTGTCATATTGTCAATCAAATTTAAAACTTATTTTATGACAGTGCTTAGGCATTTATTATTCTCTGATTATTCTGCTTCTATACATTGATACTGAATTTAATGGGATTTTGTTTGAAACAACAAGTTCAATGTGTTCAATTTTTATAAGATATATCTTTGATGTTGTATTGTTATGGAAAGAGATAAAGAGGTGTTTTGTTTATGATTAAACGAGAGTTACATATGAGTCATATTCGTCCCTTCATAGGAAACGATCTCATTAAGATTTTAACCGGCATCCGGTGTCTTATTTTCGATGCCAGTTGCAGTCAGCGAAATTCAATTGATATTCTAAAGAAATTCGTGTATAATATCTTTAGAATTGTGTAAGGAGGTAAACGCTATGCCAAATATAAAGTCCAGCACTGACCTGCGGAATAACTATAATGAGATATCCACCTTCTGTCATGAAAGCCGTGAACCTGTTTTTATCACAAAAAACGGGCAGGGAGATTTGGCGGTTATGAGCATTGAAACCTATGAGGCACTCAGCGGCAAGCTTGAACTGTATCACCTGCTTGACGAAGGACGATCGGCCGTTAAAGCGGGTAAAAAGCGTCCGCTTCAAGATGTCATGAAGGATATTAAGCGAGGCATCGCCGATGGCGAAATATAGGGTAGATGTATCTGAACCAGCCGAAAACGATCTTAGGGACATTGTTCGGTATATTGCTTCTCAGCTGTCAGCTCCCATATCGGCAACTCGTATGATGGAGCTTTTTGAAGAGGCAATGCTAAGTCTGTCCGATATGCCGCAGCGCTGTCCGCTTTCAGACGATCGTCTATCTCAAATGGGATACAGGAAACTAATTGTAAAAAATTACGTTGTGTTTTTTTCCATAGACGAGAAGAACAAGGTGGTTGACGTTGAAAGAATTCTGTACGGCAGACGCGACTGGATCAGATTTTTATAATCGATACAAGAACAGGGTGACACTATGCAAAGTAGTCACCCTGTTTTCATGTAAATGGATGCGCCGAGCATTTAGGGATTTCGATACTGCTCCAGCAGCTCTATATGCTTTTTGGACTTCTGATGGATGCGGCAAGCTTCTGTTGCCATATAGTTTATCAAGCTGTCCTTTGGCACTAAATACTTGGTATAATACCATACCCCCGTTATCTTTTCTGCCTTGATCCATTCAGATACTGTGGTTTGGCAGTATCCCGTTAGCTTTGTGACATCATTTACCGTGAGGGCATCCGGAAAGGTGTGCCACTTGTTCTTAAGCATTGCCATAAACTTCTCGGAGTTGATTGCCTTCGCCGTTTGGCGCTTCGGTTTATATTTTATTCCGCTTGAAAATATCCCCGGTGGTGTCAGCAGAGTTTCAGGAGATTCTTCCAAGCGAGTAAGGTATGCAATAACGTCGGTTATTTGGATTTTAAACCTGCGGGTCTTTTTGCCGGTATCCTCGCAGGGGATATATCCGTTCTCCAAAAGCCATGTGGCTTTTCGTTTGCTTATGCGGCAAATTCTGTAAAGCTGGTCTTGACTTATCTTCTCCGGATATTCAGCCAGAAGGTAAGAGTAGTCGGTTGCCATCATCGTTCCTCCCATCACATTGATCCTTAGGACAGAGAATTATGCTCTGTCTGCTGCAGGATGTTCTGTTAAAAATCAATGTCAATGGTAGGATACGCTTGGTTTTGATTTTTCAAATTGCCGGGAAACTAAAGTATCTTAAGGTTATTTCGCCGGTTGTTTTTCTACGGTTTTTCTACACTTTGCCCTGAAAACCGCTAAATCAGGGCGGTGTGTTCATGCGCGGAAATATCAGCGTTTGTGCCTGAAAAGCCTTTATTTATGCGGGTCTGCGGGATTTTATCTTCTCCTAAAGTTACTCTCGTAAACTCATAAGAACTTGCCTTCAAATAACTCGAAATGCGGAGTACTCGCAAGGGTACCGTGGGTTCGAATCCCACTCTCTCCGCCATGAACATAAAACTTCATTGTAAAGATGAAGTTTATTATTTTAATTTTATATACATACTTTATGCACTAAGGAAGAGTGGGATTCGAACGGGCGGAGAAAGGAATTCCGAACGCTTAAAGGGGTCGGCTATATGTTCAATATTAGGTTTAAGATTTCAAAGCCCGTCATTAAAAACCGCCCCGAAGGGCGGTTAAAAAATTATATGTTGTTATGTAATAAGATTTTATAAGGATTGTAAAAGTAGGGAAAACTTGTTAACTTGATTAAAGGGGTTAGTTTGATAAAACGGCCAGTAAAAGAAAAGGGAAAGCATTCGAATGCTGGCCAGGGATTGTTTTCAATTAGTAAACTAGTAAAGGTGGTTAAATAATGGAAAAAAACAAAACTGATTGGGAAAGAGCGGTGGAGTTTCATGGACATTCTTGCCCGGGTTTGGCGATTGGATTTAGGGCGGCTAAGGTTGCTCAAGAAAAAATGGGCCTTACATTTTCAGCAAATGAAGAATTTGTTTGTGTCACTGAAAATGATGCCTGCGGTGTTGATGCTATCCAATTGCTTACCGGATGCAGCATTGGCAAGGGTAATTTGATTTACAGGGGAACCGGGAAAATGGCTTACAGCTTTTTCAATAGGAAAACCGGCGAAAGCCTGCGGATTGTTGTCAAACTCCAGACAAAGGAAATGAGCAGGGAAGAACGGCAGGAATATATCCTGAATGCTCCCGCGGAAGAAATTTTTAATTTTAGAAAACCTGCTTTTTCTTTGCCTGAGGAAGCGAGGATTTTCCAGTCTGTTACTTGCGAATCCTGCGGCGAAAGCGCCCCGGAAAATAAAATAAGGTTACAAGACGGCAAGAAAGTATGTTTGGATTGCTTTAAGGATTATTGTAGAGGATGGTAAAAGATAAGTACATGCGCAAATGGCTAAAGATAATCCCCCATTCGCTATCTTAGGCGTGGGGGACATTTTGTTATTTTAATTGCTTAAATTATAACTTTCGAATTAGAGGTGTCCCAGCATGGGATTAACAAGCCGAAGTAATATTGGGTTGATAGCATGGAAAATAAATTTTAAAAGTTGTTCCATTGGTTGAAGACTTGACTTTTACCCGGGCTTTATAACTTTCTAGGATATTAAAACAAATCGATAAGCCTAGGCCTGTGCCGTTTTCTTTAGTGGTGACAAAAGGGGTGCCAAGCTTATTAATTATTTCCTCCGGAATGCCGGTGCCTGAATCCTTTACTTCAAGGATAACCTGATTTTCTTCCATATAGATCAGGAATTCCAGAACCCCCCTTTCCTTCATAGCCTCTAATCCATTTTGAGCCAGGTTCAGAATCACTTGGCGTATTTCTCTAGGGTCTAAATTGAGGTCCGGAATTTCCCCGGTTCGGATAATGATATCTTTATCCTCTTTGTAAGCATCAGCTTGAAGTAAAGGGAGAAGCGAATAGAGGACATCATTGAGATTAATTGCTTCTAGATTATTTTTTCTATCCCTGGCTAGGGATAAGTATTCGGATATTATTCTATTAGCACGATCCAGTTCCTCCAGCATCAAGTCAAAATAATCCTGATAAGCTAGAAAGTCTTTTTTGCTTTGGAGAAGCTGAATAAAGCCCCTTACGGAGGTCATCGGATTGCGAATTTCATGGGCTACACTGGCAGCCATTTTACCTATCAAATGCAGGCGATCGAATTTGGCCAAGCTATTATTGGAGTATTTCCAGTCATATTTACACTTAATAAAAGAAAACTGATGATTATTAACCAGGTCAAGAACTTCATGAATTCCACAGTCAGCGAGCTCGTAGGCGCATAAGCAGACAATATTATTAATTCCAATGATTCTATTCAGCTTATCTTCATAATCCATGAAGGCTTTCCAATATCTTTTGTTCAGCCATTTTGCCGAGCCACTGACTCTTAAACCCTCATAGCCTTGAGAACGGATTTGGGCCAGCTTTTCTAACCAGGTTTCTAGTACCTTACCCGAATCAAATATCCCATATTTTAAATACCACTCATTAGGGGAGATAAACTCAATTTGTTGAGCAAAAGCATGAAAATTAGGAATAGCATTTTTCAGGGCTTGAGTGGCTTCTGCTTTACTTATTGGCTCACCAACCACCCACACACAATATTCCTGGTTCTCTAAACCGGCGCGAAAAAAAGGAATGAAGATGTCAATTAAATCGCTCTTGGTTTGATAAAAGCAGCAAATATGTGTTCCCCAAGGGAAATCATTAATGAAAGGAATGCCGGACTTTCGATAACTATTGGAAAAATCGAGTTCCATTTTGACCACCTGCTAGGGATATTTTAATGCAATTTACTAAATATTGGTTTTATTGGCAGATAATTATCTTCGACATATTCTTTTGAAACCCTTTTCCTAATAATAAAAAAGTGGAAATTCAGTCATAATAATAAAGCCAATGAATTTAGGAGGTGTTTAATTGTGGCGAAAAAGACAGAAAAAGCCTTGAAAAATATAAAAAAAGGCGTTGTTGAATTTGTAGATGACGCCAAGGAAACTGTCGAAAGAGCTGCGGACAAAGCGAGCGATTTTGTCAAAGACAAAACTAAATAACGTCAGCTTGTTAAATTTTGGGTCGATCTACTTAAGTTATTGGGACTAGTCGATTGAAGTAAAACCCCTTTTGCCGGCTCATAATAATTGGGCGCCAATTGTGCTTGAAAAGAAACCGCCTATGTCAGGCGGTTTCTTTTTGAGCGGATTAAGTTATTTAGGGATTAGGCTCTATTTAATGTCGAGATCGTCAGGATTTTTCTCTTTGTCCGGAACAGCATCTTTTTCAGCACTAAGATTAGCATTTTTAGCTTTTTCTTCCAAGCTTCTGGTACTTTGAGCAAATAGGCTAAATTTACTGGGCATAAAAACCAACCTCCTTGAATTTTATCACAGTGAATTAAAAAACAAATAAAGAAATGATAATTTCCTCCTATATTATTCCAAATAACTAAAATAATTATGCCTGTATTAAACAAAAAAGAACTTCTGGATGGTATTAAATGTAATTATGTTTGCACTCCTTGGTAAGTTGTGTTAAAATGTTTGCCTGTGTGGTACAATCATTGTCAAATAATGCTAAATTTCACAGACAACAAATGATAGAATAAATATAATTCTAGTTTGCACATATCTTTCATGAGATAGGTAAAAATTAATCCTATGCCGGTAGCATCTGGCTACGTTTGTTAGACGATTCATGTTTTTGGCTGACAGAAGCAATTAGAAAAATAAATACCTTTTAAGGAGGAAAGAAAGTGATTACAGAAGGAAGGCTGAGCCGTTTCTTAGCTATTGCCTTGCTTACAGTAACTACGGTAATTATTGTTAGTCAAGGAATAACTACAGGGACAGCTGCCTTTGTCGACTACAGGGAAAAGGAAAAACTAACAACAGTTAATTTGGGGCAAGTCAATTATCAAATAATTAATGACATGAAGTCAGATAACAAGAGCAACAACATAAAGTTAGATAATAAGGTTGAGGACCTCAAGTCAGGGGATTATAAGCCTGAGATTATTGAAAAGATTGCCCAGGCTTATAATGTTGAAGAAGAATATTTGTATTATATTGTTGGTGTGGAAAAAATGTTTCAACTTAAGCCCTATGAATTGTTGGCTCTTATTGCCCAAGAGTCAAAGTTTATATCTCAAACTAAAATGGATGGGGGATCGTATTCCTATAATACAACTCAAATGAAATTGAATACAGCAAAAACTGCTTATATGGCTATTACCGAATACTATGGAAAAGATATTCCCGCTCCAACCCATGAACTTTTGCTTGAAGACAAATATTACGCAGCTTTGCTGGCCGGCGGATATTTAAAATATTTGCATGATACCTATCAGGATAAGTATGAATCCTATACTGCTTATCACCGAGGGATAGGAGGCAGGTTGGATTTTTTTGCGCAAAACGGCCATTACAAATCACCTTATGCTTTGCAAATTGTTGAGCTAAATGCAGCTTTTGCTGAAGGAAAAACTAAAATAGTCAATAACTGAAGTGCAATAAGTACAGTTTTCAAAAACTATTATTAACCACAATTCTAAATATAGTTTTCAAAACAATTTTTAATTCTTTAATATCTTTAAATGTTTTTACAGTGCTTTTCTCTGTGTTTAAAACTAATTAGCATCTATGTAGATTCGCATCTATACTGATGCGAATTTTTTTTTTGGGTAATTGGCCCTAAAGTTGCACAATAATGCTGAATGTATAAAATTGCACAAAATGGCAAAAATAGCCTTAGAACTAGTGAAAAAAGTTTCTAAAGTTTGCTGTTCCTGCAAGTATTAGGTGATTTTATTTCTTGTGAAGAAAGGAACAGCCTTAGATTAAGGAGGAAATTATTATGTTCCCGCTCAGGGAAAGTAGTCGGGACTTGGCTGTTACTTTGCTTGCATTGCTGATTGCTACCCAATTAGTAATATTAGGCATGTTATTTTTAGAACAGACAAATACCGTTATCCTGTCGGAATTGACCGGTAGGGAAAGGGAAGTTTCTTCCACTTACCAAGGAATTAATGATGATGGCACTTTTGTAACTTCTCAGGATATGGTTAACACAAATGTAACTTTCGAAAAGGAGGAACAAATTAGTTTAGATAGGCTAAAACTGCCTGCAGAACCTGCGCTTCTGGGGGAGAGCGGACAGTCAGAAAAGATTGGCAGCCTTGAAGAATCTCTGCCGGGTGAAAAAGGGGTACGGGCCACAGCAATACCCCAGACAACTCCAATAGAACTGGCCGAAAAAGCTGCAGTAAATGAAAACTTAAACAAATTGGCTCAAATGTATAATGCTGAGCCTGAGTACTTGGCCTACATTGTGGAAGTGGAGAAAAAGTTTAACTTGGAGCCTTGTGAACTTTTGGCAGTAATTGCCCAGGAGTCAGGCTTTAAGCCGCAAACCCGTATGGATGGCGGGTCATTGTCTTACAGTACAACCCAAATGAAAATGCCCACAGCCATAACATCGCATATGGCCATCACCGAATACTATAAATTCGATATTCCTTATCCTACCCACGAGTTATTAAATAATGACAAAAAATATGCTGCGTTTTTAGCCGGGGGCTACTTGCGATATTTACATGACACGTATCAAGATAAATATGAGTCTTATACTGCTTATAACTGGGGAATTGGCGGCCGGATGACCTTCTATAACAAATACGGCCACTTTAAATCTCCATATGCTCTAAAAATTGCCAATTTGGCTGAGTCCTTCCGCCAAATGATTGGTGAAGAGTATTACGTTTAAGTTGATTAAGTTAATATGTTTTTTCAAAAATATTAAGCTTTGTGTCCGCAAAATATAAAACTTTAATTCCTCGTCGCGAGGAATTTTTTTGTTTTGGTTCCAAACTGTTCTCCAAGAAAGAATATTAAACTTCTGGTAAGATACTTTCTCATGATAATATTTTATTACACAAAGGACTTGTTGGAAGCTGGGTTCGCCGCTACCTTTGCATTTGTTTAGCCGGTATAAAATTAGTGTTTAATAATTCTGAAAATTAAGAGGAAAATGTTTTTAAAGAGAGAATAAGGTTATTAACTGAGAAATTAATGGAAAAAAGTGTAGGGCCGTTGTTTTGCTGTTCATCTACGAAGGAATTTGGGAGGGGAAATAACCATGATCAAGTTAGCAGGCCAAAAATTAAAAGTTACTGTTTTGGTACTACTAATCTGGTTTTTCTTGATCCTGATGTTACCCTATCTTTTAACTGCGGTTGCCGATCCTACCAACATTCTGATTTTGAATTCCTATCATCAAGGTCTTAAGTGGACCGATGATCAGACTACAGCTTTAATTAATAAGCTGCAGACCTCACTTGAGCGGCAAATTTATGTGGAATATATGGATTGGAAGCGCCATCCGACTCCCGCTAATTTGGACAGGCTATATGAATATTACCGGTATAAATATGCCGGTCTGGCTATAGATTTACTGATTACCACTGATGATATTGCCTTGGAATTCGCTTTAAAACATCGGCAGGAATTATTCTCCGATGCACCCGTAGTTTTTACCGGTGTTGTTAAGGATATAGCAGATAATTTGCTTCGGGGTGAGTAACGGGTGACGGGCGTATATGAAATGCTAGATTCGGAAGGCACGATTCGGCTCGCTCTGCAAATTAACCCTGAAGTACGAAATATTTATGTTTTTCATGACCAAACAGAAAGCGGGGAAGCCAGCGGGCAAAATGTTATTCAGGCAGTGGCGAGAATTAATCGGGAAAGGGAGGAAAGGCTGTTTGTTCATTGCTTAAAGGAATTGAGCAATGCTGAGATATTAGGGCTGGTAGCTTCTTTGGAAAAGGACAGCATTGTTTTGGTTGGCTCTTATAGCATGGATATAAGCGGACAAGCTTTAGCGCCGGAAGTATTTGTCCTTGAGATCTGTGAGCACAGTGCTGTTCCTGTTTATTCCGTTTATGAATTTTTACTGGGCAACGGTATAGTGGGCGGCAATTTGCTTAGCGCCCGTCTCCAGGGAGAACATGCTGCGGCTTTAAGCTTGGAAATCTTTAACGGTAAAGAAGCCGGACAATTGCCTATTGTTGAGGATCCGACCATTGTCACGGCTTTTGATTATAAAAAGTTGGAACAATTTGCTATTCCCAAAAATGTTTTGCCTGCTAACAGTGTTCTAATTAATAAGCCTTTCTCTTTCTTGGAGGAATACCGCTCTCTAATAATTAGAGTTGTTGCAGTGTTTTTCTGCCTTCTCGGACTGGTGATCGTCTTACTTATTAACATCAAACAAAGGCACGAAAAAGAAAAAGAATTATTACGCCAAAAAGAAGAGTTGACAGCCCTTTATGAAGAACTGACAGCTATTCATGAAGAACTGACTGCTTCCGAAGAAGAATTAAGAGTGCAGTATGAAGAGCTGGCCCAAAACCAAAAAGCGTTAAGGCAAAGTGAAGAAAGGTATAGGCTGGCTTTGGAGGCAGCCAGGGATACCATCTGGGAGTGGGATTTAATCAAGAATGAGCGGGTTTACTCCAGAAAGTTACTGGAAACTTTCGAGTATGAAGGAGAAGAGGTTTTAAAATTTGAAGATTGGTTAAAAAGGATTCACCGGGAAGACCTTCCGCTGGTGGAAGCAAAGCTGAATGATCATTTAAACCGTAAAACGGAGAACTACCACTGTGAATACCGTTTTCAAGATAAAGACGGCCAATACAAATGGATTCGGGCTTATGGCAAGGCAATATTTGACGAAAACGGCAAACCGGTTAGAATGGTTGGGTCGCACCAAAATATTACTGATCTTAAAGAACAGGCGGAAAGAATAAAACATTTGGCTTATCATGATTATTTAACAGGTCTGCCTAACCGGGTCATGCTCCAGGAAATAGTGAATAAGGAAATAGCCGGGGCTAATGGCGGCAAGAGGTTAATAGCTTTAATTTTCCTGGATGTTGATAATTTTAAGGATGTTAATGTTTCATATGGTCACGCAGGAGGAGACCGGCTCTTGCAGGTCATCAGCAGGCAGCTGGCTCAAACTGTGGGTAACACTAACGTAGTGGCCAGATTCGGCGGGGACGAATTTATTGTTTTACTTAGAGATATTAGGAATAAGCAGGAAGTTATCACTTATGCCGAAAAAATTATGAAAATATTTGAAAAACCTTTGCGGTTGGATAATATAATCTGCCACGCTACAGCCAGCGCCGGAATAGCCTTTTATCCCGACGATGGGGATAAGTTTGAAGAATTGTTTAAAAATGCCGATACAGCAATGTTTAATGCGAAAAAAATGGGCAAAAGAAAATATGTAGTCTTCAATCAGGAAATGCATATTGTAGCAGCGCAGAAAGCCAGGATTCAGGACAGTTTGCGGCGAGCTATTGCCCAGCAGGAATTTGTTTTACACTATCAACCCCAAATGGAACTTCATAGTGGCCGTATTCTTGGGTTTGAAGCTTTACTCCGTTGGTACAGTCCGGAAGAGGGGTTAATCCCCCCAGATATATTCATTAGCATTGCTGAGGAAACAGGGTTGATAATCGAGATCGGGGATTGGGTTCTGCGGGAAGCCTGCGCCTTTGCCAAGAGAGTGCATGAACTGGGCTACCGAGATGTGACTGTGTCTGTTAATATCTCTACCATTCAGCTCCAACAGGAAGATTTTGCGGAGAGAATAGAAAACATTTTGGCGAATACGGGGTTTGACCCGTACTGCCTGGTATTAGAAGTCACTGAGACAGCGTTGATTGACTTTATTGATTCTAATGTTAATATAATTTTTGACAAGCTTAGGGCCCAGGGAATAAAAATTTCCCTTGATGATTTTGGGCGCGGCTATTCATCCTTGAATTATATTAAAGAACTACCGATTTCTAACCTTAAAGTTGATAAATCTTTCATTAAAGATATTCAGGGACCTTTAGACCGGCGGAATATTACCGGGGCAATTATTGTCCTTGCTCACCAGCTGGGGTTAAGGGTGATTGCCGAAGGCGTGGAAAGCGAAGTACAAAAAGAATACTTGCTCAATTTTAAATGTGATGCAGTGCAAGGCAATCTAATCTGCGAACCTTTGCCCCCCGAAGAAGTTCTGCGAGTGCTGGCCCAAGAGTGCATTTAATAAAAGATCCTGCCATAAAGGAAGCAGGAAGATAGCGGGAAGATAAAGAGTATTGTTTTGAAAAGAGGCTGATCATGGCAACGCAGCAAATAATATTCTTTGATTGTATGGAAACGTTGATTGACATGGAGGAGATACCCGGGGTCAGAGAATATGCCCTTTGGGCTTATGCGGGCTCGGGTGTAGAAACATACTGGGAGAGTTTTCAGGAATACCTGGATCATTATATTGCCGTCCGCAAAGAGCTGCAGGATTCTCCCCCCTTTTATAAAGAATACGAATTGAAAGAAAGGCTCAGCCTGGTTGTGGAGAGAACTGAGGCCAAGCGGGGAAAGCAAAACAACAGTCGGGATTTTAGAACGGCTGAGATCGTCCACAGTTTATACTCAACTTTTTGGCCGAAATATAAGGCTAAGTGTTTTGCTTCCGGCGAAGTATACGCTGCTCTAAGTTTTTTAACCCGGCAAGGATTTACATTGGGTGTTGTCTCCAATTTTTTGGTTAAAGGCGGTATTCAGGAAATCTTGGAGGAACAGGGTATCGCCAATTATTTTGATTTCATCGTGGCTTCGGCTGATGTAGGTTGGAAAAAACCTCATCCGGCTATTTACCAAATGGCTTTAGCCAAGGCGGGGGTAAATGCCCAGGAAGTGATATTTATCGGCGATGATTACGAAAATGATTACTTAACGCCTCAAAAGCTGGGGTTTACAACTCTTTTGTTTGACAAAAATAATGCTTACCCTCACCTGGAAAGAAGGTTCACCGGTTTTGCGGAACTTCCAGACCTTCTCCAACAGATCTAACCATATTCCAAATGTTATCCATTAAGAAAAACAAGGCTCCAAAAGGGTCAATTATTAACGGCCGGAGGAGCCCTTTATTATTGTAGGAAAATTATCTTTTTGGGATGGATAGGGAAAGGTCGGGGCAAAAAATTATTCTTGTTATTTTCAGCTTGAAAGATGAGTGCTAAAATGGCACTATAGACATAAAATAGTGACAAAGTGACAAAAGCATGGGAGGAAATGAGGGATGGATAAGAAAAAAAGGGCAATGATAGGTGTTGTTGTTTTAAGTATTTTAATTTTGGGTTATGTAGGCTGGAAATTTTATATCGCCAGGGAAAGCCCTGTAGTTGAAGCCTCGGGGACAGTGGAAGCAAGAACTGTGGAACTAACAGCTAAAGTAGCGGGAACAATTGAGAGCCTTAAGGTTCGAGCCGGAGAGGAAGTAAATAAAGATGATGTGATCGCCGAAATCTCCCGCAATGACTTGCTGGCCCAAAGGGAAAGAGATGCTTTGAATGTAGCTATAGCCCAAAATCAACTTAATGACTTGTTGTCCGGAGCCCGCTCTCAAGAAATTCAAGAAGCCCTTGCTCTTGTTAATATCCAGCAGGTGGCTTTGGAGCAAAGCGCCAGGGATCTGGAGAGGGCGCAAATACTCTTTGCGGAAGGCAGTATCTCCAAAGCTGAGCTGGAAGGATATGAACAGAAACACATTGTAGCCTTAAACCAATTGCAAGCTGCCCAGGCCAAATTCACCCTTTTACAGGCCGGGGGCCGGGAGGAACAGATTAAAGCCGCGGAAAATCAAGTCAAGATGATGGAAGCGGTCCTTAAAGCCACGGAAACAGTCTTGGCTGATTTGAAAATAGTTTCTCCCCTGACAGGAACTGTCCTAAGCACCAATTATGAGGTCGGAGAGTATGTCCAGGCAGGCGCTTCCCTGGCTACTGTTGCCGATTTGCGAAGAGTTTGGATCAATGTTTATGTGCCAACTGATGACTTGCCTTATGTTAAGCTCGGTGCCAAGGTGCAATTTACAGTCAGCGGTCTGGACAAAGTCTTCGAGGGGGTAGTGGCAGAAATAGCAAGTCGCGGTGAATTTACTCCCAAAACCATTCAGACAAAAAAAGAAAGAACAAACATTGTGTATAAAGTAAGGATTGAAGCGGCTAATGAGGAAGGATTCTTAAAACCCGGCATGCCGGCGGATGTTATCATTCCTAAAGCAAGTCTTACTGCTCCCTCTCAAGAAGGAGAACAGCAAAATACTCAGCCGGAACAGGAAGCTGGCTCATCATGATTACAGTAAAAGGCGTAAAGAAACGATTTGGCAAGGTGCAAGCTCTGGCCAATGTAAGCTTTAATGTTCAGGCAGGGGAAATATTTGGCATTGTAGGGCCGGATGGGGCAGGTAAAACAACCTTGATACGCCTAATCTGCGGACTTTTAACACCGGATGAAGGGAAAATAGGGATTAATGCAGGGGGCAGCCTCGGTTATATGCCCCAACGTTTCAGTCTGTATGGGGACCTTACTGTTCGGGAAAACCTGCAATTTTTTGGTGCTTTGTATGGTTTGTCAAAAGAGATTATTATAAAACGGTCCGAGGAGATTTTAGCCTTAACTAATCTTCTGCCTTTTCAAGACCGTTTTGCCGAACAGCTTTCAGGGGGGATGAAACAAAAATTATCCCTAACCTGTGCTTTGGTTACTCAGCCGAAGCTTTTGCTCTTGGACGAACCTACTTATGGGGTTGACCCTGAATCCCGCAAAGAATTTTGGAAAATTCTTTACCAACTAAATGCCGAAGGAGTAACTATCTTAGTTTCTACTCCTTACATGGACGAAGCTGAGTTATGTTCTCATGTAGCTTTTTTAAGTGAAGGCCGGCTGACTGCCCTTGCTACTCCTAAGGAGCTTGTTGAGGGGTTTGCTCATCAGGTCTGGGAGGTAAGAACGGAAGTTCGTGAACCGGGGTTGTTTGTCCAAGGGGAAGGAGTTATGGATAGTGCCCTATTTGGCGATAAATACCGGTTGATTATAGAAAAAAAGGAAGATGCCGAGAACCTAATTAAGAGTAAGCTTAAGAGCAGAGGATTGTCTGTATTTAGCATTGAGCAGGTCAGGCCCAGGATGGAAGATATTTTTGTCTTGATGGCAGGTGGTGAAAAAGCATGGTCGAAGGAATAGCAGAGGAATATGTTATTGCGACGGACAAACTCACCAAAAAATTCGGCACTTTTACTGCTGTTGACCAATTATCTCTGCAAATAAAAAAGGGTGAAATATTTGGTTTTCTCGGGCCTAACGGAGCGGGAAAATCAACTGCCATCCGGATGCTGTGCGGTATTTTGGAGCCGACTTCCGGCCGGGCTACAGTGTTAGGTTATGATCTCCAGCGGGAAACTGAAAAAATAAAAGCGCAGATTGGCTATATGTCCCAGAAGTTCAGTCTTTATGATGATCTTACAGCCAAAGAAAACCTCCGTTTTTATGCTGGCCTCTACTCAATCTCCAAGAGAGAATCACCTGCCAGAATAGAAGAAATGATAGCCATGGCCGGACTTAAAGGACGGGAAAATGAACTGGTAGCCAATTTAAGCGGCGGTTTTAGGCAGCGCTTGGCTTTGGGGTGTGCGTTAATTGCCAAACCACCCCTTCTTTTTCTCGATGAACCTACCAGTGGAGTCAGCCCGACCAGCAGGAGAATGTTCTTTCAAATTATTCGCAGCTTAGTCAGTGAAGGGACTACTGTCTTAGTGACTACCCATTTTATGGATGAGGCCGAACGCTGCCACCGTATCGCTTTTATGTCCCGTGGACGGTTAATGGCGGTAGACAGTCCCGATAATCTGAAAAAGAAGGTGATCGAAGGTATAATGGTTGAACTTGCCCTTCCGGACGGGATTCGCAGAACCAAAGAAGTGGAAGCCTTGCCTTATGTCAAGGAATGCACAATTCATGGTTCTTTGCTTCACGCCCTCCTTAGGGATGAGAGGGGCATCAAGCATTTGCAAGAAACTTTCGCTTGTGAGGTTAAAAGAATAACCCCTTCGTTGGAAGACGTTTTTTTGGCTTTAGCTCAAAGGCAAAGGGCTGCCGAAGCCGAGTTGCCACAAGATATATTTAGAGGGTAAGGGGGAAGGCTAATGGGAAGGATTAAAGCAATTCTTTATAAAGAATTTTTGCAGATGCGCCGGGACAGGATGACCATTGGACTGATTTTTATGCTGCCTTTGGTTCAGCTTTTGCTTTTTGGTTTTGCTATCCAGACTGAAGTCAGGCATATTCCTACCGTAGTCTTTGACCAGTCTACCAGTGAAGAAAGCAGAGCAATGTTGGAGGCCTTTGTTGCTTCAGGGTATTTCGATATTCACTATACGGTTAACAGCTTTGATGAGGTTAATGCCATGATTGACAGCGGAAAAGCCAAAGTTGGAGTGATTTTCCCACCGGATTTTTCCAGGGAAGTAAAAAGGGGTGGATCTGTAGCTCTACAAGTTTTGGTTGACGCCAGTGATAATATGGTCGCCAATCAGGCTATGGCAGTGGCTAATTCCATAGGTTTGCTTAAATCCCAGGAGGTTATAGCCAAAAAAATCAACGCGGACTTAAACAGCCTCCCTTATGATGTGCGGGTGCGAGCCTGGTATAATCCTGACGGGATTACTGCTTATTACATGGTGCCGGGAATCTTGGGGATCATAGTAACTTTAACCATGGTTATAATGACTTCTATGGCAATAGTCCGGGAAAGAGAGAGAGGGACCTTAGAACAACTTATTGTCACTCCGATTAAGCCGTACGAACTAATGATCGGTAAAATTGTGCCCTATATTTTTTTGGGGTATATTCAAATTACTGTGGCCCTATTGGTCGGTGTTCTGGTGTTCGGAGTGCCGATCAGGGGAAGTATTTTAGAACTCTATCTGCTCACTCTTTTCTTTATAACCGCTTCCTTAGGTTTGGGTATTATGATTTCCAATTTGGCTAAAACTCAGATGCAAGCCTTTCAAATGTCTTTTTTCGTCATGCTTCCCAGTATTATGCTTTCCGGATTTCTCTTTCCCCGCGATGCCATGCCTAAAATAATTTATTACATTAGCGATGTTATTCCCTTAACTTATTATCTGGACATTATTAGAGGGATTGTCCTCAAAGGGATAGGCTTTTCCTATCTAGTGGGGCAAGTTATATGTTTAATAGTATTTTCGATCTTGTTTGTAACTGTTAGTGTTTTGAAGTTTAAAAAGAAAATTGCCTAGGGGGTAAGAAGAGTGTCCAAAACCCGGGATAAATTAATACTGGCTTGCGAAGAGTTGGCGCTGAAAAAAGGACGGGGTTTTTACAATCTATCTTTAGAGGAGCTGGCTAAAGAAGCAGGAGTAAGCAAAAGGACAATCTACCGCTATTTTGGCTCGAAAGAAGAACTGTTTGAGGCTACGGTAGAAGAAGTAATGGATCGAGTCCTTGCTCGCTATATGGAAGTCCTGGGTTCTGAAAGAGACCCCAGAAAGGCTTTTTTAACAATCATAAAAAATATTACTTACCTTATTAACAGGCAGGTGATTGCAGATTTAGCCAACTATTATCCTCTGCTCTGGCAAAAAATAAATAAACTACGGCAAAGCAAGTTGGAGTCATTATTGGATTACACTTTGAGCAATAGCCAGGTTAAACTCCGCTGGCGAGTCGATCCGCGGATTTTTAAAGCGGCATTTTTTACAGCTATGACTGAAGTGATAAATCCCCGTTTTATTCTGGAGAGCGGTATGCCTCTGGAAGAAGTCGGTTTAAACTTTATGGAGATGTTTTTCTTCGGAGCTTTTGAGCTTTTGCCTGCTGAAGGGGATTGACTGGGAGCAAAGTGGGTATTATCCTTATTTGAGGTACAACGGTACGGACTACCGATAGGTGGAAAGAAAGGATTCGGATAAATTATGGTTAGCAATCAACGCAGTTTTTATCTACTATTAGCCGGTACTTTTTTTATTTTTCTCAACTTTAATATTGCCCAGGTGATCACTCCTGTTTATATCTTGGCCATCGGCGGCTCAGAATTTGTTTCCGGTTTACAGAGTACCCTGTTTTATTTAACGGCAGTTGTTCTCAGGTTTTATTTTGGCCCTTTAGCTGACGCCAAAGGGAATAGGATTACCTTGTTTATCGGGGGGCTGGCCTTTATGACTGCCCCGCTCTTGTTTCTCTTTAGCCAGTCTCTTTGGTATGTCCTCTTGGTAAGAATGTATCAAGCTATTGGCTTAGCCGCCTATTTTTCCAGTGCTTCTGCTGTTGTTTCCGCTCTGGCACCAAGAGGCAAGGTGGGGGCTTATATCGGTTTTTACCGCTTGGTAACCATGTCAACTCTTTTGGTTGGGCCTACCCTGGCCTTAAAGGTACTTAATAGTTTCGGGTATACATGGTACCATCTTTTAGGTATCGCAATTGGCTTTTTGGCCATGGCTTTTTTACATTTTGTAAAAGAGCCTCCCAAAACAGAGAACCATGCCGCCCTTGTGCCTGATGCTCCTGTAGCTGCAGCTCCGGCGGCTTCCGCCCCCGCGGCTGTCGATCCTGTGATTAAACCCGGACTGGGGATGCTCTCCCTTTTAAAGGACAAAAAGCTGATTCCTATTTTTCAAAGCATTTTCTTAGTTTCTATCTGTTACGGTCTGGTGCAGACTTTCTCGGCAATTTATGTAGAGCAGGCCGCTCCCCATATTAATTCCGGTCTTTTCTTTACAGTTTTTGGGATAGGCAGCATTATTTCCAGCCTGATTTCCGGAACCTTATCCGACCGCAAAGGCCGGGCGGAAGTTGTTTTCCCGTGGATTATGATTATGGGGACAGGGCTGGCCCTTCTTTATTTCCTGCCGCTGCAATCTTGGCTGCTTTATTTCGGTAGTTTTTTGAGCGGATTTGGGTATGCCGGTAGTATAGCAGTCCTGATTTCCTGGGTGGTGGATGTGGTTCCTATAAGCCGCAGGACGACGGCTTTGGCTCTGGAGGACAGTACTATTGATATCGGTATTGGCTTAGGTTCATTTTTCTTTGGGGTCTTGATCCCTTTGCTTGGCCTACCTTGGTCTTACGCAGCCAGCGGGTTGTTGCTCTTAGTTTTTGCGGGGTGGAAAATTACAACTATGATAGTCGGAAAAAGAAAGCCCCTCCCTTTAGGTTAAGCGGTTCTAGAAAATACAACTGCAAAATATTGAAAATTCAATGGCAAATAGAGATTAAAAATAAAAAACAGCGGTAATAGACAAGAAATATAGAAAAAAAAGCGGCAGCAGAGATAGAAAAAGCAGGGAAATATCAACTCTCCCAGAATAACTAATTTAAGTACCAGGACTAATAAATTTTTGTGGTTTGTTAGGAATGGGTTAGTAGGTTTGTTTCATAGATTTATATGTTTGTTTAAGGGGGGTCTAGTTTGCGTGTTGTGGCCTTAGGGGATTCAATTACGGAAGGTTATCTTTGCTATCCCCAAGACTCTTGGGTAGCAATTGTGGCCAATGAGCTCCAGATTGAAATGTATAACTTGGGTATTTGTGGAGATCTGACCAGGGACATGCGCCGCAGGATGCGTCGTCAGGTTTTGCCTTTAGCTCCCAGCCACTGTATAATTCTCGGTGGAGCTAATGATGCTTTTTGCCAAGTTGATTTGGAAGACTATAGTGAAAACATTGAAATTATTGTCGAATATTGTTGGCGAAATGACATTATCCCTGTTTTAGGAATACCCACTCCCACTATGGCTTATCCGGAAGAGTTTATTCTGCAGGCATACCGGGACTGGTTAAGGGAGTATGCTGAAGAAAAGAAAATTACAATCATCGATTTTTATGCCGCTTTGGTAGATGCTACCGGAATGATGGCCCGGCAGGAGTTTTTTTTAGATGAAGTCCATCCCAATGTGGAAGGGTACAGGGCAATGGCTGAAGCAGCCGGTAAGGTGTTAAGAAGGCTTAAAGAAGATTTTCTGAAGGGATAAATCTCGGTTAGACTTTAAATATAGAGCTTTATTTTAGATTTAGAGCTTTAACAGTTGCTTGACAGTTGCTCGACGGAGGTTTTAGATGTTTTGGCGTGGTTCGCGGCCTTCAGAGCAAATGAGAGATATTTTTTTGCTCCTTAGCGGCAAAAATTTTCGCTTAAAGATCTTCTTTGAAGGCGTTTTTACCGGAATTTGTGTAGGGTTAGTGATCTCGGCTTTCCGTTTCCTACTGGAACGCGCCGAGAATTTGCGGGTTTACAGTTATCAGCTTTTAGCGGGGACAGGCTTTCTGGGACTAATAATCCGTTTTGCAGCGCTGGTTCTTGTTGCGGGGCTTATCAGCTTGATTATCAGTAAAGCGCCTCAGACAGCGGGAAGCGGGATTGTCCAGGTTAAAGGCTTTTTACTCGGCCAGGTTAAACTTAAATGGGCCCGTAACCTCATCGGCAAATTTTTCGGTACGATTATTGCTATTGGAGCGGGTCTTTCCTTAGGCAGACAAGGCCCGTCTGTTCAGATAGGCGCCTCGGTTGGGCAGGGAGTGAGCCGTTTATTGGGCAGGCTCAGAGTTGAGGAAAAATATCTGGTAACCTGTGGGGCGGGGGCCGGCTTGGCTGCCGCCTTTAATGCACCGTTGGCAGGAGTGGTTTTTGCTCTGGAAGAAGTCCATAAAAGCTTTTCACCGGCGGCTTTATTGTCAACCATGGGGGCGGCTTTATCGGCGGACTTTGTGATGCGCCAATTTTTTGGCCCTAAACCAGTTTTGGATTTTTCTGGGATTCCTATTTTGCCCCAGAGTCATTTTTGGGCTTTACTTGGCTTAGGGTTATGTTGTGGTTTGGTTGGAGCCTTGTTTAATAAAGTTTTAGTGCAGACTTATAAGTTGTACGGCCGTCTCCGGACAGCTTTTCCTTTTTTGCCTTCTTCCTGGTTTCCTCTTGCACCACTTTTTATTGCCGGTATTTTGGGGTTTTTCCTCCCCCAAGTACTGGGAGGGGGAGAAAGCTTTATTCTTTCACTGGCCGGAGAAAGTTACCTTTTGTCCTTTTTGCTGTTGCTATTAGTTGTCAAATTTCTCTTTACAATGCTCTGCGCCGCTTCGGGAGCACCAGGGGGAATATTCTTGCCTATGCTGGTTATCGGCGCATTGGTAGGCGGTATTTTCGGGCAGGTTTTAGCCGGCCTTAATCAAGTAAGCCCGGATTTGATACCTAATTTTGTGGTCTTTGCAATGGCTGCCTTATTTACAGCCGTGGTCAAAGCCCCTATAACAGGCAGTATATTAATAGTTGAAATGACAGGCTCTTTCCAGCATTTGCTACCGGTAATTATTACTTGTATGGTTGCTTATCTGGTGAGTGATCTCTTGCGGATTAGCTCCATTTATGATGATCTTTTGCAATTAACTATTATTGCTCCCGCTAAAGCAGCAAAAGAGAAGGCCGGTTTAGATTTCGGAGCTGAAGGTACCAACCTATCCCTGGAGAGAAATAATCAGGCTCAGCCTGGGGGAGAGGAACAGGCCAATAAATTCGCAAAAACTATCATTGAAGAAGTTGTTTGCCAGGGTTCCCGGTTGGAGGGCCAAAAGGTCAAAAATATCAAGTGGCCGGAGAGTTGCCTGGTAGTTAGTATCCGCAGGGGCGAAGAAGAAATCATTCCGCAAGGGAATACCAGGATGTTGGCCGGTGACTTTTTATATCTTTTTTGCCCTCAGGCCAAAGAAGACGAAGTGCGCCTTAAGCTTAAGGATTTATGCCAGGAAGACACGAAAAACTGCCGCTTTTAAGCTCTTAAGCGGCAGTCCGGAATGCTTTCGTTTCTTGTAATTTATTTTTATTATTTACTTGGGTATTTACTTTTGTCAATTTACTTGGGCTGGTAGCTTTCTTTCTTACCAGGGTTATTAACTCTCTCTTCCGGGGATTCCTTGTCCTTCTTTTTTGTATTTTTCGTGGCCTTCGAAATCATAATGACGGTCCAAGGTTTCTTTTTTCGGCTGTTTTTCCTTGTTGCGTTTAGCCATATTTTTTTACCTCCTTAGAGTCTCTAAAGATAGTATCAACTAAAATAAAGCGATAATACCAGCAAATCAGTGCCAAAATATTCAATACTTAGCTTTTTGCAGAAAACTAATAAAAAGATTCCTGCAGTTTTGGAGTTGACGAAGCTAAGAATAGCCATTATAATATCTTTTGCGACTTTAATTAAATAATATTATTTTTCTGTGAACGAACGCGGAGAGATGGCTGAGTTGGTCGAAGGCGCTCGACTGGAAATCGGGTACACGGTGACGAACTGTGTCGTGGGTTCGAATCCCACTCTCTCCGCCATAATTTTTGAAATCACTTTATTAAAAATTTTTGGAAACTATGCCACTATTATTCAATCGCAAGCTTTCGAAAAATGTCTCCAGATAAACTCTCCGAATAGCATATTCTGTAAAAATCTAAGGAAAGTTTATTTTGGAGAAATTATTTATTAATGGTATAATAGGTTTGACCGTGCTAGACGGGGAGGTAGCGGTTCCTTGTAACTCGCAGTCCGCTAGAGCGAGGTTTAATTCCTTTGGTAAGGGTCGGGCAATCGGAGCAGTCCGAGGTTTGGTGTGATGAGTTTTTGGTCTTGCGCAACAAAGCGCTTTGAACCGTGTCAGGTCCTGACGGAAGCAGCACTAAGAAGTTTGTTTTGTGTGCCGCAAGGGAGCCGGAAATGAGCATTGGGCCGAGGGTAACGTCCGGGGGTTGCGATTCGAGCCAAGGTGCACGGTCTTTATTTATATAAGGTGGTTCTAGACCATCTTTTTTGGTATTTTTATATTACTCGGTTTAAGGAGAAAAAAATGGCATATCTCGCTTTATATCGGGAATGGCGGCCAAAGACTTTTCGGGAAATGGTGGGACAAGATCATGTTCGCACCATTTTGGTCAATGCCCTAAGGCAAAATAAGGTGGCCCATGCTTATCTTTTCAGCGGCCCGAGGGGGACAGGGAAAACCACCACGGCTAAAATTCTGGCTAAAGCACTTAATTGCGAGGCGCGAGAAGATGCCGAGCCTTGCAATAAATGTGCTTCATGCCGGGAAATTGACCAGGGGTTAGCTCTTGATGTCCTGGAAATTGATGCTGCCTCTAACCGGGGGATCGATGAAATCCGTAATTTGCGGGATAGGGTCAAACTTGCTCCTTCCGGCGGCAAATATAAAGTATATATTATTGATGAAGTACATATGCTGACACCGGAGGCTTTTAACGCTTTGCTTAAAACTTTGGAGGAGCCGCCGGCTAATGTGGTCTTTATCCTAGCCACCACGGAAGCCCACAAAGTTCCTTTAACTATTCTGTCCCGGGTGCAGCGTTTTGAATTTCATCGCATTTCAGCTCCGGACATAGCTTTGAGGCTTAAAGAAGTATGTTTGGCTTTAGGCCGGGAAGTGGAAGAAAAGGCCTTGCAAGTGATTGCTCTTAAAGCTGAAGGGGGTTTAAGGGACGCTCTTAGTGTTTTGGACCAATGCCTGTTGCAGGAAGATCCTATTCGTGCGGAGCATGTCTACCAAATTATCGGGATGGTTGGGGAGAGCTACAGCGCCGATCTTACTGACGCATTGTTAGAAGAAGATTATGGCTTGGCATTAGCCAAGTTGGAGGAAGGAGTCGCTTTAGGACGGGATCCTCGGCAAATTATTAAGGATTTGCAGGATTATTTAAGACAAGGCCTCCTTTATACGGCCGGTGGGCAGAAACCGTTGCTTTCTCCGGAAATATCTTCAAGGCTGATTGCCCAAAGTGAGCGGGCGGGGCTAAAAAAGCTTTTGTCTTGGATTAACATTTTGCTCAAAGGGGAAAATGAGTTAAGGTTTGCTGCCAATGCCCGCCTGGCGGCAGAAATGATCTTAATACAGGCTATTTACGAACAGGATAAAGGGCCACTCTTAGACCAAGCAGGTATTAGCCTGCCGGGGCAAACCTTTAGCCCAAAAGCGAGGGAAGGCAAGGCTCACTTGTTAGCGGAGCGCAAACCGAAACCTTCCGACGTTAAGCCGGATGGGCCTCCCGCCAAACCGGGAGTTAAACGGGAAGAAGCCTTAAAAAGTTCCGATTCCGATTTGACTTCTCTTCTAAAAGCTAAATGGCCTGAGATTTTGGAAGGAGTTAAAAAGGGAAAAAAATCGACCCATGCCTTTTTGTTGGAAGGCACTCCCGCTCAAGTGGCAGGGGAATTATTATATTTGGTTTTTAAAGATCAGTATTCCTTTCACCGAGATAAGTTCACCCAGCCTGAAAACAAAGATATTGTGGAGAAAGTAATTGAGCGCTGTTTAGGGAAAAAACTTAAGCTCACTCCCTTATTGAATAAGGAATTTAAGGAACTGGCGGCAAACTTTAATTCCGGTGATGTTGAACCGGAAAAAGCCTCGGCTGAGAACGGGGACCTCCTGAATACCAAACTCCGGGAGTGCGAAGACAGTTGCGTTCAGCAAGCGGTAGAATTGTTTGGCGCTGAACTTGTCGAGGTTAAGGAAGAAACGTAAATAGTTTCAATATATAGTTTAAATATATAGTTTTAATATAAATAAAGCGAATAAAAGTTAAGAAAAGACAAATTAAGGAAAAAACAAAGGGGCGTGTTAAATTATGGATTTCAGACCACCAGGCGGCATGGGCAATATGAATCAACTAATGAAACAGGCGCAAAAAATGCAAGAAAATATGCTTAAAGCCAAAGAAGAATTAGAAAACAAAACTGTGGAAGCTTCTGCGGGCGGCGGCATGGTAGAAGTAACAGTTAGCGGCAAATTGGAACTTGTAGGTTTGAAAATTAAGCCGGAAGCCATTGATCCAGAAGATCCGGAGATGCTGGAAGATTTGGTTAAAGCTGCTGTCAACCAAGGCCTGCGCAATGCCCAAGCTATGATTGAACAGGAAATGAGCAAAGTCGCAGGCGGCTTTAATATACCCGGACTTTTCTAAAAGTTGCTCATAAACTTATTAGGCTTAAGAAAAAGCAATTAATTTTAAGCCCAAGGAAAAACATTTATTTTTATATGCAAATTCAAATTCTCTAAAAGATTTTTCTCCAGCAAGGAACATTATTTTTAGAATAGGAAGGTTACATAGGGAAAGCCTTATGGATTTTATGTACTATCCTCAGCCTTTATCGGACTTAATAATTGCTTTTTCCCGTTTGCCGGGGATTGGGCCGAAAACGGCAAGCAGGCTGGCCTTTTATCTTTTGCGGCATTCGGAAGAAGCCCAACAACTATCCGACGCTATTGCTACTGCCCTTCGTGATATTAAGCAATGTACGGTTTGCGGCAATTATACGGACACAGACCCCTGTAAGATTTGCACCGGAGAGCGGCGGGACAAGTCTCTCCTATGTGTTGTTGAGCAGCCCCGGGATGTGGTGGTTTTGGAAAAAACCGGGGAGTACCGGGGGTTATACCATGTCCTTCAGGGAGTGCTGTCCCCAATGGAAGGAATCGGCCCTGATCAATTAAACCTTTCCAGCCTTTTTAACCGTCTGGAAGGGGTTAAAGAAGTGGTTTTGGCTGTCAATCCTTCCGTGGAAGGGGAAGCCACGGCTCTTTACCTTGCCAAGCTTCTAAAACCTATGGGGGTCAAAGTGACTCGCCTGGCTCATGGTTTGCCTGTGGGCGGAGACTTGGAATATGCCGACGAGGTGACAATTGCCAGGGCTTTGGAAGGCCGGAGGGAGCTTTAAGGCTTTTTTGCCGCCGTTAACAACTAAGGGTAATCTTAATTAAGCGACTATCAATTGGTAGTTGCTTTTTTTATGCTCTCCATTTTATTTATTTTTCGAAAATTGCCCAAAAAATTGTCGTATATATTCAGTAGGATATTGGTTTTGCGACAAATTTTTTGCAAAGAGGGAAGAGCAATTGAATTTACTGAAATGATCTATTATGTGGTTCTTACTTTCCTGGCTGGTGCATAAAAATGCAGTAGAAAGGAAAATGGAGGAATTTACCATGACGCTGATTTTTTTAGGCCTGTTTTTAGTCTTATTGGTATTGATACTCTATTCATCTTTAAAGAAACCGAATAGATTTATTAAATTTACCATTCATGTTTTAGGCGGAGTCGTTGGTCTATGGTTGGCAAATCTGCTCTTAAGCGTTTTTAGCGTGGAAATTCCCATTAATGTTTTTACCGTTTCGTTAGTAGCAATTCTGGGCTTTCCCGGGGTACTTGTCTTAATTGTCCTCCAGATTATGGGGATCTAATAACAACTCGCTAGAAATACTTGACTATTTAGAAATACTTGACTAACAGAATAAACACAGAGTATACTGATTAATGATTAGGGAACTTTACGTTTAGTATAGTTCCCTAGGTTTATGTTTGGCAATTGATTGAATTTTCTTAAAATTTAAGAGAAATTTGTTTTAATTTGTATAAATAATTATATTTTTGTGTATTTTTTCATTTGAAATTTTTGAGTCATTATAAATTTCGTTATTAGTTATAATGAAATATTTAACATAGATACTACTTCATTTGTTTATTTTTCCTATCCTTATACTTATAGTTTCTAACATCAAACTTCTCTTTTCTCCAAATACTTTAACCATTTAAGAGGAGGTGGAAAGCGGCTTAACTTCAGATTTGAATTTAGGCAAGGAGAAAAGAGAAAGAAATCGGTATTTGTCGAAAAACGATAAGGAAACGGAAGAAATATACTTCATACTGAATTTAATACTGATAGTGCAGTTTCAGAACTTATCTGTAGAGTGATTATTATTTTAATAATTTAAATGGGAGGAACCAACCAATGGCAAAAATGAAAACCATGTCAGGAAATGAAGCTGCGGCTCATGCGTCGTATGCCTTTTCCGAAGTTGCGACCATTTTCCCGATTACTCCATCTTCCGATATGGCGGAGTTAGTGGATGAATGGGCCGCTCATGGCAAGAAAAACATTTTTGGACAACCTATGAAAGTTGTTGAAATGCAATCCGAAGCGGGAGCAGCCGGCGCTGTTCACGGTTCATTGCAAGCAGGAGCCCTGACTACTACTTACACTGCTTCCCAAGGTCTCTTGCTTATGATTCCGAATATGTATAAAATCGCAGGCGAACTTTTGCCAGGCGTTTTCCACGTAAGTGCCCGGGCAATTGCTGCTCACGCCCTCTCCATTTTCGGTGATCATCAAGACGTTATGTCCGTTCGCTCCACCGGTTTTGCCATGCTCAGCTCCGGTAGCGTTCAGGAAGCTTTGGACCTGGGCTTTATTGCTCACTTGAGCGCAATTAAAGCCAGAGTTCCTTTCCTGCATTTCTTTGATGGCTTTAGAACATCTCACGAAATTTCCAAAATTAGTGTACCTGAATACGAAGAAGTTGCTACGCTCTTGGATTGGGAAGCTTTGAAGAGATTCCGCAAAAATGCTTTGAATCCGGAGCGTCCTGTTTTAAGAGGTTCTGCTCAGAACCCGGATATTTACTTCCAGGGCAGAGAGGCAGCTAACCGCTTCTACCAAGCCGTACCGGGCATTGTCGAAGATTACATGAAGAGATATAAAGAGCTCACCGGCCGTGAATACCAGCTCTTCCAATATTATGGAGCGCCTGATGCCGAGCGTGTTATTATCGCTATGGGTTCTGTCGGTGATACTATTAGCGAGACCATTGACTACCTGGCTGCCAAAGGCGAAAAAGTCGGTTTGGTAAGGGTCCGTCTCTTCCGTCCGTTCTCTAAAGAGCATTTGCTGAAAGCTCTACCGAAGACTGTGAAGAAGATTGCTGTATTAGAGCGGACAAAAGAACCCGGTTCCTTGGGTGAACCTCTCTATCTTGATGTTGTTGATTGCTTCTATGATCAAGAAGTTAAACCTGTTATTGTCGGCGGCCGCTATGGCTTGGGTTCCAAGGATACCACTCCTTCCCAAATCCTGGCTGTTTACGAAAACCTGAAATTAGATAAACCGAAAAACGGCTTCACCATTGGTATTGTCGATGATGTTACCTTTACTTCTTTGGAAGAAAAAGAATTCATCGATACCACTCCCGAAGGCACTATCAGTTGTCAGTTCTGGGGACTCGGTGCGGACGGAACCGTTGGCGCCAACAAGCAAGCTATTAAGATTATCGGTGACCATACCAACCTTTACGCTCAAGCTTATTTTGCTTATGACAGCAAGAAGTCCGGCGGTACAACCGTATCCCACCTGAGATTCGGTAAAGCTCCTATTAAAGCGCCTTACCTGGTTAACACTGCCGATTATGTAGCTTGCCATAACCAAGCTTATGTAGATAAATACAACCTCCTGAAAAGCTTAAAACCGGGCGGCACTTTCGTGCTGAACTGCCAGTGGTCACCCGAAGAGCTGGATGAAAAGCTGCCCGATGCCTTAAAGAGAGCTATTGCCGATAAGAAAGCCAATTTCTACATCATTGACGCTGTTAAGATTGCCCGCGAAATTGGCCTTGGCAGCAGAATTAATATGATAATGCAATCGGCCTTCTTTAAGCTGGCTAAAGTTATTCCTCTGGAAGAAGCTTTGCAATACCTGAAAGACTCCGTCGTTAAAACTTACGGCAAAAAAGGCCAAGAAATTATTGACATGAACTTCAAAGCTATTGATGCCGGTTGTAATGCTTTAGTTAAAGTTGAAGTTCCTGCTTCTTGGGCTCAGGCAGATCCCAAAGGCGGTATCTTTATGGGTACTGACAAGGATCCTGAATTCATTAAGAACATTCTTCGTCCTATGGCCGCTCAAGAAGGAGACAGCCTCCCGGTCAGCGCTTTCGTCGGCCGTGAAGACGGTACTTTCCCGGCAGGAACCACTGCTTTCGAAAAACGCGGTATTGCTGTTACTGTACCGGTCTGGATTAAGGAGAACTGCACTCAGTGTAACCAATGCTCCTATATCTGCCCGCACGCCTGCTTGAGACCGTTCCTCTGCACAGAAGAAGAAGTCAAGAATGCTCCGGCAGGTTTTGAAACTGTCAAAGCTGTCGGTAAAGATTTTGCCGGACTTGAATATCGCTTGCAGCTTAGCCCACTGGACTGCACCGGCTGCGGCAACTGTGTAGAGATTTGCCCATCCAAGCAGAAAGCTTTAGTGATGAAAGATGCTGCTGAAGTTACTCCGGTTGAAGCTCCTCTTTGGGATTATGCTTTGACTCTCTCCAGTAAAGATGACAAAGTTTCCAATAAATTTACAGTTAAGAACAGCCAGTTCCTGCAACCTTTGGTCGAGTTCAGCGGAGCTTGCCCGGGCTGCGGCGAAACTGCTTATGTCAAGCTCCTTACCCAACTGTTCGGGGACAGAATGATGATTGCCAATGCTACAGGTTGTACTTCTATTTGGGGCGGCAGCGCACCGTCAGTTCCTTATACAGTCAATAAGGAAGGCAAGGGACCGACCTGGGCTAACTCCCTGTTCGAAGACAACGCTGAGTATGGTTACGGTATGTTCTTAGGTGTCCAGCAACAACGCAAGGCTTTGGCTCAAGAAATGAAAGAAGCCATGAACTTGGATATTCCGGCTGAATTGAAAGAAGCTTTCCAAGAGTGGATTGACACCATGGATCAAGGTGAAGCCTCAAGAGTTTCTTCCAAGAAAGTATTGGCTGCCTTTGAAAAAGTTGATCCCACTTCTAATGAGCTTCTCAACAAGATTTGGGAGAAAAGAGAGCATTTGGTCAAGAAATCCCAGTGGATTATTGGTGGCGACGGCTGGGCTTACGATATCGGTTACGGCGGTTTGGACCATGTCTTGGCTTCCGGTGACGATATTAACGTCCTGGTATTAGATACTGAGGTTTATTCCAATACCGGCGGTCAGTCCTCTAAAGCTACCCCGAGGGCTGCAGTTGCTAAATTCCAGGCTGCCGGTAAGAAGATCCGTAAGAAAGACCTTGGTATGATGGCTATGAGCTATGGCTATGTTTACGTTGCTCAGGTTTCCTTAGGCGCCAGCCTGACTCAAACCATGAAAGCTTTCCAAGAAGCTGAAGCTTATAACGGACCTTCCCTCATCATTGCCTATGCTCCTTGTATTAACCACGGTATCCGTTCCGGTATGTCTACCAGTATCATTCAGGCCAAGAAAGCTGTTGAAGCCGGTTACTGGCACTTATACCGTTACAATCCGGATCTCTTGGAGAAAGGTGAAAAACCCTTCACCCTCGATTCCAAAGAGCCGACAGCTTCCTTCAGAGACTTCATTATGTCCGAAGTCCGTTATACTTCCCTCTTGCGGACCTTCCCAGAAACAGCCGAAGAACTGTTTGCCGGCGCTGAGAAATTTGCCAAAGAACGTTACAAATCCTACAAACGTTTGGCTGAACAAAGCTGGGACTAAGGTTAGAATAAAGGGTTGTTTCATAAGCGGTAAAAGCTGTCCAATAGCAGCAAGTCAAATAGAAAAGCGGGGTTTTCAAAGCCCCGCTTTTTCTTATTACTGTACGCCCGGCAAGGGCGTTATCTATACGGTGAAAGTCCGGAACGAGCAACCCGGTAAGTACATAGGCAGAAGCGATGATAAGAGCATTTCAGGACAAAAAAACAGCATTTCGTGACAAATAACGTTCTGCAAGCATTAATCTGGTACTATTTACATGCGATATATAATTTTTACACATGTGTACGCTCATTTATAAAAAGGTAATAAGACACTACTTAATTTTTGATTGGCTAAAATACACATTGTTCCTTGAAAATGTGTTTTAAGCTTTCTGTAACTGCTTAATCATTTTTTATGACTTAAATACAGGTATATGATTATTTAGTGAGATTTGCGTAATAAGTTAAGAATTTTTATGCCCAATTCAGCCTCTAAGCGGTCTTTATTATTATTTAAGTCTATTCCGGTAATTTCTTTAATTTTGTCCAAACGATATAAAACTGTTTTGTAATGGACAAACAATTCCTTGGCAGTCTGGGCAGCGTTGCTGTTTGTCCCAAGGAAAACTTCCAAAGTATGCAGAAGGTTTGTATTATTTTCTTGATCATAAATCTGCAATTTGTTAATAAAATGAGGAATGTATTCCCGCAGATCATTATTTTCGCCGAATTTACATAATAACCTCATAACACCTAAATCTGCGAAGTTGACCAAACTCTCATTGGTGGTCTTGCCGTAATGAATGGCATTTTTAGCCTCGGTAAAGCTCTTAGCAATTTCATGGATTTGAGGAACGATACCGCCAACTCCTGTAAAAAGCCTCATATTTTTATATTTCTTCTTTAAGATAACTGTAATTTTTTGTACGGCTTTATTAATGTCGCCGGTAACATTCGCCTGGCTTTTTGAACCGACAGGCCATAAGACAAACAAGGAATCGCTTTTAATTCGCATAAAATGGTATGTATATTCATTAATAACATTGGCCACTGTATTACCAATTTCCGTCAGGAATGTATTCCTATTATCTCTGTCTTGCAAATATTCATTAATATTATCAAATTCCATCATAACAACACAGAAGGCTCCTCTAAGGTCCCAGCCCATCAAAGAAGCTCTCTCCAAAACAGTCTCCAAATGAAAGTCGCCGGTTACCAAAGTATCTAATAAGTCGTATTTAAATTTACGTTCTACCTCCCCGATGGCAAACCTCTTAACTAATTCCAGGGATACTACGGTGGAAGCGTTTTCTAAAATAATAAATTCCAAATCTCTCATTTTTCGATTGATTTCGATAACGACTAAATAGGCGCTTATCTGGTGTAGCTGTTGGATAGGGATTACAATTTGAGTTGCTTTTTGATTGTTCAATTCAGGTAAAAGCACTTTCTGTCTATAGTAGTAGAACTTATTATTTAAAATCTCCCTTTCAGAACTGTCTTGGACTTCGGCAAAGCGAACAATCTTAAGGTCTGTGGCCGCAAGAGCCTGGAATTTCTTATCATAGATCACTACCGGGTTTTTAAGTAGTTCCTCTAAGACTCTCACAATTCCATCCAAACCTTCACCTGCTATGACCAGACCTGTCAGCCTGTCCTGCACTTGTTTATAGTATTGGAGTTTTATGACTTGATCGTTGAAAAGTTTGGCCATTACCGGATACATAATATCAATATACTTCACTTTTTCTCCCAGCTCTATTATTGGTAAGCCTATTTCATTCCCGGCCTGAATAATCTCCTGGGGAATTTCCTGCACAACTCTACCGGTTTTTATAATTAAAGCACTTACCCCTTTTTGGACCATTTTTTTAATATATTCCTGATAAGACACTTCATTATGAATGTTATATAAGCTGGTAAGCAGGATCTCGCCGCCTTCCAGCCACTCCACAATATCCGGCCTTTCAATTATAGTGATTCCCCGGACAATATTATTCAATTTTGTTTCTCCGGCAACCACACGGGCACCTTGAAGGGGTTCCATTTGCATAACTTCTCGTACTGTTATCTCCATTCCTCTACCTCCCTGTTTTTCACCGGCCAATTTTCCTTGATAATTTATCTGGCTACAATTATATCCATACACTCCAAATAGATACAACATTTTATATCCCTAATTGATAAAGTCTGAATTTCAAATTTGTAGTATAATAGGCCACGAAAGCAAACTAAATTTAGTATCTAAAGACTCTGGGTTCTGTTCAAGTATTTTTATTCAATTATCTGATGAACAGGCCTTCTTTATAATAATAGAAATGGGGGAATACTCATGAAAAGTAAAATAATAAAAGTTCGAACTCTTACCAAAGAGGCTTTTGCTCCTTTCGGACACGTCCTAATGTTAAATCCCGGCCAACCGTTGATCAAACCGGATCCACCTCAGTTTACCGACCGCATTCCTTTTTTCGTGGATGACGGAGAAGCAGAGTTTGTATATGCCGTATTGGAAAGAAGAGAATATAAATTTTCTACCATGGAGAGGCACCTTAAAGTAACCCAAGGTTTTTTCCCTCTGTTTGGCGGTCCGGCAATCATTACGGTTGCCCCGGCGACAAATCCTGATGATCCGGAAGCATTGCCTTCTCCCGATTCTGTATGTGCATTTCTGTTGGAGAGTTACCATGCTATTACCCTCCACCGGGGAGTATGGCACGGAACGATCTTCCCTTTGGAAGAAAAATTCGGTTATATCTTGGCCACTCGTAACAAGACAACCGATGAATCAATTGCGCCGCTTTATGCAGGGGACGTACAAATCCGTGACCTGGGTACAACCTTTGAGCTGCTTCTCTGATGAAACCCTGAATATCCTCATAACATTTGATAAAAGGCATACGGTCTTGGGCCGTATGCCTTTTACATATCTCGCATAGTTTACTTTTGGTCCAGCTTGAGCAAGGTTTCCATTAAAACTTGAGCGCCTAAAGCACAGTCTTCCGGGCTGCTCCATTCGGCGGGATGATGGCTGATACCGTTTTTGGAACGTACAAAAATCATGCCAATGGGACAAATATTAATCATTTGCATGGCATCGTGTCCTGCTCCACTGGGCAGCTTCATAGTTTTAACGCCCAGTTTGTCACAGGACTCCAAAATAGTAGCAATGATTTCTTCCGAACAGGGTGCCGGCGGAACCCGCTGCATCAGCTCCACTTCCAAGCTGAGACCCCTTTGTTTACAAATCTCCCTGGCTTTTTCTAATATGTTTTTTTCCAGCCTGGCGCTTACTTCCGGGGAGAGGTCCCGCAGATCTATGGTAAACTCAACTTTCCCGGGTATTATATTAATACCGCCGGGATAAGCCTGGATTCTTCCTACTGTTGCCACAGCACTTTGGCTTTCTTTGGCTTCCTGTTCCACCATGCTAATGATTTGTGCTGCACCGGCTAAGGCATCGGCTCGTAAGTTCATGGGTGTCGCGCCGGCATGGTCGGCTTTGCCTGTCACTGTCAGCAACAATCTCAGGGAACTCGCAATCCCGGTTACAACTCCAAGAGAAAGATTAGAATATTCTAAGACTTTGCCCTGTTCAATATGAAGCTCCAAGTAAGCTTTTACTTCTTCCGGGCGCCGGGCTGCTTGAGAAAAATCCTCAGGATTGAGGTGACAATTCTTCATTGCTTCTCGAATGGTAATCCCGTTTTTATCTTTAAAATCTAAATCGGAAGGTTTAAGGTTTCCTGCAACACCTCTACTTCCCAACAAGCTAAAATTAAACCGGCACCCTTCTTCATCTCGAAAGGCATAAACCTCTATAGGATGTTTGGTTTGGATCTGGTTTTCCTTCATTGTTTGGAGGATTTCAATCCCTGCCAATACTCCCAGAGTTCCGTCAAACATACCCCCGTTAAATACTGTATCAAGATGGGAGCCAATAATTATGGCAGGGAAGGACGGTTCCGTTCCTTCTTTGCGGCCCACCAGATTGCCTACGGCATCTTCTCTGACTTGAAGCCCCGCCTCTTCCATCCATTCTTTGACCAGGTTTTTGGCTTGTAGATCTTCTTTGGTAAAAGGCAGTCTGGTGATTCCGCCTTCGGCCTGTTTACCAATACGAGCCAGTTGCATTAATTTGTTCCATAGTCTTTCTTGATTAATCATAGTATTACCCTTCTTAAAAAGTTTTCGCAGGCCATTGTCTTTTTCGTATCAAAACTCTTAAAAAACCAAAATTATAATTGAACGTCTCGGTTACAATCTTTAGTATAGATATAGGTTGCTGCGCTCCTGCCGGTACCGTAGAAAGCCTGGGGAACATAGGGGCCGAACCAGATAAAATCTCCTTCCTTTACAGGAACCCATTGGTCATCAATAAGATAAACTCCTTCACCATTTAAGAAATACAAGCCGTGCTCCTGGAGATGGGTTTCCACGAAAGGATGGCATCCCCCGGGCTTAAAGCTTAAGGTATGAAAGTTAACATCAAAACCTAAATCCGTAGGCAATAAATCTTGGATACGGACATTTTCCATACCGTCATAAGGCAAATCTGGAATCTCATTGAGATTGCCAACCACGAGTTTTGCTTCATAGCCTGGAAGTTTACGATATCTTTGTTTGTAAAGGAGAATCTTCCAAGAGGCCTGGGTATTGTTTTTTAATTCAACACCTTGAGATGCCGGGGCAAAGACATAGCCCTTCTCTTCCACGGGAAAAACTTGTCCATTTACTGCTATTTGTCCTTTTCCCTGCATGCTGTAAACAAAGGTTTCAATTCCCTCTTCTTGAAAAGGTGCCGTTGTTCCGCCGCCGGGTTGGATTTCAATTGTGTAAAAAGCAAATTTGCAACCTAACTCAGGTGAAGCAATAATACTGGTTTTACAATCCTTTAAATTAGGGAGGACGTTATTGACTCTCCCTTCTGGAGGAATCAAGGCATACCTTCCATGTCTAATAAGGGCTCTTGAAGCCAACAAATCCTTGGGATAACCCATAACTAATACCTCCTTAGGTTTTAACAAGTTCTTAGGTTTGAATAAGTTTCTGAAAGCTTTTTCAAACGTGAAAAATAAATTTTCTAAAATATCATACTATTATTGTTCACCCTTTTTTTATATTTGTCTTTAGTATGCTCAGATAATAATTTAAGGGTATTATTATCCAGTGGTGATAGTTACCTTTCATGCCAAGAGCATGTTTTACAATATAAAATTCCAATATATCCCACCACAGGTGGATAAAAATTAAGGTAAAGGATTAGCCAAAAGGGATAATGAAAAACAGGAATTTTCAGTATATTCTTAACCTAAGCAAAAAGATAAAGGCCCGGAGAGATCACCTTTCATTTTTGCCATTAAAGTAATAACGATCTCACCCTTTAATTCCAATCAAGAAAGAAGGAGAGAGTGTGTTCCAACTAGTAATTAAAAACGGTAAGGTTGTAAAAGCTGACAGGATTATGGAAGCGAGTGTCTGTGTTCAAGAAGGTAAAATCGCAGCTATCCTGGATGCCGGTGTCCCTGTGGAAGCACAGGAATTCATAGATGCCGGTGGAAAGTATGTCTTGCCGGGGGCTATAGACAGCCACGCTCACTTAAACGATCCGGGCTATTTATGGCGGGAGGACTTTGCCCATGGAACAGCTGCTGCCGGTGTGGGCGGTATCACAACAGTTGTAGATATGCCTTTACAAAATGAGCCGGCTCTGACTAACGGAGAGATATTCGAGAAAAAATTGCAGGCAGTTTCCCCCAATGCCTATGTGGACTATTGCTTTTGGGGCGGTCTGGTAGACTACAATTTAACTGATTTACCTGAACTTGACCGTAAAGGTTGTGTGGCTTTCAAATCTTTTATCGGACCCGTATCTCCGGATTATGTTTCTTTAACAATTGGACAAGCCAAAGAAGCCCTGGAAATTCTCAAAGAATGTGATGCCCGGGCCGGATTCCACTGCGAGGATTATTCCATAATTAAATGGGAAGAAGCACGAGCCCAAAGGAAAGAAAAAAATGATTGGCAGGATTTTCTGAATTCACGACCTGTCATTGCCGAATTAATTGCAACCCAAAACATTCTGGATTTGGCTGCAGAGGTAGGCGCGAAGATCCACATCTGTCATGTAAGTCACCCTAGAGTTGCTGAAATTATTAGAAAAGCACAATTACAGGGTGTGGATGTTACCGCCGAAACCTGCAGCCATTATCTTATTTTTACAGACCAGGATGTTATTAAAAATGGCAGTTTATATAAATGTGCGCCTCCTTTAAGGGAAGCTGCTGCCGTAGAAGAAATGTGGGAGTATGTCAATAACGGAACTCTTTCTTGCGTCGCTTCGGACCATTCCCCCTGTGAATTAAGTGAAAAAAGCGAAGAAAAACATGGAGTTTTTGGAGCCTGGGGTGGAATCAGCAGCATCCAGAATGTCATGCAGGTGGTATTTAGCGAGGGTGTAGTTAAGAGAGGTTATTCTCCCACTCTCTTGGCCAGAGCCTTAAGTGAAGGCCCGGCTAAGGTCTTTGGTATCTATGGCAGAAAAGGCGCCATTGAGGTTGGGTTCGATGCCGATTTAGTGATTCTTGATCCTGAGAAAAAGTGGGAAATCATGCCGGAGTCCCTCTACTATGTAAACAAAATATCTGCTTTTGTGGGTTTAAAAGGCCAGGGCTTACCTGTTTGTACCTTGGTAAGGGGACAAGTTGTGGCTCAAGATGGTAGTTTGGTGGGCAAAAAAGGATTTGGCCAACTGATTACCAAGATTAAATAAAGGGGGGAAGCAAAAGATGAGCAAGATCTATGACCTAATCATTCGTAACGGAATACTTGTTTGCCCGGATGGGGTGAAAAAAGCGGACGTTGCTGTATCCGAGGGAAAGATTGTGGCCATTGCCGAAGAGATTTCCGGCTCTGCCAAAGAAACAATTGACGCAGATGGAAAATATGTTTTCCCGGGAGTGACGGACGGGCATGTCCACTTTAACGAACCCGGCAGAACAGAATGGGAAACTCTTGCCACCGGGAGTAAGGCTATAGCGGCAGGGGGAGGCGTAGCATTTTTTGATATGCCTCTGAATTCCAGTCCTTGCACTTTAGACGCTAAAAACTTCCAGGAAAAACTCGCAATTGCCCAAAAAGAGTCCCTGGTTGATTTTGGCCTTTGGGGAGGACTCACCTCGACAAATCTTGATAAAGTGGAAGAGTTAGCTGAATGCGGCGTGGTAGGTTTTAAAGCCTTTTCCTGCCACAGCGGGATAGATGAATTTCCCAGGATGGATGATTACACTGCTTTAAAAGGGATGGAGAAACTGGCTAAGCTGGGATTGCCGCTGATGGTTCATTGTGAAAATGCGGAAATAACCCAAAAGTTGACCGAACTTGCCCTGGCTAAGGGGCAAACCGGTGTCTGGGATTATTTCGCGGCCCGTCCACCCATTGCTGAAATTGACAATATAGCCCGAATGATCGGCTTCGCTGAAGAAACCGGTTGCAAGTTGATTATTGCCCATATCAGCACGGCTAAAGGAATTGAGCTTATTACCCAGGCCAGAAGCAGAGGGGTTGATGTCTGCTGTGAAACAATAGGCCATTATTTAATTCTCACCGATGAAGATGTGGCCCGTTTGGGAACGGTAGCTAAATGTTCTCCCCCTATTCGAGATGCTGCAAACCGTACTAAAATGTGGGCCAAATTATTAAATGAGGAAATTGCTTTTATTTCTTCCGATCATTCACCCTGCGACCCTAGATTAAAAGACGGGGAATTTCTAAAAGTATGGGGCGGAATTTCTGCCTGCCAGTCTACTCTGCCTGCCCTGCTTACCCACGCTTATCATGAACGTAAGGTCCCTCTCACCCATATTGCCAAGTTAACAGCCCAAAATGTCAACGAGATTTTTGGTATTGAAGGCAAAGGTAAAATTGCCGTCGGTTATGACGGAGACTTTGCTTTGGTAGATCTTAACAAAGAATTTGTGCTGAAAGCTGAAGACTTGTTCTATAAACACAAAGTCAGTCCTTATGTCGGGAGTACTTTCCGCGGGGTAGTGACTCAGACCATTCTTAGAGGTACTACCGTTTTTAAAGACGGTAAAATTATATCTAAACCTATCGGCAAACACCTAAGGCCTAAGGCCTGAATTTTACCGGATGATATAGAGTAATTAAAAAAAGGAGCTGGGTATATAATGTCAGTAAATATAGAAAATGTTGCTGCAAAAGATATGGCTACTCCACAAAAAGCGGAAATGGATGTAGCATTAATTCCTAAAACAGCCGAAAACCGGACTATGGGGCCGATCTCTTATATGTTTATGTGGATTGGTGACGGGGTTAACTTGGGTAATATGACTCTTGGAGCCAGCCTCATTGTCGCGGGGATGGCGACCTTGAACATTTATCAAACTTTTGCGGCTGCAATTATTGCCATTGCCATTATTTCTACGGTGTTTGCCTTAAACGACAGGCTGGGTTATAAAACAGGTATCCCTTATGTTATCCAGTTGAGAATGTCTTTCGGAGAAAAAGGTTCCGTAATATCCTCCTTGCTTCGTGGTATTCCGGCCATTGTTTGGTACGGATTTCAAAGCTGGGTTGGCGCTACGGCTCTAAATGAAATTGCCAAGGTCTTTACAGGCGGCGCCTTTGACAGTATCCCCATCTGTTTCGTAGTCCTGCAAACAGTTCAAATAATCCTTTCCATGTATGGCTTCCATGCCATCAAATGGGTAGAAACTTTGATTTCCACGGTACTAATGGTTGCCTTTGTATATGTGTTCGGACTTTTGATCATGAACTATAGCGATGTTATCGCCCAGCAGTGGATTCATGCCGAGGGAACATGGGGTTTGCCTTTCTTTGCTTTCATCATGGTCTTTATGGGTAATTACGCTGCTATCTTCCTTAGTGCAGCCGATTATTCCCGGGAATTAAAACCGGGGTTTAGTGACGGTAAACGAGGACTCCTTTATTTCGCTCCCATAACAATTGCTTACGGCGCTGTTATTTGCATCGGAGCAATGCTGGCCTCAGCCACCGGTTATTCCAACCCGGTCAAAGCCTTGGCTATAGTTTTCAACAATGACTTTATCACTGTCTTTGTATCGGCCTTTATTGTAATGGGTGCCATAGCGGTTAACATGGTTGCCAATATTGTTGCCCCAACTTATGTTATTCAGTTGCTGACCAAAATTAAATATAAACCTGCAGTAGTGATTACCGGTCTATTAGGGCTTTGCTCCTTCCCCTGGGTACTGGTGCAGGATTCTTCCGCCGAAGGCCTTGCCATGTTTATCTTGATCTACTCCGCTTTCCTGGGACCGATTGTAGCTATTCTTCTCGTAGAATACTATATCCTTAGGAGACAAAAAGTAAATATTAACGATTTATATCAAAAGGACGGCCCTTATTCCGGATACAATCCGGCTGCTATTGCGGCCATGTGTATCGGAGCCGCTGCCGCTTTTATCCTGGTTGATCTTGCCTGGATAATCGGCCTTGTGGTAGGTGGGGTATCTTATTACCTCCTGACAAAATATGCCTTTAAAGATTCCAAGTTTAAAACGGGTACTATTTTCGAGAAATAAAGCCTAAAAAATTTTTTGTAATAAGTAAACTAACTCAAATAAAGAACCCAATATCTTCTTAACATTGTCTGAAGATATTGGGTTCTTTGTTTTATGTCTATATCTGGGATAATATTATTAAGTAAATATACTCTAAAAATAAGGTTAATCACAAAATAAGGTTAATCATAAAGTTCAGGAATTATTATTAATTTTATGTCTAGTTCGAAGATTCTTAATTATATTAGATGTGATTACAGCAAATGCAATTAAGACTATTACGCAGGCAACGGGTCTTGTAAAAAAGATAGAAAGACTGCCATCGCTGAGTCTAAGTGCCAAGCGAACTTCTCGTTCAAACATCCCACCCAAGACCAGGCCTAAAACCACCGGTGCCACTGGATAATCGGCTCTAGCCATAAAATAGCCCAAAATCCCGAGGGCAATGGTCAGGCCTACATCAAAGATATTGGAACGTAAGGCATAAGAACCTACTATGGATAAGATGACGAGTCCTGCGGACAAATAATTAACAGGGACTGAGAGAATTCTGACAAATAGTTTAATCCCGACAAGCTGTAGTAAGACCATCATAATAGTTGCCACTAAAAGAGTAGTAAAAATACCGATCACAATATCGTAATGCTCAACGAACAGGGCGGGGCCCGGTGTAAGACCGTGAATCAGTAATCCACCCAATAAGACTGCAGTAACGCTGTCACCAGGAATTCCTAAAGTCATAAGCGGTACTAATGCCCCTCCACAGACGCCGTTATTTGCAGCCTCTGAGGCAATTACACCATCAGGGTTACCCTTACCGAAAGAATCAGGATCTTTAGAAAAACGTTTGGCCTGGTCATAGGACATAAAGGCGGCAATATTTCCGCCTGTGGCCGGGATAATTCCAATTATTGTCCCGATAATACTGGAGCGAATTATATTGACCTTTGACTTCCAAATTTTTTTGGGGGAAGGAACAAAATTATGCAGTTTAAGATTAATATTTTTAACAGTGTTCTTTTCCGTACAGCTGAGGAGGATTTGGGGAATGGAATATAAGCCGATGAGCGCAGGCATAATACTGATTCCGCTCATTAAGTTCATATTCCCAAAGGTAAATCTTAAGTCTCCCCAAATGGGATCAAGGCCTACGAAAGCAAAGGTCATACCAAGCATCCCGCCAATAAGACCTTTGACTATTGATTTGCCTGATACAGCTGCAATAATGGTTAAGCCAAAGAAAGCCAAAGCGGCATATTCCGGGGAGGCAAACCCAACGCAGACCTTGGCCAAAGCCGGTGCAAGAAGAACTAAGACGAGCCAGCTGATAAGGCTCCCGAAACCGGAGGCAAATGCCGCCCACCCTAGAGCTTCAGCCCCTCTTCCCTGTTTGGCCATTGGATAACCATCTAACGTTGTTACTACTGCCGAAGGGGTACCGGGAATATTTAACAGCGTCGCTGATACAGCTCCTCCGGCAATCCCGCCAACGTAAGCGCCTAACATCATTCCGATTGCCGTTACCGGGTCTAAAGTGAAAGTAAGCGGAATTAACAAAGCAACTGCCATAGTAGCTGTCAGGCCAGGTAGCGCGCCGAAAACCAGCCCCATAAAAGTACCCACAAGAACCATAAACATAGTTAAAGGATCAGAGAGTGTTGCAAAAAAATGAGTTATGATAAAACTTAGATCATTCATTTTTCAATTACACCTTCCTCAACCTAAGAATAAATCCAGGAGCGGTTCCGGAAACGATACCTGAAAAAGAATACCGAAAATTACATAACTTAATAGGGCAACTAAAAGTCCAATAATAACACATTTCCAAAGGGCTTTTTCCTTATCTAATATTCTTGATTCGACCGTAAAGAATATAAAACTGCTTAGAATAAAACCAAGATAATCCCAGAGAAACACATAAATAATTATTAAAATAATGCTTATTAGTACTTTGCTATTAATTAAAGGTGTTTTAGCTACTTTGTCACTAACCTGAGTGCTTCTTTCTTCTTTGATGCATAGAAGATATTTCTTAACGGAATTAACTAATACGATTAGACAAAGAACTGCTTGAATGTAGAAAACACTTTTGGGGAAATCCATGGACGCCAAGCCATCAGCTACAAACGTGCTGGGACTTGTATAGGAAATGTATAAGAGAAAAACAGTAAGAGCCAATAAAAAGGCTGATACTACGACTTCGAAGAATTTCTTATCCTTGTCCATATTACCTCCTAGGATAAAAGGGGCAGATTACTGCCCCTTTAAGTATACAGGTAGCTGCTTATAGCACAGTTGCATTTAAATTATACGGTTAGTTGGCAGTAAAAACTTTTTCGCTGGTTGCTTTTAGCCCTTCAAATATTCCGTTTATATATTTATCGAGTTCATCACCAGTAATAGGATTAGCTACAAAAGAGCTTTCTTCAGCAACTTTTTGAAACTCAGGTGAAGAGATAGCCTTTTGGAACAAGTCTGCAAGTTCTGCGCGGATTGCGGGATCTAAACCTTTAGGCGCCATGATATAAGATACCATGTTGATATCTCCATAGGGGAACACATCATATCCTAACTCAGCAAAAGTTGGGACATCGGGAATTACACTTACTCTTTCGCGGGTAAAGGTACCGATAATTTTCACTTCTCCCGCTTTAAGTTGGCTAAGGCAATCTGCGGGTTTCATTACTCCAGAGTCAATATGACCGCCGATAATCTCAGTAACTACCCGGGAAGCACCGTCAAACGGCATATTTTTTAACTCTATTCCTGCTGCCTGGCCAAGAAGTACGGCAAAAGCATGGTTGGCGTTATTCGTTCCTGCCTGGGCAATAGTAATTTTTCCCGGTGTTTCTTTAGCTGCTTTAATAAAATCATCTAAATTATCATACTTTCCGTTAGCTTTAACCACTAAGATAAGCGGGTCTTCAGACAGGGAACAAATAGTGGTAGTATCAGCGGGGCCGACAGAAATTCTCCCCTGAGCAGCCAGAGCTAGGAAGGAACTGGTTGCAAGGCCAACCGTATAACCATCAGGTTTAGATGTAATTACTTCGGTAATACCTACAGCGCTTCCGCCGCCTTCAACATTTTTAACTACAAGATTGTAACCGAGTTCGTTTTTGAAGATCGGCTGTAGTCTGCGAGCCATTAGGTCAGTTGCACCGCCTGGTGAAAAGGGCACTATTAAAGTTATTTCTTTGCTGGGATCTAATTTTGCAGTTGTTTTTGCCGCAGGTTGAGAACAGCCTACCAAAGTACCAAAAACCACAACAAAACATAAGAGAGCGATTAAAATTTTCTTCATATTCATTTTACTGTTTCCCCCTTAATATTCCTTAGTTTTGTTGAACGGATATGGAAATTATACAGGTGATTCCGCATAGCTTCATAAGCACCCTGCGGATCACGCTCTTTGAGCTTGGCAAAAATTTCCCTCATTTCTTTCTCTACGGGTACCAATCTATTTCTCCAGAGCATATTGGCAATGTTAATGCGAAGAATAATAGGTCTAAAACTTCTAATAATCTTTGCAATTTCTTTATTGCCGCAGAAATCCAGTATTGTATCGTGCAAGAAAACATCTACTTCCATTGCATAATTGCATTTCGCTTCCGAGTCCGGCTCAAGTTCGGCCAGTTTGGCCAGTCGACGTTCAAGCTCTTGTAATTGTTCATCCGTAATTACAGAGGCTGCAATTTTAGCGGCATGAGGTTCTAAAAGGCGTCTTATTTCATTCATATCTTCGGCTCTTTTGAAAGATATCTCACTCACCGTAGTACCGCTTTGTGGTTTGATTACCACTAAGCCGTCGCGTTCTAATCTTGCCAAGGCTTCCCGCACCGGGCTTCGGCTAACGCCATATTTTTGCGCAAGCTGCATTTCAGATAGTTTCTCACCTGGCTCATACTCCAGGTATGTTATCGCCTCCTTTATGTCGTTATAGATATAATCTGCCATAGTTCTTTTCTCAAACATGCTGCATCTATTCCTCATTTTTTAAATAAGTCAATCGGGACTAATTAAATAAATTTAATAATTAAAATCAAAACTCAGCCAATTCACTTTCAATTTTAAGAAGCCTGTTATATTTAGTATTTCTTTCCCCCCGCACAGGAGAACCAAGTTTAATTTGTTTTGCCCCAATACCTACTGCCATATCGGCAATAAAATCATCGGTTGTCTCTCCTGAACGTAGAGAAGCTGTAATAATAAGGTTGTTATTTTGAGCTAATATGGCTGCGTCAATTGCCTCGCTTATTGTTCCAATTTGGTTTATCTTGAATAAAAGGGTATTAGCGCAATCATTTTCTATTCCTAATTTGATGCGTTCTACATTAGTTACAAAAAGGTCGTCTCCTACAATCTGAATTTCTGGCAGTTCTTTCTTCAATTCAGCAAAACTGGCCAGTTGATCTTGCTCAAATGGATCTTCTATGAAGGTAAGTGGATAATCTGTACAGAGTTTTTTATAATAACTAATCAGTTCTGAAGGACTCATTCTACCTTTAGACAGGTTATAGCATCCGCTTTCCGGGTCATAGAGTTCGTTGGCAGCAACATCGAGTCCTAAACTAACGTTTTTTTCACAGCCGACTTCCCTGGCTACTCCAAGCATATATTCAAAGGCTTCTTCCGTAGAACTTAAAGGCGGAGCGAGTGCCCCCCCATCCTCAGGAAAATAACCGTACTTTGCAATTAGCTTTTTTTGTAGAAGAGAGCGCATCTCAACCAGAGCCTCTAAAGAATCGGCAAAGCTGTTAAAACCTTCTAAAATCAGAAGATAATCTTCAAATTCCAAACCGGAAGGAGAAAATTCGCCTCCTGAAATTACCGTAGCTACAATATTAGGAAGCTTTTTAGCTTTTATTCCTCCAAGATAGCGGTATAAAGGTAAGCCTACTGATTGTGCACCGGCTTTGGCCACTGCCACAGAAGTGGCTAAGATGGCATTTCCACCAAGACGGCTCTTATTTTTTGTCCCATCTAAAGCAATCATCGTCCGGTCGATTCCACGCTGATCAATAACGTCCCAGCCAAGGATAGCTTCCCTAATTACTGTATTTACATTATTAACAGCCTTTTTGACTCCGTACCCGTGATAGCGCTTTTCGCCGTCATAGAGCTCATGGGCTTCATACTTTCCTTTAGAGGTACCACTTGGTACTGAAGCCGTGGTGATAATTCCCGAACTGGTAATGACCTCGACTTCTACAGTCGGTTTTCCACGGGCATTAAGAATTTCTCTACCCGTGATCTTTTCAATTTTATCCATTATTAGTAAGCACTCTCCTTATTCAATTAAGACCACTCGTAAATTCATAACGTTTGTACCAGTGTGTCCGGTAATAATGGCATCACCAAGTTTTAAGAGCGCTGTAGAAGAATCATGTTCTTTAAGGTATTGAGCCAAATTTAGGTTTAAAGCCGCAGCTCTTTCTTTAGTTTGAGTATCGGTTATTCCGCCAGCTATTTGACTCGGTCCGTCGGTGCCATCGGTATCAATACTGACACAAACAGCATTGCGCTTACTATAGAGTTTTTGTACAAACCCCAAAGCTGTCTCCTGATTTGGTCCCCCGGAACCACATTTTCCTGTGATTGTTACTGTAGTTTCGCCGGCAGAAATCAAAGCACACGGATACGAAAAAGGCTGGTTTCTGGCTGAGATTTCGTTAACTAAGCCCGCAAGAAATATTCCAAGTTGACTGGCTTCTCCTTCCATGGCCGTACATAAAATATGAGCATTATAACCTAATTCTTCTGCTTTCCTAGCGGCTGCCAAGCACGTGGACCTGGGGTCGGCTACGCTAAAAATATAACTTTGGTATGAATCCAGAGACTTAGGTGTTTCCATTGCTGAGTTATGTAAGCCCTTTTGCAAATAATCTCGGATTGATTCACTAACTTCTGACCATAGATCATAGCTTTTTAGAACGTCTATCGCATCCTTAAAGGTTGAGGGGTCTGGTAGGACCAGGTCGGGCCAAGGCAAATCTGGAGGTGCCGTATCTAGGGTAAAGGTATAAACGGGAGCTGGATGGGCATAAGTAACCAACCTTCCGCCTTTCATTAAACACAAATGTTTACGGACAGCATTCATTTTTCCGATACTGGCACCACTTTTCAAAAGCAAGTCGTTCAATTGTTTTAATTCTTCTATGTCAATACTAGGCGGAAGCAAATTAACAAGAGCTGAGGACCCCCCGGTAATAGCAGCTAGGACGATGTCATTTTTATCGGCTTTATCAAGAATTGCCTTTATTTTCCGTGCTGCGACCAGGCTTCTCTCATCAGGCAAAGGGTGGGACGATTCGAATACTTCGATATATTTCAGTCTTCTTTTTTCTCCTTCTTTAACAACGACTATGCCTTCTTTTATTTTGTCCCGCAGAATTTCATCCAGAGCCAAAGCTATAGGATATGAACCTTTACCTACACCGACTACATAAATGTTATTTACTTCTTGGAGATTAATTTTCTGTTCCCCTATTAGCAAACTATAATTGTCCAGTTTAACGAGCTTCTTAGTTTCCTCATAGGGAATAGCGCTACGGATTCCACTTTCGATAATTTCTAAGGCATCCCTCCTAATTTTAGTTGGCCCATTGGCAACTAGTTCGGAAAAATTTTTAATAATACGTTGGCTTTCACCCTCCAAAGCTTGTAATACCTCCTACTTACTTGGTAATTATTTGGAACTTTAGTTTATTAAATGTTATGGCAGGGTGTGTATACTAGTATACTACCATGCTAGATTTTCTATCGTCAATTGTTTGATTTTGCAATATTCCGACAAATAGTGTCCCTTTGAAAAATTATCCTTTTTAGTGATGCATTTATTTGTCCTTATTAGATAAATCTAGGTGAATAAACCTTCTTAATTAGCCTAAATATAATGAATGTTTTTGTTTGAAAGCTACATTTTTTTATTATCATCTAAGTATTGCATGTAGCTGTCCGCCAGTTGGAGGAGGGCTTTTATTCTCTTCTCCTCTTGCTGTAAAAACTCTTTATCTTTTACCTCTTCCCGGGTTTTGATGTTTATTCCTGTGTCGCTTCCGGGCAGGTAAAAAGTGTCGCCGGTGATCAAGGTCCCTTCCGGGTTATAGAAACGGAAGCCAAGCAAGTTTTGCCGGTAGTTTAAAAGATCTTGGCCAAAAACAAGCTGGTCATCAAGGGAGATGCCTAAAAGATTAGCCAAGGTAGGCAAAATATCCACCTGCCCGCCGACAGTTTCAATCACTTGAGGTTTTAGTCCCGGGACTTTAATAAGGAAGGGGACCTGCAAGCGGTCCAGGACGTCATGCTCTCTCCCGAGAAAAAGTGAGAAATCTTGTTGAAATCTGGTGTCCATGCCCTTAGTAAAGCCATAATGGTCGCCAAAGACTACTAGGAGAGATTTGTCCAATAACTTGGAGGTCTTTAAGTCTTCAAGAAACAGACCGAAAGCATAATCCTGGTAATTTACCGAGTATAGATAGTTGCCCAGCAAAGTCCCTTCCAAGGCGTCAGGAAGTTTAATTTTCCGACGCTCAACGGGCAGATTAAAGGGATGATGGTTGGTTAGGGTTATTAAACTGGCGTAAAACTTTTGCCCCTTTTTTTGGAATTTAAGCAGTTCGGGGAGGGCTTTTTTAAAGAGGACTTCGTCCGAAGAACCCCAAGGCCCCAAAAGGTCCTCATTTTGGTAAAACTCCCGGTCATAATATTTATCAAAACCAAGGCAAGGGTAGAGGTTATCCCTTTTCCAGAAAGTGATTACATTAGGGTGAAAAGTCACTGAAATATAACTTTCTTTTTTTAGCAACCTGGGCAGGGAGGGGTACTCAATGCCTATGAAGTCAGTGGCTACTCCTCCCCTGGCCCGGGGGTAGAGAGATGTATTGCTAATAAATTCGGCATCGGATGTATTTCCTTGACCTATTTGGCTGTAAAAGTAAGGGAAATAGAGGCTTTCGCGAATTAGTTTATTAAGATTGGGTGTTATTTCTTGGCCGTTTATTTTCAGGTCTACCAAGAAGCTTTCCGTCGATTCTAATTGGACCAAGATAACATTAAGGCCTGCCGCTGCAGCAAAGTATTTCGGCCAAGGAACCGGCTGGAGCTGTTTGAGTTCATTAATAGTCGCCTGGGTTAAACTGCTTTCTAACAGAAAGGTATAATCTTCAGATTGTTTCCTAAAAGGCGCCAGGAGAGCATACCCTTGGGCGTTAAGCAGGCCGACTTCGCGGCTCATGGCCATACGGTTCTCCTTTTCCGGATAAAAAAGGATATTAACAAGAATAAATAGGAAGGCAATTAGCAGAGCAACCGGCTGATTTTTTGGGGCTTGGGAAGATGGATTCCTCATAAGAAGATTCCTTTTAAAGGGAGTAGGCAGGTTCGCTTTAAGGATTGGGCGCCTGGCCGGAAAGGAGATTATAAATCGGGGGATGAGAGTTCTTTTTTTTAGTCTTAAAGCCCACAGAAGAAAGGGAAACTTCCGGGAGTTGAGAAAAAGGTTTTTGTGACGATGTGTGCTAAGGAATTTCCGCCCAAAGTTTCGGAGATAGACAAGAAAAAAATCAAGGAAAAATAGCAAATAAGCCGGGGAAAAGAGTTCGGCGATGCTGGGGCCCAGATCTTTTACCATTACTATTTGCCTTAGAGCCTCCAGGTTTATAAATTGTCCAAAATAGCTATAGTAGATGGCATTGGCTAAAAAAAGGGAAGAGAAAAAACCATTAACAGCCCAGAACAGGATGCTTTTTTGGAACTTAGTGAGGTTCAACAGGCCGAATATGACCATTGCTGAGGCCAGCTCCAGGCAGATAATTTTCAAATCAAAAGACTGAGGAAAAATTAAGTTACGTAAGTAAAGGATTTTTAAGAAAAGGAGTCCGGTAAAAAAGGTAGTCCTGTTCCGCCCAAAAGACCTGCAAGGTAGAGGCATGAATGATTAATCCTTTCCGTTTAAGTTCTAAAAGTATAAAGGCTTGCTCATTTCATCCTATGACTTAAGGTGGGCAGGTATGTTTAAAAAGCCTGGAGAAAAGTGTTAAAAAATACTAAGAACGGTTTATTCCGGGAAGAATATAGTAAAAAGTGAAACTTCAGTCTGAAAAATTAAGCGTTTATGAGGGACGGTTAGGATTAGTTAGAAAAGTTAGGGTCGGCCATGAAAGATTTGTCAGTTTGGTTATTGGCCTTAGGAAATTAGGGAAAGGTGGAAAAGATTTAGGAAAAGGAGTGAATTGCAGTGACCAATATATACCCTAAGTGTTGTTTTTGTAACCGGCCGCCTGCCAAGGGTTTATATGACGGGATTTTTCTTAGGAAGAAATTTATTTGTTCACTTTGTGAAAAAAAGCTCCTTGTCAGTCAAATCGATCCGGTTGCTTACGAGGAGCTGATTCAAAATATAAAGGCTATCCTCTTTGGCAGCGGCTTTGGGCGGAAGGCCATGTCTTCAATTTTCAATAGCTTACTTTAGCCTCATTGAAGCTAACTAGAGCCGTGCCTGGCCAGGTACGCCAATAAGTGAAAAAAGTTTGAAAGTATGTTACAATATAAAAATACTATGATTGTAGGTAGTAGAACCCTTACTTACAAAAATTATTTAGAAACGTTATTAAAAAAACATGCTACAATATAAACACGCTTAAATATAAAATGTGATAATAGTATATTTTTTTATTAATGGAGGAGTACGGTGGATTCTTTAAACAAGCGGTTGTTCAGCTATAGTAAATCTGGTATGTACTCCTTTCATACACCCGGCCATAAAGGGCGGAAGGACCTTTTGGAAGCACTGCTTTTCCCGGATTATGACTTAACTGAACTTCCTGGTTTAGACATGCTACATAATCCCCAGGGAGTAATTGCTTTAGCCCAAAGAAGAGCCGCCCAGGTCTATGGGGCAGAGGAAACATATTTCTTGGTCAATGGCGCCACAGTGGGCAATCAGGCAATGTTCCTCGCTTTGGCTGCCAACCCTGTATTAAGGGGCAAGAAGATTCGTATCCAACGCCAGGCTCATCGCTCGGTTATCGGGGCTTTGATTTTAGCGGGGCTTAGCCCTGAGTATGTTCCGCCGATTATTCATCCTGATTTCAATTTGCCCTTGGGCCTAGATACTGGGCAATTTAGAGTTAATGATGACGAAGTAGGAGCAATACATTTAACAATCCCCAGTTATTATGGGACGGTTATTGACCTGGCAGCCATTATAAAAGAGCGGGATGAAACAAATCCGGCTGTTCCCTGTTTAGTTGACCAAGCCCATGGTTCGCATTTTCTAGGGGATTTGTTCCCGGACAATGCCCTTAAACTTGGCGCAGACCTGGTAGTCCACAGCACCCATAAGACATTAGCCGCACTGACTCAAGCTGCAATGCTGCATGTCCAGGGAGAGCGGATAAATAGAATTGCCTTGAAACAATCTTTAGAACTTTTGCAATCATCCAGTCCAAGTTATTTGTTAATGGCTTCTTTGGAAAATGCTACCCAGCATTTGTCTTCTCGAGCCCCATGGGCTGATTTGCAGTGGGAAGTAAAGAAACTGCAAGAAGAGTTAGAAGGGAGCTTAAGGATTTTAACCGACAAAGATGCCGGAAAGTACGGCATCAAGGAAATTGATTGGACAAAAATCTTGGTTAATCTGGATTCCTTGTCTCTTGGCACGGCGGAAGCCGTGGAGATTTTAAGGAAGGAATTTCGTATTGAGCCCGAGTTATGGGATAAGAGTAATATCTTATTTATGTTGGGGATCGGCAGCAGACCGGAAGATGTCAGGCTATTGCGCCGAGCTTTAGCTTATTTGGTCAAGCACTATACTGGCGGGGGAGAAAAAAATAAAGCAAAAAAGGCCGGTCCGGCAAAGCCATGTCAAATGCCCATACCTCCATTGCGCCTCTCTCCCCGGGAAGCCTGGTTCGCTCCCAAAAGGAGTGTGCCGGTTAAGGAAGCTTTAGGCCAAATAGCGGGAGAAACTATCTCGGTATATCCTCCGGGGATCCCCTTAGTAGCTCTGGGAGAGGAAATCACTCCCTTCGTGCAGAATTATCTTGATCGGGCTGAGAACTACAATTGGCAAGGTTGGCAAAATTATCGAGAGAAAAAGATTCAGGTCATAGATTTTTGAGGTGAGAAGGACGTTGAGCATTAACTATAAATTAGTCCAGAAAGCTGCTTTGGAAGATAGAGTTGCTCATCTTTACCTTTTCCATGGGAGCGGTACTGAGGAAAGGCGGCAGGCTGTTCTGGAATTGGCTCTCATGCTAAACTGTAAAGGAGAGAACCGGCCCTGCCGGGAGTGCCCTGCCTGTAAAAAAATTGTTTCCGGCAACCACCCCGATGTATATTTCCTGAAGCCTTCTCCCAACTCGATAGGCATAGAGCAGATTTTGACCCTGCAAGCTAAAATATCTCAGAAAAATTACGAAGGGAAATATAAAATTTGCCTCATTGAAGAGGCCGATAAATTAACTCTTCCGGCTGCGAATGCTCTCCTTAAAATGGCGGAGGAGCCGCCGCCAAATACTATTTTGGTCTTTAGTACCGGAAATGCGGAAAGAATTATACCTACCTTGCGCAGCCGGGCGCAAGAAGTATATTTCCCGTTGCCTCAAGAAGAAGTCTTGGGCGCGGAACAGGAAGCTTTTCTCTTAAGCGGGGGAGATCCTGATTTGGCCCGGAAAATTACTCTGCTCGGCACGGATAGGGTCAGAGCCTGGCTGGACAAATACTTTACCATCCTGGAAACAGGGGATTTTACCAAGGTCTTTAGTCTCTGGCCGTTAGAGCAAGAGGAATTTCGAATCTTTCTTCAGACTTTAGCTGTTACCGGCAGAGAACTTGTTCTTAAGGGGAAATTATCTCCCCAGTTTTTAACGGAAATAAGGCATATTTCAGAAGCAATCAATAAACAGGTCAACCATAGGCTGGCCCTGGAAGTGCTTGCACTTAAACATCTCAGACAAGGAGGGATGGATATTGGTTAAAGTGGTAGGAATTCGTTTTAAAAAAGCCGGTAAAATATATTATTTTCTTCCCGGCAATCAGGACTTAAAAGTTGGGGATAATGTTATTGTAGAAACTGCGCGGGGTATGGAGTTTGGCAAAGTTGTCCTACCTTTAAGGGAAGTTCCCGATGAGGAAATTGTCGCTCCTTTAAAAGAAGTGCTGCGGAAGGCAACACCTGAAGATGAGGAACAGGATAGAATTAATGCCAAAAAAGAAAAAGATGCTTTTCAAATTTGCTTGACTAAAATTGCCGCTCATAACCTGCCCATGAAATTAATTGACGTTGAATATACTTTTGACGGTAATAAAATTATTTTCTCTTTTACAGCGGAAGGGCGCGTAGATTTTCGTGAACTGGTCAAAGATTTAGCCGCAGTGTTCCGCACCAGGATTGAATTGCGCCAGATTGGGGTGCGGGATGAAGCCAAAATGCTCGGCGGGCTTGGTTCTTGCGGTCGTGAGTTGTGCTGCGTCACGTTTTTGGGGGAGTTTGAGCCTGTCTCCATCCGCATGGCAAAAGACCAGAATCTTTCTCTAAATCCAACTAAAATATCCGGGATTTGCGGACGGCTAATGTGCTGCCTGAAATATGAAAATAATTGCTATGAGGGTGAAGGCGGCTGTCTTTCTAAAAACCAAGCCCAAAATATCTTCAAGGAACCTCTGGATGAGGAAAGTAAGGCTGAATTAAGTAGGCTTGTTGCTGAGGAAGCGGAGGAATAGAAATGGGACAACTCTACCAAGCGATTTCCGAAGTGGAAGAGAACCTTTCCAAGCTTTTAGAGGAAGTTAGAAGCCTCCGTCAATATGTGGAATATTTGGAGGAGGAAAACATCAAACTGAAAAGACAGCTCTGTGCCGTTTCGGAAGCTGATACGGCAAGGGTGCAAAAAAATGCGGCCAGGATACAAAAAGAAGCCCATGAGAACCTCGAAAAGCTTTACCAGGAAGGGTTCCATGTCTGCCATATTTATTTCGGGGAGCCGCTAGAGGGCAGTTGCCTCTTTTGTAATGCTTTTTTAAGAAAAGACTGAGTTCGGGGGGATATCATGTCCGAAGAAGGCCTTCTATATATCTGCGCGACTCCTATCGGCAATCTGGCGGACATAACTCTGCGTGTTTTGGACACTTTAAAAAATGTAGATTTTATTGCGGCTGAAGACACCAGGCATTCAAGAAAACTTCTTAACCATTATGGAATTAAGACTCCTTTGCTTAGTTATCACCAGCATAATGAAAGGCAGAGGACGGCAGAAATTGTCCAAAGACTTAAAAACGGAGAAAAAGGCGCTTTAATTTCCGATGCAGGAATGCCGGGAATATCTGACCCTGGCCAGGTTCTTATCCGCGAGTGTCTGGCGGAAAATATCCCAATTGATGTCTTACCCGGACCTAATGCAGCCATAACAGCCCTTGTCCTGTCCGGCATGCCTGCGGACAGTTTTCTTTATCTGGGCTTTTTACCTACCGGCAAAAAGGAGAGGCGGGAGGTTTTAGCGCAAGTAGCCGAACTCCCCTATACCCTGATTATCTATGAAGCGCCCCATCGTTTGCTCAGTACCCTGGAAGACATCCTGGAAATACTGGGAGAGCGGGAAGCGGCCGTAGCCAGAGAGCTTACTAAAATCCATCAGCAAGTGCATAAGGGTTTAATCAGTGAGCTCTTAGCTGAGTTTCAAGGCGTTCCGCCTAAAGGGGAATGTTGTTTGCTCCTTGCCCCTTACAATGCCGAGAAAAAAACCGGCGAGCCGGCAGCTTGGCTGGAGGAATTAAGAAGACTGGAAGAGGCTGGTGTCGATAGAAAAGAAGCTATGAAAACCGTAGCCAAACTTTACGGAATTAGGAAGAGAGATATTTATGAAGCCTGCCTGGTAATGGAAGAAAAAAAAGGAAGGTGAGTATACCTTCCCTTTCGTTCTTAGTCGGAATTAAAACATAATCAAATCAACCGGCTTTGCTTTCTGCATTGGCTGCAGCTTCACCCATTGCTGCTGCGCACTCCATACAGACGTTTTTGCCACGGAAAACTTTGACGTTGGAAGCGTTGCCACAGAAAACACACGCAGGCTCATACTTTTTAAGTATAATTTTTTCTTCATCAACGTAAATTTCGAGAGCGTCTTTTTCGTCAATTCCTAGAGTTCTGCGCAGTTCAATTGGTAACACTACACGGCCGAGTTCATCCACTTTTCTCACGATTCCTGTAGACTTCATACTACTACCCCTTTCTTCATTAAAATTCGACATTTAGCAAACCTTATGTTACCAATGCTACCTAAAAAAGTCAATAGGTAAAAGGGCTTGTCCTAATTATTTTTTGCACAAATAAATAATCCTAGAATAATTTCGCTAACCAAAACTTGACAAGAGGCATATCAATTTCTATATTAAACAGAGACAATAATCAAATTCTGACAATATTATAATATGCAGGGAAAAATGCTTTGTGCAATGAATAAACAAAAAGATAAGAAAAAAAGGAGTTGTAACCGGTGAAATATTATATTACTACCCCAATCTATTACCCTAATTCCAGCCCCCATATTGGAACAGCCTATACAACTATTGCTGCCGATGCTATGGCCAGATTGAGAAGAATGAAGGGTGATGATGTCTTTTTCCTAACCGGGACAGACGAAAACGCCCAAAAAATTGTAAGAACGGCAGAGAGCGCAGGTCTTGACCCTCATACTTATGTGGACGGGATAGTGGAAAGGTTTAAAGAACTGTGGAAGCTCTTGCAAATATCAAATGACGATTTTATCCGGACAACGGAAGAACGCCATGCCAAAGTCGTCCAGCAAATTTTTACCAAGCTTTATGAGCAAGGGGATATCTATAAATCGGAATATGAAGGTTGGTACTGCACTCCCTGTGAAACCTTCTGGACTGAAAACAAGTTAGTGGATGGGAAATGCCCCAACCCGGACTGCGGCAGAGAGGTTGAGCTCTTAAAAGAAGAAAGCTATTTTTTCAGAATGTCCAAATACCAGGACAGGCTTCTTAAATATATTCAGGACCACCCCGAGTTTATCCAGCCTGCTTCCCGCCGCAACGAAATGATCAAATTCATTGAAGGCGGGTTGGAAGATCTTTGTGTTTCCCGGACAACATTTAACTGGGGAATCAAAGTGCCTTTTGACCCCAAACATGTAGTTTATGTCTGGCTGGATGCTCTTATTAACTACATTTCAGCTCTGGGTTATCCGGACGGAGAGAATTATAAAAAATATTGGCCGGCGAATGTCCATTTAATTGGCAAAGACATTGTACGTTTCCATACCGTGATTTGGCCGATAGTTTTAATGGCTTTGGACATACCCCTTCCGGAAAAAGTATTTGGCCACGGCTGGTTCTTAAGCAAGGAAGGGGGTAAAATATCCAAGTCCCGGGGCAATGTCCAGGATTCATTTGAACTTATCCGCCGCTATGGCTCCGATCCCATCCGTTACTTCCTTTTGCGGGAAATGCAGGCAGGCATGGATGGAACTTATTCCGAAGATGACCTGGTAGAAAGATTAAACAGTGATTTGGCTAACGATTTAGGCAATTATATTTCCCGCACCTTGGCCATGGTGGTCAAATACAATGACAGCAAAGTCCCCAGTCCCGGTCCGGATACGGATTTGGAAAAGGAATTAAAGGAACTCAGCAGCCAAGTTATGGCTACGGCTGAGGAAAAAATGCTGGCTTGTGACCCGGCCGCAGCTTTAGAAGCTATCTGGCAGTTTGTGAGCCGCTGCAATAAATATGTGGACGAAACTGCTCCTTGGAATTTGGCTAAAGACCCCTCGCAGCGGGAAAGACTCAACACCGTGCTCTATACTTTTGTTGACAGTATCAGAATCTTAGGTATTTTATGCGCCCCCTTTATGCCGGGCGTCCCAGAGAAGATTAAGCCGTTGCTGGGCGGCGGCGATTATTATGGGGACTGGGAGCAAGCGGCCAAGTGGAATATTATCCCCCCTGGGACTGTGATTGAAAAAGGGCAGCCCATCTTCCCCAGAGTGGATATTTCCGCTTTTACGGAGGAAGAACAAGGGAGTACCGGTACGAGCCAAGGAGAGGGTCCTCAAGCCCCTGAAAAGGCCGTTACGCCACAAATTGCTCCTATTAAAGAAGAAATCAGTATTGAAGATTTTGCCAAAATAGACCTGAGGGTAGTTAAAGTTCTCAAAGCGGAAAAAGTGGAAAAAGCTGATAAACTGCTTAAACTGGAGGTTCAGCTTGGGGAAGAAGTCCGGACCATAGTCTCAGGTATTGCCCAGTATTATGCACCGGAGGAATTAGTGGGCAAAAAAGTCATCCTGGTTGCTAATCTTAAGCCTGCCAAATTACGGGGTATAGTCTCACAGGGGATGATTTTAGCCGCGTCAGAAGAGGGTACCTTGGAAGTACTGACAGTCCAAAAAGAATTTTCCACGGGAGCAATAGTAAAATGATTTGGGATACACATGCACATTTAGATAATGAAGATTTTCAGTCCGACAGGGAGAAAGTAATTGAGAGAGCCAAAGCTAATGGAGTTACCAATATAATTAATGTAGGATTTTCCGAAGCTACCAGCCAAAAGGCGGTAACTTTGGCTACTAAGTATCCCTTTATCTATGCCACAGTGGGGATTCATCCCCACGATGCTAAGGACACTAGCGCCAAGACTTGGGATTTCCTGCTGCGGCTTGCCCAAAATCCTAAAGTAGTGGCCTGGGGCGAAATAGGTTTGGATTACTATCGGGATCTGTCGCCGCGGGATATTCAGCGCCAGGTCTTTATTCAACAAATTGAGCTTGCTAACGAAGTGGGCTTGCCTATTGTAATCCACAACCGGGATGCTCATGGTGATATCTTATCCCTAATCAAAAAACACCCCCCTGAGGCGGGGGGAGTATTTCACTCTTACTCTGGTTCTTGGGAAATGGCTAAGGAACTTTTGAAGATGGGTTTTTATCTTTCTTTTTCAGGACCGCTTACTTATAAAAATGCCCGCCATTCTGTCGAAGTAGCTTTACAGGTCCCGGAAGACAGATTTTTGGTAGAAACAGATTGCCCTTATCTGACCCCTGAGCCTTATCGGGGTAAGCGTAATGAGCCGGCCTTTGTCCGGGAGGTTGTCAGCAAAATAGCGGAACTCAAAGGTCTTACTTTTGAGAAAGTGGCTGAACTGTCCTCGCGTAACGCTCAGGCACTATTCAGGGTTAAATAAGGGCAAAGTATCTTTGTTAGTGGGATTTATTAGTGAAGAGTTTTTTCCGTAGCAATCTCAGGGGAAGGAGATTCCCAGGTTTGGACCGATTTGGCATTCTTTGAAGGTAAGTCGGTTTCTTGGCGACGGGTTTGAGCACCGGTTTGGGAAAAAACATCCGGATGCGCCAGGTAAGTCATAGTTTTGGCGGTGACAATACCATAGAAAATGTTTTGCAATAAACTTGTTTTATGGCTTGCAGTTGTCTTTGGTTTGCTTCTAAAGGTATGGGTTTTTATGCCTAGGACATAAAATGCAAACCAAACCAGAGAACCAAAAGCGGCGCCTTTAACGATCGGCTGGTCTTTCCCGCTGAGTTTATAGGTATACACTAAAGGGATTCCTGCTAAAGCTCCCGTTATAAGGTGTAGCACTTCCCCAAAAAGGAAATTATTTCTCCTTCTGATTCTCTGGTCGTTCATGAGGATTGAGGCGCCTAAGTGCCCGTATAAGACATCCGACTTATCTCTTTTCCAAGCAACCAAGTTTAGTAAATCCATAGCTAAAGTCCCTACTAGGCCTGATAGGAGACCTAAGCTGATGGAATCTTTAATTTTGGGAATAGTTCTTTTAGTGGAAAGGAATTGTTCGCTATGTTCAGGCATCTAAATCAAACCTCCTATTTAAAGTAAGTTATAGCAAGTTTTTCTTCTTTAGGTCGAAAAAATATTTTGATTTTAGTGATTGGCATTATTATTGTTACCTAAAATATCAGATCTTTACGTTGATTATTTTTCCAAGTGCCGATATTTGTTGTCTGAACTGATACTTTGAATAAAGTATTTATCGATAAATTAAGCAAACTATATTTAAAAACATATAAATACTTATTTTAAAACTTATTCAGAAAACTAAAGCCCCGGGCCTGAGGGTTATATCCTCGTCCGGGGCTTTAGTTTTCCAATGTATGCAAAAAGGTTAAGATGCTAAAAGGTTAATTTTATTGTCCAAACAACAAGGCAGAATTAATAAGGATTAATCTATAATAATGTATCAACATGATGTATTTAGGAATAATATCAATTTCGGTAGTATAAAATATTTTGTGTAAACCCGGTTCTCTAGTTAATACTAGAAAAGGGAACCAACTTCTTGTAGAATTTAAAGTGCCCACAATAAATACTACATGAGAAAGAAGGTTCCCTTATGTCTAATCTTAACACAAAATTATTGTCAGCACTACTAAAAAATGAATCTGTTGATGAAGTTTTTCGCGTTGAACTTGAAACTGCCATTAATGAACTTCTTGCTACTG
>DUML01000131.1 GCA_012839895.1 Peptococcaceae bacterium | reverse complement strand
AAAGGTAGCGTTAGATAATCTCCTATTTCGAATATATTCACCTAAAGTCATTCCTGAAAGAAATGAAAAAATTCGTCTAAAATGATAAATCGAAGTCCCTGTAATTTTCTCAATTTCCTTTTCATCGATTTCGTCATTTAAGTGGGCTTCAATATATTCCAACGCCTCATTAAGACTTTTCAGCATTTTCCTTCCTCCTTCAGTTCATAGTTTAGTATCTGACTCATTTTCTTACCCGATATTCTTAGAATGACTTTTATCGGAATAATGGTGAAAATGAACTGGATTCGAACCACGAATTAACCAAAACTTTTTCAGATCATAACCTATATTGTTAGTTATGGAAATGAATTTACTTTGTTCTGGAGGTATCGCATGACCAATTTTTTATCTTTCAGCGGGGCCGTTACGGCAATCAGTGATTTTTTCACGGGGCAAAGGGGCGAAATGGAAGGTTGCAATAAATTGTTTACAGTGGAAGATGAATCCGGTTCAATCGTCAATTTTGTCGTCACCCCTTCAACATACTTCATCAACCAAGAAACAGTCATGATTGGAGACAAAGTGACGGGATACTATAATGGCGATTTGCCGGCCATTCTCATCTATCCACCCCAATATCAAGCCCTTGTGATAGTGAAAGAATATCCGGACCGGAATGTGAAAGTCAGCTATTTCGATCATCAATTGTTAAGCAGCGATGGGCAATTGCAATTACATTTATCTCCTTTCACCCCCATTTTGATGAGTAATGGGCAACTCTTTTCAAAATATCCTGGAAACCGGGATTTAGTCGTTATTTATGGACCAACAACCCGCAGCATTCCTGCCCAAACCACACCATTTCGGATCATCGTTTTATGTTGATTCGCAAAAAATATCCTGTATTTTTCCAATTAAAAACCCGTTTTGAAAAGGCTTTATATTTCAAAGCGGGTTTTTATTATTTGTCGGGTTTGATTTCAAGGGAATATTGTTGATTGCTTTTTTCTTCAGATGGTTGAGACTTCTCCGTATCAATAGTGAGATTCAAATTGAACAAAATAAAGAAATCATTGCTTTGCTAAAAGATATTGCAGAAAAGAATAAAGGAAGTTAAAAAAGTGGGTTTGATTTCCAAATCCACTTTGAAAGCTTCCCAAAATACGAGGATTCCCCAAAATTATTCCTTTCCTCCACTTCAACCTTCCAAAGTTTTGACCATAATATAATCCGTTTGCTCCTCATCGCCCAAATAAAAGGCATGGGAGCCGGTTTTAACAAATCCCATTTTCTCATAGAAACCAATGGCATTTTCATTCTTTTCCCAGACGCCAAGCCAAATTTTTTTCTTATCTAACGCCTTTGCAATTTCAATGGCTTTATTAAACAAACATTTGCCGAGTCCATATTTTTGAAAGGTTTGCCGAATATAAATGCGTTCAATTTCAAGGTATTCTTTGCCCATCTTTTCCGTTTGTGCATCATCAACATTGACCTTCAAATACCCCACCACTTCCTTATCAACGATTACAAAATAAAATTGTGAGTGCTTATTGGCTAGTTCCTTTTCAAGCTGTTCCAAATTGAAAGCTTTTTCCAAATAGGCTTTCATATTTTCAGGGGAGTTTTGGTCTTTAAAAGATTCATAAAAGGTTTCCCTGCCGACCTTTTGCAATGTTTTGATATCTTCGAGGGTGCATCTTTTTATTTCAATGGCCATACAAAATCTCTCCTTGCCGCTAATAATTTCGTTTATTCCCTTTTT
>DUML01000074.1 GCA_012839895.1 Peptococcaceae bacterium | reverse complement strand
TCATCCCAATCAATCTCAGCTGTATCGGATTCCAGCTTAATTGCTCCCATGGGGCAATAAGGCAGGCATTCTCCGCAGCCTATACATAATTCTTCGTTTATTTTCAAGTTCAACACCTCCTGGAATTTTGGGGCTAAGCTAATGCTTATTAGGCGGAAAGGCCCCCGGCTTTTTTCTTGGGAAGAATCTTTTTAAACAAAGGCCAAATTACAATGATGATAGAAATTACCAAAACAGTACAGGAAATCGGCCTGGTAAAGAAAATCGTAAGACTTCCGTTGGAAAGAATCATGGATTGTCTTAAGGAAGTTTCCAAGAGAGTTCCTAAAACCAAAGCCAGGACCATGGGAGCTGCCGGATAATCCAACTTCTTCATAAAGTAGCCTATAGCACCGAAGAAAATAGTCAGACCCACATCGAACATGCTGTTATTTAAGCTGTAAGCTCCAATCAGTATAAAAGCCATAACAACTGCATTCAGGATCGGTGTCGGTGTCCTTAAAATCTTAACAAACCAGTAAATGCAGGCTGTAGAAAGGATAACCAGCATGATATTGCCGATGTACATGCTACCTATCAGACCCCAAACAAAATCAGGATTTTTTTCAAAAAGCAGGGGTCCGGGGGTCAACCCAAACATCATTAATGCTCCAAGCATAACAGCGGTACTGCCTGAGCCAGGAACACCCAAGGTAAGCATGGGAACCATGGCACCTACGGAAGCAGAGTTATTAGCGGATTCAGGAGCGGCAACTGCCTCGATAACACCGGTACCAAACTCATCTCCACGAGGAGAGGTTTTCTTGGCAACCCCGTAAGAAATCAGGGAGGCGATAGTTGCACCAGCACCGGGAAGCATACCGACAAAGAAGCCGATAACTCCACCGCTGCCGATATGGGGCAGGGAATACTTCCAGTCTTCCCTGGTAGGAAGGACTTTTCTTAAGCTGACATCTTTTTTGTCAACTTTTAAATCGCTTAAATCATCATCACTGGTGAGAATTTCAGCGATACCGAAGAGGCCCATGGCTACAGGGATAAAATCTACCCCTTCGAACAAATTCCAGATGCCAAAAGTAAAGCGGGGTATGCCCTGAACCAGGTCCAAGCCCACTGTAGCGAAGAATAAACCTAAGAGAGCGGAAATATAACCTTTGGTAGGAAATTTTCCGGTCATCCCGGCGATTGTTGTCAGGCCTAAAACCATGAGGGCAAAATATTCCGGCGGGCCAAACCTTAAAGCAAATTCAGCAACCAAAGGGGCCAAGAAAGTAAAAACTACAACAGCGCCGGTGCCGGCGATAAAAGAGCCAAAAGCGGAAATCCCCAGGGCTGCTCCGGCTCTTCCTTTCTTGGCCATGGCAAACCCGTCCAAAGTGGTGGCTACCGAGGCAGGATCACCGGGCACGTTAATGAGAATGGAAGTAATAGAACCGCCATACATGGAACCGTAATAGATTCCGGCCAGCATAATAATACCCGCCACTGGGTCCATGCCGAAGGTCATGGGGAGAAGAATGGCCAGTCCGGCTGAGGGTCCCAAGCCTGGCAAAGCTCCAATAAAAACGCCAAAGACAACGCCTATGAAGCAAAACAACAAATTAATGGGTTGAAATGCAACCTGAAAACCAAATAATAAGTTTTGAATTATTTCCACATTGATACCCCCTATAATCCCAGTAAGTTCCTGGGCATTGGAACCCCAAGAGCCACATCAAAAACCAGCCATGTTAAAAGGGGGGTTAAAACTGTAATTAAAATTACAGTCCTCTTACGTTTAACACCAAAATACCAGGCTTGAAACCCTGTGGCTAAACCTAAAGGAATCAACAAACCTACAAACCTGGTAACAAGGACGACAATTGCGCTGCTTCCGAGAAAGACAACAAAAGGTTTAAAATTTTCCCAGGTAAATGGGGAAGCATTATCCTCCTGGCTTTCTTTCTCCTTATTTTTTAGGGAACCGATAATTTGCGCCAAAGCAAGGACCGCCAGGAACAACCCTACCCAAAAAGGTAAAAATCCCGGGCCGGGCGCGCCATGTTCGAAGAAATCAAAAGTTAAAGATTCAAGAACAATAGCGACACCCACAATGAAAATCACTATGCTTCCGATAAGGTCTGCTTTTCTCATTTGTTCTTCACATCCCATTCCTTTTTATTCGGGATAAAATTAATATTTATTAAATTTAAAAGAACTATTAAATTTAATAACTTTATTTAATAACTGTCCAGTGAATTAAAAACGCCATTGATAGTAAATATTCGGACAAATACTTAATAAATTCCTTCTTGAGGCTTATTTATTCGGCACATATTTCTGCAGGAGCTCCTCGGCTCTTACCGGATTGTAAATCCCGCAAACACAGGGATGACCGATTTTTTCCGCTGCTTTTTTGGGCGTCATTTTACCGCTTTTTACCTTTTCGATAGTCTCCTTGACCAGCTGCTGGGAGATCAGTCCGTGACCGCACATGGTCAGGAGTTCCAGGATTTCCTCGGAAGGAAGCAGTTCTTTCTTGCCCCAAATATCCAGGGAGAAGTTGACGGAATGGGGCTTTATGCCAAACTCTTTGCACATCTCCAAGATATCCCCGGTAGGACCGGAAACTGTGACTGAATAGCCGGCATCCAATTCTTTTAGTCTCTTAATAGCTTCCCTGACTTTTTCCTTACTGGCATAGTTGCAACGTACCCGGGGTACATTGGTAAAACCGGCGCGGATTTCTTCCACCGTTACTCCGGATAGAATAGTACCGGTCTCATTGGAGCCGATATTATCCGGACCTACTTCCCAGACAATATCCAAAATCTTGCTGAACATTTCTTTGGATCCTTCATGATTAATGCCGGAAGCTGCCGTTATAAGCAGTACATAATCATTTTTTAGAGATTCATCCGTTCCTCTGCGGTGTAGCGAATGTGTCATATTTTTTCCCCTCCTATTCCTCACGAATTATTTTATAAGGCCTGCCCATACCCAGATTTACCTTGGCATTCTGCCGGGGATTCATCCCCAGCTTTTGCAGGATAGGCAAAACCGGAATAGTACCGTCTTCCTCAAAACAGCAAATGAGATCCAGAGAGAAAACTGTATCAATTTCCTTGGCAACTTCTTTGATGGCTGTAAGAATCCTTTCCGTATCTTCAATTTTTGCCCCGAATTCTACGATGGCAGAGAGCACTTTTTCATTCTTATACTCTTCCTTAATAGTTCCTTTGGACATATCCTCCAGCAAATGAGTCAGCGGGTTGCACTCTTCGTAGACTATCCCTAGTTTCGCCAAGGCCATGGTCACCTTCTCCACTTCAGCATAGGTGGTTCCCAAGCAGGGACGGCCCATCTCTATAGCAATACCTATTTCACCACGGCAAGTTCTGCCGGTGACATCATTAGTTTTTACCTCTTCAGTTCCTCTTCCGGGTACACCGGTAACACCATGGGTAGTAGCAGGGTCACTGAAAAAGCGGCGAATTTCCCTGGGAGTCCCGGCAATCTGTTCTCTAGGTTCGTAAATAGCTTTTTTGGGACATCTTACAACTCTGTGGCGAACGCAGTTTCCACATTCCACACAAAGATCCTGATCAATTACAGCAACCCCATCCACGAGGCTAATTGCACCAACGGGACAGTAAGGCACACATATGCCGCATCCGGAACATTTCTCTTTGTCAATTAACATAGCTTCTACCTCCTTGTTACAAAATCAACTGTTATTTTTATTGCTTGGGATGACTTACCAAAATATATTTGAACTAAATTGATCATTTCCCCCTCTGTTGAACTAATATTTCTCTATTTAAGCTCTAGAAACTGGTACTCATCCTAGCTCGTGAGTCAATTTAAGCTTATTTTCAAATTCCATGATATCTATCATGATATCTATTTTGAATACTTATCCGGCCGGATAATGTTTATGGAACCAATTTGATAATCTTTAAATTTGATAATCTTCAAATTTATTAATCTAAAAATCTGTAACTAAAATTTATTAAATTAAGTTTCCTGCAGGTTTTATCTTTTAGGGTTAATCAAATCATAAGAATTAATTAAGAGCTAGTTAAGAGCTAATTACTGGAAATAGTTTTGTGGGGTTTTGGAGGAGGCGCGCTGCCTCCTCCGTTAGGCGGGAAATATGATTTGGACTAAATATTTGAGTGAGAGTTATTTAGCTGCTTCGATCTTGTCAAGGTATTTAGTGAAGAGGGATGTTATTTCTTCGCTCAGCTTATAGAAATCTTCGCCGATCAGGACTTTTTCTTCCATGTAGTTGTTAGCCAAGAATTCTTTCCACTCAGGTGTTTCAATTGCTTTTTTGAACATATCTTGTAAGAAAGCTACTGCTTCTTCAGGAATATCCAGAGGTGCAACAACACCACGGGCTTGGGCAATTACTACATCATAGCCGGATTCTTTCAAGGTAGGAATATCGGCCATGGCTCCGCCCATACGGTCTTCGGTAGTTACAGCAATAGCCCGAACCTTACCGGCTTCAATTTGTGGCCCGGCTTCACTTGGGGACAGGTAAGCAAAGTCAACATGTCCGCCCAGGAGAGCAGTCAGAACTTCACCGCCGCCACCGAAGGGAACATACTTCATTTTAACGCCTGCAGCATCCTGCATGGTGTAGAAAGCGATAGCGTCAACGGAAAGTCCGCTGGAACCGGCAGCACTGATTTTATCCGGATTAGCTTTGGCTGCATCAAGGAGATCTTTAATAGTTTTGTAAGGAGAATCAGCTTTAACCAAAATCAGGTTAGGATCTTCACAGAGGTTGATAATATGGGTGAAATCTTTGTAAGAAACAGGGGATTGGCCGGCAATAGGTCCTGTATAGAAACTGGAACTGGTAGTGCTTATTTCATAGGGATTGCCTTTATGGTCTTTAGCCACATAAGTCCAACCAATGGAACCGCTGCCACCGGGTTTATTTACTACAACGATAGTTTGGGGACAGAGTTTGTTATCTTCAATTACTTTTACCAGGTTACGGGCGAAAACGTCGCTACCGCCGCCGGCACTCATAGGAACAAGCAGTTCAAAAGGTTTTTCAGGAACCCAACCTTTTTGTTCTTCTTGTTGAGGAGCCGGTTGGCTGGGTGTACTACTGCAGCCTACAGCAGTAGTGAGTACCAATAAGCAAGCCATAATAATCGTGAACCAACGTAAATTTTTCTTCATCCTCTTACTCTCCTTTAATTTTTAAATTTTGGAAACCTGAGGCAACCGGGATAATAGGAAACTAACTCCCTCCCTTAAAATTTTTTCACAGAGACTCATTTTTTTGAGTACAGCGTTCGGTGCCCGTTTTTTTACAGGCATAGTTGGTTCTAACCTGGAACATTGCTTAGTTCTTACTTGATACATTCCTCGATTCCTAATGAGTCTTTTGGAAATAACAGTTTGGCATCCCCCCTTTCAAAAATAATTTAATTTATATGTTTTGATAATTTGGGTACTCTTATACTTATAGGATACTTTAGACTTAATGATTTCCGGGCATTACTGCCTACTTTTCTCCTTATTTTCCAATACGGCTCCCCTATGGGCAGGACCCACATTCCGGCTGTATACGCCTAAGAATCCTTTATCAACAGGGGGTTTGGGCTTGGGAAGCTTCGCTAAACGCTCCGCTATTTCCTCATCACTTAACATCAGATTCAACTTTTTATGTTCGATGTCTATTTCAATCATGTCGCCGTCTTGAACTATAGCTATGGGGCCTCCGGCATATGCTTCCGGAGAAACATGTCCAATGCAGAATCCCCGGGTAGCGCCGGAAAACCGCCCGTCGGTAATCATGGCAACACTGTCACCCAGTCCCATACCGGTGATAATTGCCGCCGGAATGGACATTTCTCTCATCCCCGGCCCTCCGGCAGGTCCTTCATTGCGAATAACCAGTACATCTCCCGGATTGATGACTTTGTTCATAATATGTTCCATTAAATGTTCTTCAGACTCAAAGACCTTAGCTTCTCCCACCTGTCTCTTGGGAGCATCCTTGACTCCGCTGACTTTAATGACCGCGCCGTCAGGGGCAAGATTACCTTTAAGAACCACAATCCCTCCCTGGGGCTGAAGAGGATTATCTAAAGTCCTGATGGTCTCCCACTGGCGGACTTCCCCGATATAGCTGGTAATATGCTTGCCGGTAACCGTTAAAACATCCTTATTTAAGAGAGGCTCGATAACTTTAAAGATAGCTCCCACTCCCCCGGCTTGATAGAAATCCCACAGGGTATATTTGCTGGAAGGTTTATATTTGGCAACTACAGGTGTAGAAGCGGATATTTCATCGATCCGGTCCAAAGTTAGTTCCACTCCGGCCTCTCCGGCTATCGCGGGCAAGTGTAGGACTGCATTGGTGGAGCCGCCGATAGCCATCAGGAAACGCACGGCATTTTCAAAATTCTCCCGGGTTAATATTTGACTGGGCCGGAGATTCTCCCGAACCATCTCCACAATCCGTTCTCCGGTTTCTTTAGCTTGTCTTCTCTTTTCGGCATAAACTGAAGGTGTAGTGGAAGTCCCGGGAAGGCTCATCCCCAGGGCTTCGATCAAGCAGCCCATGGTATTGCCGGTACCCATCATGCCGCAAACTCCGATAGTGGTACAGGTATCGGTTTCAATGGACTCAAACTGTTTTTCATCAATAGCCCCTTTCTTGAATCTCCCCATGGCTTCTTTAATATCGGACATAATCCTTTGGTTGCCATTCTCATCAAAGTGGGAAAGCATGGGTCCCGGGGGCAAAAAGATTGTGGGAAGGTTTAAACGGGCTGCAGCCATAAGCATGCCGCCTGGGGATTTATCACAGGAAGGCAGAAAGACCAACCCGTCAAAACCGCCGGAACCTACCATTACTTCAATTTCCGCTGCCACTACTTCTCTGCTGGGCAAGGAATAATGCATCCCAACTCCTTGAGCAATGGCATCACAAACAGCAATGGTATGAAACTCCACGGGAGTCCCCCCTGCTGCCCAAATGCCGCTTTTAACGAATTGGGCCAATTCCTTATTGGGGTAACTGCCGGGATGAAATTCCGACCAGGAGCTGACCACTCCGATAATCGGTTTATTCAAATCTTTCTGGGTATACCCAACGGACTTATACATTGCCCGGGGGTAAGCACCTGTAATTCCGTCCAAATGTTCTTGAGAATTAATTAACATCTTTTTTTCCTTACTCATCTCAATACCTCAATACTGTTAATTTTTATTCTTCTTGCAAAAGCCTGTTGACATACTCAAAAGACCTTTGGGCAGTCCTGTAACAATCCTGTCCTTGCTCAACCTCCATGGAAATGTAGCGGTTATAGCCCAATGCCTTAAGAACTCTTACCGCATCCACAAAGTCTATTTTACCGGTACCCGGAATTCCTCGGTTGTTGTCGGCAAAATGGACATGAATGTTGAGTTCTTTGCCGTCGATAAAACTGGCGGCTTGGGACTTGTCCTCAATATTCATATGGAAAACATCCATCATTATAAAGAGGTTAGGCAGCTTCATCTCCTTAACCCAGGCGATAGCCTCCTGAGTAGTGTTAAGGTTATCTACGGCAAACCGGCATTGGGGTTCAATAGTAATCGGCACATTTTTGGTCAAAGCATAGTCACATACTTCTTTAAAGGCTTCATCCCTTAATTTCCGGGACAAAACAGGATCACCGGCTTTATAAATATCCCCCCGCAGTTTACCGACATTGACCTGGGCTCCAAAAGCAGCTGCAAAGTCCACACTGGCTTTGGCTCTGAGAATAGCTTCTCTTCTGCTATTCTCATCAGGAGAGGTAAAAGTCAGTTTATCTTCGGAGACAATTGGGCCGGTACCCACCACAGCTAATTCCAACTGGTTTTTTTCCAACTGGCGGCCAAACTCTCTTTGATCTATAAGGCGAGGATCCCGCACAAAAGCCTCAACCCCGTCATAGCCGATTTCCTTCAGGCTGGAAAATACCTCCGCTATTTCCCCTCTATAGGCCAGGTATTTTCCTTTTGTTTCCGGTGTACATACCGTATAAGCAAGTTTCATGGTTTTCACCTTCACAATAAACTTTTCTCAATCCTACTACTGACGATAGAGAACACCCAGCAAATCTTCAAAGACTTTAATCATTGCCCCTTTGTCATCTGCTCCATGGCCTTTTAAAAGAGCCATTTGGTAAGTGGTGGTAGCAGCGTTTAAGACCGGCATAGGAATACAGAGGTTGGCTGATATTTCGGCTGCGCTGACTAAATCTTTATAAGCATTTTGCAGGGAATAACCCTCGGCAAAATTACCTTTTAGGATCCGCTGGATAAAGAATTCGGAAGCATAGCTTCTCCCAGTTCCACTGTTGACTACTTCGCCCACTTTCACAGGATCCAGCCCCATTTTCACAGACATGGGCAAAATTTCAGCCAGAGCTGCAATATTAATATCAAAGAGCAACTGATTAATCAGCTTGGTAAGCTGGCCGCTTCCTGAAGGTCCCATATGCAAGATTTTTGTTCCTACACATTCGAGGAAAGGCATCATTTCTTCAAATAGTTCCTTACTGCCTCCGCACATAATTGTTAGTGTACCGTCTTTGGCTCTGGCTTCCATGCCGGATATCGGGGCGTCAAGGAAACCCACTCCTATAGCTTCCAAAGCTTTGGCAATTTCCACAGTAGTGGAATATTTAATTGTGCTGAAGTCGACTATTTTTTGTCCCGGACGTAAATGATGAATAATTCCCTTTTCACCCAGAAGCACACTTTCTACCACCTGGCTGTTGGGCAAGCAGAGAAAGATAATCTGGGAATCTACCACATCCAAAATATTGGCGGTTGTTTGGGCTCCTTTACTGACAAACTCGGGAAAACTGTCTGTTCTTACATCATGAACAATAACGTCAGCTTTGCTTTTGAGCACCATGTTCATGGCCATATGTTTGCCCATCTGTCCTAAGCCAATAAACGCAATTTTCATCGTAAAACCTCCCTTTGAAAATACTTTTATTTTATGCCAATTGCAGGAAAATTCCTCGAAACTTGCCTATCTTAAACCGGACACCCCGTGTCCTTCAGACCCGGACAGTGGGAAGGGAATACATCCGGTAAGTCTTAGCTAATTCTTTAAACTTCTGTTGATTTTGGCCATTTTGGCAGCCAGAATATAAGCGTTTTCCCAGGCTCCCGGATTAGCAACTCCCTTGCCTGCCACATCAAAGGCAGTTCCATGGGAACAAGTGGTTACAGGATAAGGAAGCCCGGCCATTACAGTTACTCCATTATCAAAACCCTTCAGTTTCATAGCTATTTGCCCTTGATCATGGAACATGGTTACAGCCGCATCGTATTCGCCCTTAAAAAGCTTTTGGAAAAGGGTATCAGCCGGGAAGGGACCTCCAACACCAAAACCCTTTGCTTTGGCTTGTTTTATTGCCGGCTCAATAATTTCTATTTCCTCAAGACCACAGGTTCCGCCCTCTCCGGCATGGGGATTTAAGGCGGCAACAGCAATGCGCGGCTCGGAAATGCCTGCCAAAATTAAAGTCTTATGCACAAGCTCAATAGAATTAAGAATCCCTTCTACTGTAAGCCTGTCACTAATATCCTTAATAGGAATGTGGCTGGTTACCCGGGAAGTCCACACATTTCCCAGAACATTAAGCTCCGTACGATATCCTTGGAAACCAAAGAAATTAGAAACTAAATCAATAGCGCCGTTTAACTTAAAACCTGCCATTTTCATAGCCTTTTTATTATTGGGTCCAAAGCAGATAGCTTCAAAGAACCCTTTTTGGCAATATTCCACACAATAACCGATGCTTGTAGCTGCATAATATCCGTAAGCAGAATCGAGTTCACCCATTCTAACGGTTGAAGCATCCATATTTTTGGTATCCAAGATAACCAATCCGTCCATACTTACTGCTTCTTCTACCGTAGTGGCCACTTGATAATCAACAGACACGTCGGCGATTTCCATGCCCAGTTTAAAAACACGCTCATCGCCCACAATTACCGGTTGACCATACTCGGTCAATGTTCCCTTAGCGGCAGTCTTGGCAACGAGTTCAGGGCCAATACCGGCAGGGTCTCCTAAGGTAACCCCAATCACAGGTTTTTCATGCAAGTATTTCTCCATCTAATATCTCCTCTATTTCATAATTTATTAAAATACTATTGTTAAAAAATCAGTGTTCAAGCAAAACTATTTGTTTGCTAATTATTAGAGCAAGAACTGTGCCAAGTGAGCTTTGGAATTTAAAAAAACTTTTTATAAAGACAAAATAATTTTAAAAGCGCGAATTTAGCCAAATATCAGCCTTTAAAGCTTTTCGCAAAGGCCATAATTTACAGAATATTCTGGACAAACTTAGTGACCAATAATCCCCGTCAAAGATATTGAAACAATTATGAAACATATGAAACCTGTTTATGTTTCAAATTGTTTTAATTGTGCCTGCATAACATCCCAGTTTGTAACGGTATTTTCTGCCATTTTAATAACTATTAACGAATAGAATAGATTTATTTTTTCTTCACTTATATAATTATATTTAAAGGATATTTATCACCCTTCTCGAATAGAATCAAGAAAAGCTTGGCTATAACTTACTAAAAAAGAATGGATGAAAAAATGAGCAAGACTTTGACCAATATTCGCAGTACCTTTACCTTTAGTATGGCAATTCTTTATTTAATTAATTTTTTTGTCCAATCCAGTTTTCTTCACTGGATTGTGCTGATTCTGATGGTGTCGGTAATCGGTCTAAGCCTTGTGGTAGTAACCGGTTCTTCGAAAGTAATCGGTTATATTTCTTTTGGGGTTAGTATTTTTCTCTTAATTTCCTATGGGGCTCCTTTTGAGGTTTGGGAAAAAGCCCTGGAAGAAAACCTGTATATGATTGTAATGTTCAGTATGGTTCCTTTGCTCAGAATACCAATCCAGTACGGTGGTTACTTTGAAGCTTTGCAAAGTTTTTTCCGGCGTTTCGTACATTCCCGAAGCAGATTCTACCTGCTGGTCAGCTTTATTTCTGCTTTTATCGGGGTATTGGTCAATTTGGCTGTGGTTCCCCTGGTCCATGAAATCAGCAAAGCCAGTGATTTCAATGCCAACAAAAGACTTTTGAGTTCTGCTATTTCCAGAGGATTTTGCACTTGCACTATTTGGGCTCCGACTATGGCTTCCAATGCCCTGATAATTCAATTAACCGGTGCAGAGTGGCATCTCTTTTTCCCCTTTGCCCTTTTTTCCGGTATAATTGGGGATTGCTGAACAGATTTGATCTTTATCAATTAAGCTAGTCTGATCAGTCTGAAATAGCCTTTTATAAAATAAAGTATAAGAATCCGGAGTCTGTGCTCCAGGTTCATAACCAGCAACTGCATAG
>DUML01000009.1 GCA_012839895.1 Peptococcaceae bacterium | reverse complement strand
GTAAAAAACTATTTAGTGTTCTATGTGGTTAAAGAACAGGTTGTTGAGATTCACAGGGTTATATATGCTAAAATGGATTTAAGCAAGGTCATAAAATGATATTATTGACACTATAGAAAATAAAAACAATGAATGAAAATGACCGTACTAAAAACGTACTAAAATTTTTTGAAGCGATAATTTTTTAATGAAAATAGAAAAAATAATGGCAGGAAATGCAGTAAAATCAATGGTAGAAAATAAAGAAAAAGTCTTAAACACAGAGTGGGAGTAAAAACTAAGGAACGCGAGCTGCTAAAAAAGCTTTATGTATATTCGATATATATTGAAGGTTAAGGTGCACCTAAATGCCGGACTTTGAGCCGGCATTTGTAGGTACACCTTTTTAATTAGGTAATGATAGGGATACCATTTTAGAACGAATTCCGTTTTGGTATTTCTGGAAAGTAAATACTTGGCGAAGGATATGCCTTTTATGCGCTTTTCGAGACTTTTTAGCTAAAACTAAAATGGCATAATTTTTGCATGAAAAAATTAATAGCTTTATTCATTGGGGGTGTATGAAATAAACAAAATGAACAAAAAATGTTGGATTAATGTATTAAACAAGAGGAGGTGAATTAAAAATGAAAAGAAACCCGTGGTTAATATTGTTCGCAATTTATTTGGCTAGTATTTTTGTGGTAATGGCAGAATATAAAGTTCCTCCGGTCATACCTAATCTAATCTCAGAACTAAATCTTAGTATGGTAGCCGCAGGTTTATCAATGTCAATTTTTTGTTTTACAGCAATCGTTCTGGCGTTTCCGTCAGCAGTGATCCTCCAGAAATTTGGAGCAAAGATAACTGGGCTCGCAGCCATTGGTTTTACGGCTTTGGGTTCCCTTTTAGGCCTTGGCGCAACCAATTTTAATTTGTTTTTAGTCAGCAGAATTATTGAAGGCATTGGGATGGGATTAATGGCCGTTCTGGCTCCGGCTGTTATTGCTTTGGTTTTCCCCCGGGAAAAACGCGGCCTGCCCATGGGCATTTGGGCATCTTGGTTTCCATTTGGAATTTCCCTGATATTTTTCCTGGCTCCTAGTATTGTAAATCATTTTGGCAGATTAGGCCTTTGGTGGTTTACAGTCATTTTAGGAATAATTGTAATGGTTATTTATGGCCTTATAATACCTGGATTAGGCAAAGAAACAAGCCAAGATCAAAACAATGAGCTGGAAAAACCTTCGATAGCCAAAGCGGTAAGGTATCCTGCAATTTGGCTCTTAGGCATTGCCTTTTTCACCTTTAATATTAATCAGTTAGGCTATGTGAATTGGGGTCCAACCTATCTCATTCAGACCCTACAATTTGACCCGGGAACAGCAAACTATTATTTTAGTATCCAAAACATTATCTCCGTAGTGGGAACTGTAATTGCCGGTTTAATCATTGGCAAGTTATTTAGGTATACTCAAAAAATGTTGCTCACAGTACTTATTTTGCTTGCCGTAGTTTACGGTTTTGCTTTTAGCTTAACCCAAAGTATCGCTTTGTTTTACTTAGCTATACTCGGATTTCTTACTTCTTTTGTAGCAACCTTGGTTTGGACAATGACCCCGGATACCATGCCTAGTAAAACTTATACAGGGATTGCTATGGCTATGATGATTATTTTCCAAAACCTAGGGGATTTGTCCGGCCCGCCGGCTATTGGGTGGATAGTTCAAAATACCGGTAATTGGGGGTTGGCATCCATTTTACTAATTGCGGCCATGGTTATTAGTATTATTTGCCTTGTGGTTTACCCTAAAGCCGGGTTCAAACGGAGTTAATAAAGTTCCAAACGGAGTTAATAAAGTCCTCAAAAGGAATTCAAAAAACAATGACGGAGAAATAGCAAAATTTTAAGGAGTTTGTTATTTATGAAAAAAAATCCTTGGCTAGTGTTAATTGCTGTTTATTTAGTAAGTATCGGAATTGTTATGGCTCAGTTTAAGGTTCCACCTATTATGCCGGTTATTATCGGCGAGTTTCAACTGGATATGGTTTCAGCCGGCTGGTTAATGTCCATTTTCAGTGTCACCGCTGTTATCCTGGCTTTTCCTGCGGCTCTGGTCCTCAAAAAACTAGGTCCTAAAGTAAGCGGCTTAGTATCAATTGGTTGTGCCATCTTGGGATCTTTCTTAGGGTACTTAGCCCCCAATTTCCAGGTATTAATGCTTAGCAGGATAATTGAAGGTGTAGGTTTAGGTTTGATTGCCGTAATTGCACCCTCGGTAATTGCTATGTGGTTTCCTCCGGAAAAACGCGGCCTTCCTATGGGAATTTGGGCTTCCTGGGTTCCCTGCGGGATCTCCATAATATTTGCACTTGCCCCCAACTTGGCAGAGGCCTATGGCCGGCAGAGCCTTTGGTTATTTACGGCTGTTTTTGCCATTATCGCCTTCATTCTCTATGCCCTGTTTGTATCTAATCCTGAAGGAAGAGAAGAGATAAATGAACAAAGCAGTGTTTTTGAACCACGCCTCGCTGACGGCTTAAAGTATTCGGGTGTCTGGATTTTAGCCTTTACATTCTTCCTTTTTAATATCGGCGTCCAAAGTTTTAATAACTGGGCTCCCACTTATATGATTGAAGTGCTTCATGTTGAACCGCCCATGGCCGGATATTACATGAGTTATCAAACTATTATATCGATCATCGGTGCAGTAATTGCCGGTTGGTGTATTGACAGGGTTCAAAATAAGAAAATGTTTCTTACTATAGTTTTCGTGGTTATTGGTGCAATTTGGCTCTTTGCTTTTAACCTCTCAACCAATATTATTCTTCCTTATATGACAGTTTTCGGAATATGTACAATTTTTGCCCCTTCATTAATTTTTACCATGGCTCCGAGGACTGTGCCCAGTCTTGCTTATGCGGGCATAGCTATGGCTTGTGCCAACTTCGGCCAAAACTTAGGCAACCTGGTTGCACCCCCGGCGATTGGAGGTATCATACAAAACGCAGGTTGGCTTACTGCTTCCTGGGTTATTGGCGGCGCGGGTTTTTTGGCCGCTATAGCCGTATTGTTCTATAAGAGCGCAGACTCTTTACGTTAAAAGTCAACTATTATAACAACACATCCAGCTGATTTTAAGCAATTGTCCAACTAATTCTTTTCGAAATTTAGAATAATTTCTAATAGGCGACGTAAATATACGGGCGCCTATTAGAGTTTTACAGATGGGAATAATTTTTATATTTCATAAAGTGAAAAAAGACACTAATTATGTTAAGATAAGTATAAATACATTTCCGAAGAAATTCTAAGGGTTTTTCCTTATAGTGCCATTTTGCTATATAGGGCTTTAACCCTGGTAGGGGGATATGAAAATGGATATTTCCTTTTTCGAAGATGCTAATCCAATTGAACTAAAACGGCAGGACAACTATATTGCTGACACTCTGGGGCAGATAGGGATTGAAGAAATAACATCATCCAAAGAACGTTTTATTAAGTATGACGAAGCACCTTCGGTAAAAGGAATCCCGGCTGAAATCGTTGAATCTTGGAAACGCTCCAAACAAAAGGGAATAAATCCATCAATGCCTATAGTACCCTATAAATTAAGTGATCATGAATTACATGCTTTATTAAAAGACAAAAGGAACTTTATTAAAGATGTCTTGAATCTAATTATGAGCTCTATGCCTTTTATAGCCAATTGCGCTATCGGAATAATTGATAAAGACGGCGTTGTGCTGGAAATGGTTGGGGATGAGAAGATTATTTCCGGTATGAAGCAGTGCAATCATCAGATAGGGGCCATTTGGAATGAGGAATCGGTTGGGACCACTGCTCATACCTTAAGTATGTATTTGCGTAAGCCTGTCCAACTTTTAAAAGAAAGCCATTATTGCAGTTCAATAATTAAAGATCATTCTTTGGCTTCCTCAGCCCCTCTCATAGATAAAAACGGTGAAATTTTGGGTGCCGTAGTTGTTGTCCATTGGTTTGATGAGGCTCTCCCCAAAAACAACTGGGCCGTTTTTGTTAGGTATTTCTTAGGCTGGACCATAGCTCTCGCCTCTGCCTTTTACCAACAATCTTACTTCAAAAAGAGAATATTTGATTTGCAGCTAAAAAATCGTATTTTAGAGTCGGGCCTATCGCTATTGGAATGCGGGTTAATATCCATGGACCAGGAAGGGATTATCAGGAATGTAAATGATAAGGGCTATAAGTTATTAGGGTTACAACCCAATGAAATTGTCGGCAAAGGTTTTATAGATACTTTTTCCGATGCCGGCTGGGTAATGAAAAATCTGATAGATGCCAAGCCAATTCATAATTTTGTTACAACCCTCAAGGGAAAATCAGACAGACAATTTAAATTGAATTTAATGCCTGTTATTAATGAACTCCAACAAGAAATGATGGGGACTATCATTAAAATAGATCCGGCGGAGACGAGCAGCAACAATAGCAGGCAAAGAGAGAATAATTCTGCCAGGTATACTTTTGATAACCTTATCGGCGAAAGCCCTAAACTGAAAAAAGCAATAGAAACAGCTAAAATAGTGGCAAAAAGTTCGGGAAATGTCTTATTAATCGGCGAAAGCGGAACCGGAAAAGAATTATTCGCCCAGTCTATTCATAATCTCTACCGGCCGGAGGGGCCTTTTATTGCTCTAAACTGTGCTGCCATCCCCAAAACTTTAATTGAAAGTGAGCTTTTCGGTTATGAAGGCGGTTCTTTTACCGGTGCGGAACGCAAAGGCCGGAGAGGAAAAATTGAACTTGCTCAGGGTGGAACGTTATTCCTTGATGAGATAGGCGACCTGCCGTTAGAACTGCAACCTGTTTTATTGCGTGTCTTAGAAGAAAGGAGATTTATGAGAGTAGGCGGTACACGTTATATACCTGTAGATTTTAGGGTAATTGCCGCCACGAATAAAGATCTCAATAAAATGGTGGAAGAAAATAATTTTCGGGCAGATTTGTTTTACCGCCTGGCAACGTTTAAAATAAATATACCTACCTTGAGGGAAAGAAAAGATGATATTAATTTATTGAGCAAGTATTTATTGGAGAAGATTTGTCAGAAGAATTCCTGCCCTGTTCCGGAAATAAGTCCTGAAGTTCAAAAAGTGCTGCAAAAATACAACTGGCCTGGCAATATCCGTCAGTTGGAAAATGTTTTGCTATATGCCGCCAGCATGGCTCAGGGAGGAAGGATAGAATTGAAACACTTGCCGGATGAACTAACAGATTTCAGTACATTCCAGCAGAATTTAGCAAATGGCCCCCTGTCCATGAGCGAGGTAGAAAAACAGGCTATTAAAAATGCTTTGCTGCATTGTAACAATAACCTGAACGAAGCGTCACAGATTTTAGGTATTGGGAGAACAACCCTCTACCGCAAAATCAAAGAATATAAAATTTCTGTCAATCAAGTAAACTAAAACTCATTATAATTAAATTACGTCAAGCAAATTAAAGCACATTACTTGATAAATAAAATTGGTTAAAAAACTAAAAAACAAAATACAATAAATTCACCTAAACCTATTTTAAGCTTTGGAAGCGGATAAATAGGTTTATTTTTTGGCTAATTTTCAGTGAGTTTAATACTTTTTCAATAAAGACTTAATAGTATCGTTTCGGAATTAATTCAGTTTTGGAACATAAGCCCAGGGCAAACTTGATAGTTTTTTTGGCATTTAACAGGTATTCGGGCCTGGCACGTTAATTGCATGTAAAGTTATGTAAGCAATTTGTTTAAGAGAAACTTTTTGCCCGAATTAAACAGGAACTATTTGAGTTCAAAATCAGGTACGGGAAAAGGAGAGATGCAAATAAAAAGGCAAATAGTTTTCTCAAGGATTAAAGAAGATAACGAAGGGAGGATCTGCGGTGGATAAAAAAATAAAAATCAAGGATAAAACTTGTTATAAAAATTTAGGCTTGTGCGGATTTGGCGACGGTTCCAATTCCTCGCAAGTAGACGTCCTAAACGGCAAGATTGTCAGGATTCGTCCGCTTAAATTTGACGAAAAGTATTCCCCTGAAGAACTAAATCCATGGAAGATTAAAGCCAGGGGCAAGGTTTTTGAACCTACCATGAAATCTTTAATACCACCTCATTCTGTAGCCCAAAAAAAGCGGGCTTATTCACCTAACCGTATTAAATATCCCTTAAAACGGGTGGACTGGGATCCGGAAGGTGAAAGGAACCCTCAAAACAGAGGAAAAAGTAAATATGTCCGGATCTCCTGGGATGAAGCTACTGATCTTATAGCCAAAGAAATAAAACGAGTGCATCAAGAATATGGTCCGGGAACAATCCTTGTCCAGGGAGACGGACATGGTTCAACTAAAGCCATTCACGGGCCTCATGGCTGCCAAACATATTTGCTGAATTTATTAGGAGGATATACCATCCAAGCCCGGAATGCAGACAGCTGGGAAGGCTGGTATTGGGGAGCCAAGCATGTCTGGGGCAGAGATCCTGTAGGCCAAGGCATTCAGGCTAATCTTTGGAAAGATGTTGCTGAAAATACGGAAGTTATTCTCTATTGGGGATGCGACCAGGAAACAACCCCTTGGGGATGGAGCGGCCAGCAAGCCAGCCGTTTATCATACTTTTTCACGGAATTAGGCATTGAATCTATTTATATCTGTCCTGACCTTAATTATGGCGCTGCCGTCCATGCCGATAAATGGATTCCTGTTTTACCTAACACAGATGCCGCCTTACAGTTGGCTATTGCTTATGTCTGGCTTACTGAAGATCTTTATGATAAGGAATATATTGCTACGCACACTGTTGGTTTTGATAAATTTGCCGACTATGTTCTGGGCAAAAAAGACGGTATTCCCAAAACGCCAAAATGGGCAGCCGAGAAATGCGGTGTTCCGTCCAGAACCATTAAAGCCTTAGCCAGAAGATGGGCCGCAAAAGCGACAACCATTGCCCATGGTAATGGGGGCTCGATGGTCCGGGCAAGTTATGCCCATGAGCCCGGCCGCCTGGAAGTTTACCTCTTAGGTATGCAAGGCTTAGGAAAGCCGGGAAGAAACCAGCTTAAAATGATCGAATGGCAGATTTTTGGGATGAATGAAAATAATCCTGCTCCCAGGTCTAAACTGATTCCCAATACCAGTGGCTGCTATAACGGCTGGGCTTTCCAGATGCCAAACCAATTTATACCCAAAACCTTAATTCCTGATGCCATTCTTTCCGATGAGCCAATTAAATTCTATGGAACAACACTTTGCGCTTGGCCTACGGAAGACCAGTTTGTGGAGTATACTTTCCCGCAAGATGGAGTACCCATTCATATGATTTGGAGCGATGCTCCTTGTTGGACAACCTGCTGGAACGGTGGCAACAAATTTATTGAAGCCTTGCGCAGCCCAAAAATAGAATGTGTCGTAGTCCAGCATCCCTGGCTGGAAAACGACTGCTTATTTGCAGATATTATCTTGCCTGTTACCACTAAGTTTGAAGAGCTTGACTTTGCAGATGATAATTTCAGCGGCAACTTCAATCAGGTACTTATTGAAGAGCAATGTATCGAACCTTTGTACGAAGCAAAAAGTGACTACGAATGCGTCTGTGAAGTAGCGAAAAAACTTGGCCTTTATGAAGAGTTTACAAAAGGCAGAACAATTGAGGACATGGTTAAGGATGGCTGGAAACATTCCGGAATAGCTGAAATGGTTAGCTACGAGGAACTTAAAGAAAAAGGCTATTTTGTTATCCCTACTGCCGATGATTGGGAAGACGATCCTTCAGGCTTTTTCCCCTTCTACCAGGATCCGGAGGCCAATCCTCTGGGAACGCCGTCAGGCAAACTGGAGTACTATTCGGAGCGCCTGGCTGAATTCTTCCCCGACGATGAGGAACGGGAACCAACGGCCAAGTGGATGCCTTATGGTGAAACCCACCAGGAAAGCTTGCTGCATCCCCGCTCTGAGAAATATCCTTTCTTGATTGTATCCAACCATCCCCGTTGGCGGGTACATGCCAACCTTGATGACATTTCCTGGTTAAGGGAAATTCAGACCTGTAAAGTCAAAGGACCGGACGGTTATCTCTATGAACCGGTCTGGATCAACCCTGTAGATGCCGAAAAATTGGGTATTGCCCACGGCGATATTGTTAAAGTTTATAACGACCGGGGTTGGGTACTTGGCGGGGCTTATGTTACCCAGCGGATAATTCCCGGTACTATTTATCAGGATCACGGGGCCAGATTAGACCCGATAGTCCCCGGTGAATCCGACAGGGGTGGGGTAAATAATCTAATCTGCCCTCATAATACTACTTCCAAAAACTGCGCCGGCGAAGTCACAAGCGGCTTCCTGGTAGGCGTGGAAAAAGTGGATGTAACAGAACTGGCTAAAAAGTATCCGGAAGCATTTAAGAGAAAATTTGATCCGGGTGCAGGACATATTTTCGAGAATTGGGTTGTAGGGGGTGAAGAAGAATGAAAGTTTTCGTAGTAGATGTTGCCAGATGCAACGGTTGTTATAACTGCCAGATTGCTTGCAAAGACGAACACGTTGACAATGATTGGGCACCCTATGCCAAGCCCCAGCCGGATATCGGGCATTTTTGGCTTGGAATTAAAGAAACAGAGCATGGCCAGATTCCCAAAGTAAAAATCGAGTATAAACCTATTCTTTGTATGCATTGTGCTGAGGCACCTTGTCTTAAGGCTGCCAATGACAATGCTGTCTACCGGCGTGAGGACGGCTTAGTCCTGATTGATCCTGTCAAGGCTGTTGGACAGAAGCAATTGGTTGAAGCCTGCCCTTACGGCAAAATTTACTGGAATGAAGAACTGCAGTTACCGCAAAAATGTACTGGCTGTGCCCATTTATTGGACCAAGGTCTCCAGCCCCGTTGTGTGGAAGTTTGTCCTACTAATGTCTTGCGTTTTGGTGAAGAAGAGGAATTCAAGGATTTAATTTCTCAGGCTGAGGTTTTAAATCCCGAACTGGGATTAAACCCCAGGGTTTACTACCTTAATTTGCCGAAACTGTTCATCGGCGGTGAAGTATATGATTCAGTGGCTGATGAATGCCTGCAAGGCGTGACTGTCACCCTGACCGATGCAGCGGGTAAGACCTTAACCACGCAGACAGATCATTTCGGCGACTTTTGGTTTAGGAGGTTGGAGCCGGGTGTCTATTCCCTGAAAATAGAGATGGACGGTTGCAAACCTTATGAATTAAACTCTATAAACCTCGACAAAAGCCTTAATGTGGGAGCGATAGCTCTTCGCTAGAACTGACTGGACACCTATGTATAAAATTAAAATGTACAGAAATAAATATCAAAGGAAGAAGTACTATGTGTTTTAGACCACCAGCAGCGGCAAAACCGATAAAATGTCCGCAATGCGGCGCTATGAATCCCCCGATTCGAAAACAATGCCAAAAATGTCAAACTGATCTCCCTACTGCCCCCAGCACCCCTCAACCTGGAAAGGGAAATGAAAATAAGTAAGCTATGAAAAGAGAACTAGCTACATTTGCAGGCGGTTGTTTTTGGTGCATGGAAGCGCCTTTTCAAAAAGTGCCAGGGGTAGAAAGTGTAACAGTTGGGTTTACCGGGGGAATAGTGGAAAACCCCTCTTATGAAGAAGTCTGTTATGGTCTAAGCGGCCACTATGAAGCTGTCCAAATATCCTTTAATCCGGAACTTTGCACTTATGAGCAGCTCTTAGATTTATTTTGGCGCCAAATCGACCCTACGGATGACGGCGGCCAGTTTTTGGACAGAGGGGATACTTACAGAACAGCAATTTTCTATCACAATGAAGAACAAAGGATCAAAGCTGAAAAGTCGAAGGAAAAACTGCAGAAAAGCGGGCGTTTTGACAAACCGATAGTTACGGCTGTTCTTCCTGCCCAGCCCTTTTATCCCGCCGAAGAATACCACCAAAATTATCACGAAAAGAATCCTGGGTTCTATTGTGAGTATCGCCAAAAATCCGGTAGGGATGAATTTATTAAGAAACACTGGAGCGATAATTAAAAGCTAAAGGGACGTTTTGCCTGCAAGGCTTACCGGGCAGCAGAACGTCCCCTTGCTTATTTTGTTCTTGGTGGTTTTTCAATTAGGCAATTATTCACTTCTTGGAATGGGTTATTATGGTATTTATTAATTTATGGGCACAAAACGCTTGCAAGAATTGTTGTTAGTATTATAAAATTAAGAAATATAAGAGCATGGTAGGATGGCTAACATACCTCTCTTAGAACAAGAAAAGATATAGGAGGTAGGGAAGGGTGAACAATTATACATAGCAGCGCTATTATTAGAAAGGAGTAAAGTTAAAAACAAGGGAGAGGAAAAAAATGAGTAATGAATTAAAGAAGAAGTACGGTTTATTGACGGCTATTGCCATGGTAGTAGGGATCGTAATCGGTAGCGGCGTTTTTTTTAAGGCTGAAAAGGTATTAACCGCCACGGGAGGGAATCTTCCCTTAGGAATTCTGTCCTGGATCATCGGCGGCGCCATTATGATAGTTTGTGCTTATACATTTGCCATCATGGCAACCAAATATGAATATGTTAACGGTGTAGTAGACTATGCCGAGGTTGCCATGGGTAAAACCTACGGTTATTATGTCGGCTGGTTTATGGCCTTAATTTATTATCCTACTTTAACTTCAGTGCTTGCCTGGGTTTCAGCCCGTTATACCTGCGTCTTGCTTGGCTTTGACATTGTTGGGCCGGAAGCAATGGCTATCTCCTGTTTTTACCTGGTCGCCAGCTATACAATTAATGCCCTGTCGCCGGTTTTGGCCGGTAAGTTTCAGGTCTCAACAACTATTATTAAATTAATTCCTCTCGGCTTAATGGCAATTGTGGGAACAATAGTAGGACTCTCCACCGGCATGACAGTCCGGAACTTTACCACAATTGTTAACGAAGTCAGCGCCGGTAATGCTATCTTTACAGCAGTTGTAGCTACCGCTTTTGCTTATGAAGGTTGGATTATTGCCACCAGTATTAATGCCGAACTGAGGGACTCCAAGAAAAACCTGCCTAAAGCTTTAGTTATGGGAACCTTCCTGGTTATGACCGTGTATATTCTTTATTATGTTGGCTTGGCCGGTGCCGTTACCAACGAAGTTATGATGCAAGGCGGCGAAGCCGGAGCCAAAATGGCTTTCGAAGAATTGTTCACTGTCGTCGGCGGCACAGCTCTGTTTGTCTTCGTAGTTATTTCCTGCTTGGGAACCCTTAACGGTTTGATGCTCGGCTGTACCCGCGGAATGTATTCCTTGGCGGCCAGAAACGTCGGCCCGGCTCCTGAAGTTTTCAGGCAGGTGGATAAGGTTACCAATATGCCTACCAACTCTTCTATTTTCGGTTTGTTCCTTTGCGGCTTCTGGCTGCTCTATTTCTACGGTGCCAACTTGACCAGCAGCTGGTTTGGCCCCTTCAGCTTTGATACTTCCGAGCTGCCTATTATTACTATTTACGCCGCTTATATTCCTATCTTTATTATGCTAATGAAAAAAGAAAAAGACTTGCCTTCCTTTAAACGGTTTATTATGCCCGCATTGTCCATTCTGGGTTGCCTCTTTATGATTGTAGCCGCCTGCTTCTCGCACAAAATGGCTGTGGTCTATTATCTGATTGTTTTCGCGGTTATCATGCTTATCGGGGTGGCTTACTCTTACAAGAAAGGCAGCGCTTCTGTCAACTAGCTTCTCTAACGAAAACTCAAAACCTGCAAAACCTTGCAATTAAGGTTTTGCAGGTTTTTTTCCGAAAAGTGGGTTCCAATTATCTTGGTATGATGGGAAAAGAGGTGGCTTCTCATGTCCAGGGTAAAACTGGTAGCGGTACTAAAAGCGGTAACAGTCGTTTGTCTGTTTATCTTGATCCTAGCCCTGGGCGGGTGTGCAAGCAGTGTGTCCGTTCCGACCGAGACCTCCAAAAAAGAAGCTGCATTCGCTGTGGAATCGTTTGCTAAAACCTTGAGCGAGTTTAATAATCTCAGTGATACTTTTCAGGCTTATCTCGGAGATCTGTCCAGCGGTGACGTGGATTTGGACCTTTATAGAGCAAGGCTGGAAAGTCTGCATAACAAGGTGTTGGATCTATCCGCTAATACCAAGTCACTGGAATTGGCAGCTCAATATAAAGCAGCCCACGACATGCTGGTCACCGCTGTAGTTTATCTGGAAGGGTCTATCCTTAGTGTTATAACCTACTTCGATGATCATGATAACAGCCTGCTAACACTGGCCAAAAATGAATATAAGCAAGCCTTAAGAGCCGCCTATTTAGCTGAAAAAGAATTAAAAAAGCAAGCTAAAAAAGATGGCTACCAAGAATAAACTTTTAGATTATAAAACAGAGCCTGTGGTGAGTTGGTTTGCCCACCATGGGCTCTGTTTGGTTTTTTAAAAGTTTTTTGGCTTACCTGGTTCTTTATCTGACTCTAATTCGTTCCCCGACATAAATACGGTTGCGCCGTCTTCTTAAATGGGGATTAAGGTTAAATAATATAACTAGAGGAACACCATAACGACGGCCAATTTTCCATAAGTTATCTCCTCTACGAACGCGATGATGCATAACATCCACTCCTCTTACCCGAGATATTTCCATATTATGGAATGAAAAGGGATGTTCGTGTCTGTACATTTTAATTTTAAGGGGGATTTTTAAATTTTATAAAGATACCATTTGCAGGTGTTGATTTCGTATTTCAGTTCGAAAACTCTCAACAAGCCGTTTATTTCACTTTGACAACGAAAAATAAGCATCCTGTTGCCGGCTACTTTTTCTTCCTGGCGGGTAATTATGCGGCTCACTTTTATTACCCGGTAAGTTTGATCCTCGGCCTGGATGCGAAACCTTATAGGATGGGGAATTCCCTCCTTGGTAAACCAGACAATGGATTCAATAGGTTGCATATAGACTTTCATAATTTCACCTTCTTTGAAAAGATCTTAAAGAATACTGCTCATCATAGGGTATTCTTCAGATTCCAGTACCCCTCCGCTTAAGGCTTTTAAGCCACTATGCAGGAATACGGAGCGAAATACGGCGTGGGAGCCATATCTAAGGCGGATAGCGTCGACAGCTTTATCCAGGCGTCTTTGTTTTTCAGTGTCTTTTTCAAAAAGGGACGACTGGAAGAAGTCGCTGCTGCACAGCTCCGCTACCCGTAGCCCTAAATGGCGGATGGGTTCACCTTGCCAAAGTTCATCGAAAAGCTCGCAGGCTACCTGATGGATAGCGGAAGTGCAGTCAGTAGGCAGATAGAGCTTTCTTTGGTGGGAAAAACAGAGAAACTCATTGGTTTTAAGGGAAACGGCAACGAGGCCGGCGCAAAGGTTAGCCTGCCTGAGCCGCATCCCGACGGTCTCCGCCAGGGAGAGCAGGACAAGGTGAGCCGTCCGTTGGTCCTCAACATCAAAAGGAATAGTAGTGGAATTGCCCAGCCCTTTGATGGGAATTGTGCCGCTTAACCTAACAGGGGAGTCTTCCCGGCCGTTGGCGTAATTCCAAAGCAAAATCCCGTAGTTTTTAAGAAAACGCTTAAGGTAGCCTGGTTCCTGGGCAGCAATTTCGCCTATTGTCCGGATGCCTCTGTCCCGTAATTTACGGGAAGTAGCCCGCCCAACGCCAAAAAGCTCTTCAACCGGCAGGGGCCACATTTTAACCGGAATTTCTTCCGGGAAGAGAGTATGCACCTTATCGGGCTTTTCTAATTCCGAGCCCATCTTAGCCAAGAGTTTATTGCAGGATATCCCGATATTGACGGTAAACCCCAATTCGTTTTTAATTCTTTCTTTAATCTCATAAGCTTTGCTTAAGGGATCTCCCAGCACTTTCTCCATCCCCGTGTAATCCAGAAAGAATTCATCTATCGAATATTGCTGGATTAAAGGCGAATAATTCTCCAGGACGACTTTCAGCGCCTGACTGCATTGGCGATAAAGCGTATAATTAGGCGGTACAATTACCAGGTGGGGGCACTTTAAGCGGGCGGCAAAAAGAGCTTCCCCGGTCTGAATCTTATATTTTTTGGCCGGGATGGATTTAGCCAGGATTATCCCATGGCGGGTTTCCGGGTTGCCTCCCACGGCGGAAGGAATGGTGCGCAGATCGAGAGAACTACCTTGCTGGAGCCGGTAGGCCGCTTCCCAGGAAAGATAGGCCGAATTGACATCTATATGCATAATGATGCGTTTAGTCATAAAGCTTTTCTTCCTTTTGTCTTTAATCTTTTTATATCTTTAATATTCAATCTTTAATCCTTAATCTTTAATATCTTTCTTAACCTTTAATATCCTTTATATTTAATCCCCTTAAGGTTCTTATCTCCAATATACCAGAACATATGTTCGTAGTAAAGATAAAAAAATTTCCTTGGAGGTTAATTATCGGTTTTATTTAGATTATTCACCATTGATTCTGCTCCCCAATACTATATAAAAAAGGGACAACCAGCAAGTTGTCCTTAGTTAAACAGCCAAGCGGCAAGAATACCTTTAAAAAAGAAGGATGCCGAGCCGCTTTTAATTGGCAGTACTAATATTTTAGGATTTTTGAATTTACTCATTTGCCTTAGAGATCATTGGCAAAGAGAGAATTATAAGCAAAAACGTTTTATCCAAGTTTGTAGGGTTTGGGAAGGAACTCCGTTTGCGGATAATTTCTATTCAGCAACCCAGGATTCTACAGTTCAGTTGGGCAAAGCATTTTTTAAGACTTATAATTTTCCCGTAATTATTACCTGCTGCTGCTCTAACTATGGGCCTTACCAGCCGGAGGAGGAATTTATTCCCCAAAGTATTATTAAGGCTTTGCGCAGGGAAGTAATTCCTGTCTACGGGGATGGAACAAATCTGCAAGAATGGATGTATGTTTTAGACCAGGCCTCAGTCTTAAGCAAAATCCTTCTGGAAGGCCAGCCCGGTGAAGTTTATAACCTTGGCAGCGGGGAATATATTTCTAACTTGGAATTGGTAAAAATTATTCAGAGCAGTGTGACTAATATGGAGGGTTCTGCCCTTAAAGACCCGGAATCATTAGAGCAGGAAAAAGAGCAGGAAAAAAGCCCGGTTTCCTTAGATTTGGAGAAAAATGAAGAACTCGATCTTAAGGAAAAGGCTGTTACAATTGGCAGGGAGCATATCAGAAATATAACCTGGCAAGGAAGTTATAGTTTGCGGGAAGGGATCAGGGAGACAGTACAGTGGTACCGGGAAAACAGAGCTTGGTGGGATTCCTCAGGCTGAGAATTCTATTTCTCTTCCTGAGCGCAGCGAAGGAGCTTATATCCTAGCTCAGAGTTTTTTGGTAGAAAAAAGAATAAATCTGTTTAAAACCGAGGCTATCCTTCCCGAAAAGGTGTTCTGTGCTGCCTGTAAAAAGAATTCCTCCGGGATTAAGAGAGTCGTAAAATTTTTTATAAAGGAGATCTTTGGCCTGGTCGGTAAAGTAAATCACCACATTGCGGCAGGCGATAAGATCGAAACCTTTTTCAAAAGGGTCCGTAAGAAGGTTTTGCTCCCGGAAAGTAATATTCTTCTTCAACGAATCTTTAATCAAATATTTTTTGCCTTGGAGGGTAAAGTATTTTTCCACCAGAGCAGGGTGAGTGCTGACAAAATCTCTTTCTTCGTAAACGCCATTGCGAGCTTGTTGCAAAACATTAACGTCGATATCCGTTCCCAGGATACTGTATTTTGCCCAAGGGAAATACTCGGCCATAATAATGGCCAGAGTATAAGCTTCCTGGCCGCTTGAACAACCGGCACTCCAAATTTTTAGGGAAGGCTTAAGCCGAAGAAGCTCAGGCAGGATTTTTTCCCTTAATATATCCCAAAGCCTGGTATCTCGGAAAAATTGGCTGACATTAATGGTGAGATGTTTAAAAAAAGCGTCATAAAGCTTACTATCCGTCCGTAAAGCTTGCAAGAAACTGCCATAATTATCCTTATGGCCATGGTTAGTCATGAAATTATTAATGCGGCGTTTCATTTGATTTTCTTTATAGAAATTTAAATCCAGTCCGCTTTGGCGGTAAAAAGCTTGGACGAATTGTTCATATTCGGTAATATTTGAAAAGCTGGCCAAGTTGCCTACCTCCAACAATAACGTTAAGTAAACAAGCTTATCATTTAATCAGGCAAACAAGTCAATAATTAGGCCTTTAATTTCATCAATTTTGGCTAAAATCTTAAGGGGCTCTTTTTGGGTAGCCAAAATTTGCTCCCCCAGTTCCTCCAAGGCCCGGTTTATTTTGGTTACCCTGGCCAGGATTTTAGGTTGGCCGCGGTAATCCCAGACCGATTCTTCCTGGAGGGTCCGGCTTTGGCCGAAAGTGGATTTCAAAAAACGCTTGACCATGCTTTTAAACACGAGCAAATCCTCAATAGACATTGTTTGGGCGAGTTTTTGGCCTTGGTTTTCCAAGCGCTTCAAGAAAAGTTCCAATTCTTGACTCTGAATTTCCTTAGTTTGTGTTAAAATACTGTTAAAGTCCGGGCCTTTTTTGCCAAGGTTAGGCTTTTGGCTTAGACTTAAGGAATTGGATTGGCCGGAGTCATTAACCCGTAAAGACAATTTTATCTCCCCTTCAAGGAAAGGATAATGCCTAAAATGTTGTCGCGCCGTAATTTTTTGAAAATCTTGACCGGTCTGGGGGCGCTTCTCATCCCTTGGACTGTTCTGCCGCGTTTAGAAAAAATGGGAAGTCTTGTCCCCAGGCCTCCTGTTAAGTTTATAAACGCTTCTAACCTGGATAAGGATGGACCTGGCGAAGATGAGTTCCCAATGCCCCCGGCGGAGGTTTTGGCCCGTAAAGCCCTGGCAGACATTGAAGCTTTAAGCCACCCGGATAAAGAAGGACGCAGGGCGGGCACTGCCGGTGAGACCAGAGCGCTGGTCTATTTGGAAGAACAGCTTAAGCTTTTAAACCTGCAGCCTTTTGGAGCGGACAATTACTGGCAAATGTTTTCTATTCCTGCCATGCAAGAAAAAATAATTAATGGCCGAGCCCTTTTCCGCCCCGATGAAGCCGACCCCTTGCTTTCGCCTGCGGGTAATATTCTTGCGGTGCTTCCGGGTCAAGATGCTGATGCTTATGTAATTATCTCCGCCCATTATGACCATTTGGGGATTTATAACGGCAAGTTATATCCCGGCGCCAATGACAATGCTTCCGGCGTAGGTTGTATTCTTCAGGTTCTGCGCAGTCTGGTTCGGGATTATTGCCAAGGAATCCGGCCCAAATATAATATTGTTGCCGCTTTTTGGGGTGCGGAAGAAATGGGCTTTTTGGGTTCCAAATATTTTGTTTCCCATCCTCTGTTTCCTCTTGCCGGTCTGAAAGCGGTTATTAATTATGATACCGTAGGCAACGGTGAGAGGGAAGACTTTATCCTTTGGCAGGTAGGCGACAGCTGGCTAAAGGACATTATGCAGGAAGCTGCAGAAAAAAATCAGGCTCGTCTGGAATTGAATTATGGCGGCGGCCATCAGAGCGATGAAGCCGCTTTCCGCGGGACTTCCGTTCCGGCGGTGACCATGTTAAGCAAGAATTGGCTGGAGAAAAATCATACTCCGGAAGATGACCTTTCTTTGATTAATCCGGAGAAACTGGAAACGGCCTGTTCTATTCTCTATACCGCTTTAAAAAAAATTGTCTATTAATGGCCCGGCTCTACAACCTTATACTTGGAGTTAAGGACTACCAAATCAACTCTCCTATTTTTTATTCTGCCTTCTTCCGTGCTGTTATCGGCGATGGGGCGGTACTCGCCGTACCCGACGGCTGAAAGCCGTGCCGCATCAATACCGCCTTCTTCCACTAAAATATGCACGACATTGGTAGCTCTGAGGACCGAAAGTTCCCAGTTGCTCGGGAAATGTGAGGTATGGATAGGCAAATTGCAGGTATGGCCTTCAACTCTGATATAATTGGGGGAAGCGGCCAGCACTGTGCTTATTTTTTTAAGGATAGTACGGGCTGTAGGCGTAATTTCAGCCGAACCTTTGGCAAAAAGCAAAGTATCCTGAATACTTACCACTAAGCCTCTTTCTTCAATGGTAGAAATAAGCTTGGTTTGAATATTATTAGCTATGGCAAACTGGTCCAGCTTGGCTTTGATTCCCTCAAGAGTGAGCGTTTCTTGCTGCTCCGGACCGTTGCCTGTTTGACCTTCCTCAGGGTTAATGGGTGGATTAATTGAACTGTCGGAAATTTGGGGACTCGGCTCCGAGCCGCCGCTTTCGATAAGCGAAGGGCCGCTGGAGGAAGGTGCCAGGTCTATATTGGCAGGTGTTCCGCCCCCGAGGGCTATGCTTAAAGAGTTGGCGATAGCCCTGAATTTTTGGACATCAAGTTGGCTCATGGAATACATGACAATAAAGAAAATCATCAGCAAAGTAATAAGATCGGCGTAAGTAATGAGCCAGCGTTCGAGTCCGGGACCTTGCTTCTCAGGAAATTTATTGTTTCTACGCAATTTTCATCACCATTTCTGTACCAGTTCCTCTCCTAATCCCTTTTCTATTACTTTCTTTTCGGGAAGATAGCCGAGATGGGTTTTGAGTTTTTCTTTAAGGATGGTGGGGTTTTCCCCGGACTGGATGGAGAGAATGCCGTCTAAAATCATTTCCATGGTTTGTACTTCCGTCTGGTTTTTAATTCTCAATTTGGTAGCAATAGGCAAATAAATTAAATTAGCAAAACAGACGCCGTAAAGAGTGGCAAGAAAGGCGGCGGCAATAGAAGCGGAAAGGTGTTCCGGGTCGGTTAGGTTGCCGAGGACATGAACCAAACCCATGACCGTACCGATAATCCCTAAAGTGGGGCTGTAACCCCCGGCAGCTTCAAAGAAGCCTATTCCTACCTTGTGCCTGTTTTCCAGGACCGCAATATTGGACTCCAGGATTTTCTTGGTTACTTCCGGGTCAGTGCCGTCAATTACCAGTTGCATCCCTTGCTGGGTAAACTTGTCGTTAATTGTTTCCAATTCCTGTTCCAGGCTTAAAAGCCCTTCCTGGCGGGCTTTTTCAGCAAAGTGGACCAAAGTATGATAAGCTTCCTCCGCGCCGAAGGATTGGTCGGTAAAAGCAATTTTCAGCCACTTGGGCACTTTCTTTAGCTCTGCCAGGGGAACACCGACTATAGTAGCTCCCAGGGTTCCCAGGATAACAATTACTGCCGGGGATAAGCCGAAGAGAGCGCCGACATGCCCGCCTTCCAGAACAAACCCGAAAACTATTCCAAAAAAACCTAAAATGATACCTATAATAGTAGTAGTATCTAACCTCATATTTTCTCCTCCTAAGGGCACTCTATTTATAATAACGTAAATTTTTAAATTAAAATTAGCACTTTTCAGAGATTTGGCAGAAAAAATATTTTTAGGATATAATTTTTTGGCAACAGAGGAAAAAGAACGGAAATAATATTATAATTATACAGGAATTAAGAGCTTTTTGCATACTGTTGTCTTTTCTTGGAGAATTTAATAGGCAAAACTTTTTAGGAAAGAGGTCCCTAGGTATCAGGGAGAAATATCTAAAGCTTTGGGGAGCTAGAGGGATTATACCGGTTCTAATCTCCCTTAATAAGCATTCAAGTATATTAAACTATAGACGATAATGAATATGGATAATAATTTAGGTTGGTGAAAGTTAATGAAAATCGACGGAACCTATTTTTCGCCGGTTAAGAACGTCCAGGGAGTGGGCAGGACCGCCCAGATTAATAAAAGCAAAAACGGGCAAGGTTTGGGAAAAGATAACCTAGCCGTATCGGCAAATGCACAGGTCTTTCAAAACTTGGTGCAAAAGGTTAAAGACCTGCCGGAGATCAGGGAAGCTAAAGTAAAAGAGATCCGGGAGCAGATAGCTCGCGGTGAGTTTAGCCTTGATGCGAAATCCATAGCTTTAAGCCTGCTTTCCCTGCCGGGAAGGGAGGAAAAATAAATGTCCGACATCCGCGCTAATTTTCAGGACAACCTCAAAAGGCTAACGGCTTGTTACCGGAAGCTTGTGGGACTGGAAGAGCTTAAACAACAGGCTTTAGTCAACAATAAGATTTCGGAAATTGAAGTAATAACCGCCCAGGAAGAAAAAATTCTGTTCGAAGTCAGCCGCTTGGAAGAGGAGAGACTGCACTGGGCAGATTTTTTTGGCCAAGAAATAGGAAAAAAAGCCGAGGAAATTACCTTGGCGGACTTGGAAGAAAAATATCCTGAACTCCACACTGTTAGAGAGGAACTGGAAGAGGAAATCAGCTGCCTTAAAAAATGGCATGAAACTAATACCAAACTTTTAGAAAACGCAGTCAACCTGGTCAATTTTACCCTGCAAGCCTTAACCGGTGACCGCCAGACAACATATACCAACCCTGCAAATAAAAAAGAAAAGGCGAAAACTTTTAATCTCATAGATAAAAGCATCTAAAAGCTTTGTTTCATTTGATGATTTGTTTTTTTGAAGAATTACTAAACTTTAAATTAAAAATGCCGATAAATATTACAAAGAAAAAAGGAACAGAGGAGAGCGGATTATGTATTCCTCGTTTTTTGGTTTAAATGTGGCTTTAAGAGCCTTGTCGGCCTATCAAGGAGCTTTGAATGTTACCGGGCATAATATAGCCAATGCCAATACTACCGGTTATACCCGGCAGCTTGCCAATATTCAGGCCACTACTCCCTTGAGCGTTTTTACTTTGGGGAAAGAGATATCCCTGGGGACTGGTTCCACTCTGGACAACATTGTCAGAGCCAGAGATTACTATATTGACCGCCAGTTTCGTTGGGAAACTTCGAAATATGAGTATTGGGCAGGCAAAGAAAATTCCCTCAAACTGATCGAAGGCCTTATGAATGAGCCTTCCGAATATAGCCTGCATAATGATTTGGTTCTATTTTGGAATGCCTGGAGTGAATTGGCGAAAAACCCGCAAAATATGGGTGCCCGTTCTGTTTTGCTGGAAAGAGCCATGACTTTGGTGGATACTTTCCACCATATTGATCAACAGATTACCGATTTACAGAACGATTTAGATGCCAGTGTCGCCGTTACGGTGAAACAAATCAACACAATTGCAGCCCAGATCAAAGAGCTGAACACCCAGATTAAAAGGGCTGAGGTCGCCATGGACAATCCCAATGACTTAAAAGACCGGCGGGATGCTTTGGTGGATGAACTCGCCAAGCTGGTGCCGGTAAGAGTGGAAGAAACCATGGATGAGACCTTTACGGACAGGATCGTGGGCAAATACAAGGTCATCATTGGTAATGAAAATGATCCGGCCAATGTTTTGGTAGATGACCAGACTGTTAATTTTCTTGAGGATCCTCCTCAACAAAATACCGACGGTTTTTACCAAGTGGTCTGGCAAAATACCGGCAAGGCTGTGGATCTTGGTAAAGATATGGGGAAACTTAAGGCTGATTTAGAAATCCGGGACGAGTATTTGCCTGATTTCCGGAAGTATTTTGATAACATAGCCAAAGGGTTGGCAAAGGCGGTCAATGCTTTCCACAGGACCGGCCAGGGCCTGGTACCGATGGATACGGGAATCGATTTCTTTACCGAGGATTCTGGAACCGGCCAAATTACTGCCGCCAGTATAACAGTTAATAGCGATATTTTGAAGAATGTTGATAAAATCGCTACCGGCAAAATAGTTAAGGATGCAGACGGTAAACCGACTCTCGAAGTGGGCGACAGCAGTGTGGCTTTGGCTATAGCAGCTTTGGCTCAAGGTTGGGAAAGCCTAAAAGAACTGCAGGAGGGTGCCTTTGACGCTCCGCCGGTGCCGGCGGCCTCTTTTGGGGATTACTATGGAGCCCTCATTGCCCAAATGGGGGTGGATGTCCAGCAATGTGAGCGGATGGCTGAAGGGCAGTCTGTCCTGGTCATCCATATGCAGAACCAACGGGAATCAGCTTTCGGAGTCTCTCTGGACGAAGAAATGGCCAATATGGTTAAATACCAAAAAAGCTACGGCGCTGCCGCCCGAGTGGTGACCATGATTGACAGTATGCTGGAGCGAATCCTTAACATGGGCATTACCAGGTAGGAGGATGAGAAATGCGTGTAACTAATAATATGCTTATCCAAAATTTCTTGAAAAACTTGGAGATGGCGAATAACCGGATGGACCTTATGCAAAATAGGCTTACTACCGGCCAAGCCATTACTGCGCCTTCCGATGATCCGGTAAAAATCGAAATATCCCTGCGCTTTAAAAGCAATATTGCAGCTATGGAACAATGGCAGACCAACGCCAGCGAAGCTCTGGCTATCCTGGAAACAACCGAAGGCATCCTAGCCAATATGACTGCCATGCTCCAGCGGGTCAGAGAACTTACCGTCCAGGGTGCCAATGGGTCCAACTCCCTTGATGACCGGAGGCAAATCGCCAATGAAGTTGACCAGCTTACCCAACAGTTTCGGTTTCTGGCCAACAGCCAGGTAGGGACAAGGTATATTTTCAGCGGCACTTTGGTGGATACCCCGCCCATGCCCGAGATGGACAAGTGGAACGGCAACAGCGATGAGTTTAAAATTGAAGTTGGCTCCAATCTCACCATTCCTGTCTCAGTGAACGGAGCCAAGCTTTTTTGGGATCCGTTGGAGTTTAAAAGTCCTGACGGCACGGAAATTGAAGTCAGCTTTTTTAAAAATCTTCTCAACCTAAAAACCAGCCTGGAAAACGGCGATGATGACGGTATTAATAAAGCCTTGGCAGGAATTGACGCCCACCTGGACAATCTTTTAGAAGCCAGGGCGGAGTTGGGCGCCAAGACCAATAGGGTAAATGTTATTGCCGAACAACTGACCAACACTATTATTAACCTTAAACAAAACCTATCCGATATCCAGGATGCGGATTTGGCCGAAACCATAATGGAATTCCAGTCCATTCAAAATATCTACCGGGCGGCCCTTGCAGTCGGGGCACAAATTATTCAGCCTTCCTTGGTTGATTTTATGCGCTAAGCTCTATCCTGCCCTTTTAAGGCTATAATCCAGGGGAGGGAGCGGTTTGGTTGAGCTTAAAATAACCCAGCAATTTGGCCGGATCGGCCTGCAAATTACCAATGCCCGTTTTGAACTTCGGCACCGGCAGCCGGATCTGGAGATAAGCCGGAAAGCTCCGGAGTTAACCTTAGATATCGCTTGGCCGGAACTTATGGTGGATTATACGCCAATGCTGGAATCCATCGGTTTGGGTAATATTGAGTACCGGGCTAAATCTTTTACTGCCGCTGCCCGGGAGGAATACCTTGCTAACCTGGAAAAGAGTGTACAAGTAGGCTATCAAATAGGAGCGATTGAAAAGGGGCAATCTATAGGGGACATAGTTTTTGAAGCTTCAGCACCCCGGGAACCGGAGATTGGCTTGGTGCCCCTGGTACCGGTGAAGATTAGTTACAAGCCGGCTGGCCTGGACATGGAAACCGAACTGGGAAAACTGGAATTTAATTTTATCCCGGGCGAGATTAAGCAGGAGAAATTTGTCTTTCCTTCTGTTAAGGTTTTTTGGGAGCAGAAACCCTATCTGAAGATAGAAGCCGTGGGGCAGCTTGTGGATATCCGTAAATAGTTAAAAAAAGGGAGATGATTACGGTTATGGCTGAGACCAAAGAAAATAAGCAAACCAGAGTTATTGTTTTCCCCCGGGGGCTGCCTGGCTTCGAAGAAGAGAAAGAATTCTTTTTTCGGGAAGAAGAAGGGACTCCCTTTGCCCATTTAGAAGCAGCCCAAAACGAAGAAATAGGCTTTGTTCTCTTACGTCCTCAGCTCTTCCTGCCTGACTATTTGCGGCAAGTAAACTTAAACCCGGAAGAAATCGAGCTATTGGAGATCAAAGAAGGCGATGAGCCGGATGTCTGGGCGATAATGACCCTTTCTTTAAGCGATTTAAGCAAATCCACGGTCAATTTACGGGCCCCGCTGCTTATTAATTTCAGGGCTTCCAAGGGCTTGCAGCTCATTCTCAGCGAGGAAGGGTACCCCGCCAGGCAGCCGCTTTTTGCGGAACCCGTGTTACCCGCTGAAACGGGAAGTCCCAAGGAAGGGGCTGTGGGCTAAAATGTTGGTCTTAGCTAGGAAAGTAAACGAAAAAATCCTTATCGGGGATAAGATAGAAATTACTGTGGTAGCCGTCTCCGGCGAAAATGTCCGCCTGGGGATTAAGGCCCCTCCGGATGTCAAGATCTTAAGAAGCGAAGTTTACGAAGAAGTCCGCAAACAGAACCTGGAAGCTGCTTCGGCAGCCAAACTGGGGGATGAAGAGGTAGCTTTAAAATTGAAACAAATGTTAAACAGTAAAGTGAAGAAAAAGGAATAGCCTGAACCGGTTTTAAACCAATGCCTTCGTCTTGGAAGGCTTTTTCGTTTGCTGGTTAATTATTTTAAAAATTTTAGAACGCTTATTTCAACATCTATTTCCGTATTTCATTAAGTTTTCACTTATTCTATGATATAAGAAAGCTAAATGTAGATTGAGCCGCTTCTCCTAGGAAAGAAGGGGCTTTTTGTTTAACTTCGGCAAAATGTAGATGGATTGTGGCCTAAAGAGGAGAAAATTAAAGATATTTGCCGATAATTAAGTTTTAGGGCTATATTTGGTTCTGAAAAAAACGGTTGTTTTTACGACATAAACAGTAAGTAGTAGGTTTCCATTGCCGGCTGGAAACTGAGCAAAATCTATCGCAGGGATGCGATGAGAAAAATTCATGGAGGGATTTAAATGATTGTCAACACCAACATTGCGAGCTTAAATGCTCAAAGGAGCCTCTATGGGACCAACAATGCCATGCAGAAGTCCCTGGAGAAATTGTCCTCAGGTTACCGTATCAATAAAGCGGCCGATGACGCTGCAGGCTTAGCCATTTCCGAAAAAATGCGCGGCCAGATCAAAGGCTTAAACCAAGCCATCCGCAACGCCCAGAGCGCTATTTCTCTTATCCAGACCGCCGAGGGTGCTTTAAATGAGACTCACAGCATTCTGCAAAGGATGAGAGAGCTGGCAATTCAATCTGCATCCGATACCAATACCGATGATGACCGTGCTAAAATCCAATCGGAAATGGATCAGCTGGCTAAAGAGTTGACCCGTATTTCCAATACTACTGAATTCAATACCAGAAATCTATTAAACGGTGGCATTCATGAAAACATAGGCGGCCTGAAATTCCATATCGGCGCTAATGCTTCTCAGAATATCACTTTAGGAATCAGCGCAATGGATGCCAAGACACTGGGGGTGACTCGTGATGCCTTGTCAACCTCATTGGCATCGAATGCGGCAGGAGTCGCAAGTGCTGAAGCTGACCTTGGTATTGAGAACAAACTGGCAGCGGGAGATTATACCGTTAAAGTTGCTAGCGTAGCTCCTGGTGCATCGGTTGATTATGGAGAGACTGGTATAAATGGAGTTACAGCAACCGGAACCCCTGATGCTGATTTTGCAGTGACATTTACTTATCATGCTGCAGTACCTGCTTCAAGTTCAAAAGCAACAGTTAAAGCTGCTAGTGCTGATACCGATACAATTACCATAGACTATGGTGTAGCCGGTGATAACAACGACTTAAAAGTAAACTTGACGACAGCGGCTGGTGATAATTTAGCAGTAACTTTTGATGAAGGAACAAAGACTATTACTATCGCTCTGGCAAACGCAACCGCAAGTAAAAATACAGCTGCCAATATCCAGGCTGCAATCCGAGCAATAACTAATGAAACAGATGCAGGCTTTAATTTTGACGCAGTAACCGTAACCGCAGATGGTAACTGGGATACTGCGGCAATAGCTAGTGGTGAAACCGATCCTGTTAGTTTTAGCGGAGGAGCGGATGCAGCCGACGCATACTGGTCAACATCTGCTACTTCAGGAGCTGCTTTTGCTGCAACATATGCCGTTGATACTACAAGTATTGACGCTAATGGTACTGTTATCAATTTATCAGGTGCTTCAGGAGCCGATAATGGCGAATCTATCACTGTAACTGGTAATGCCGAAGCAAAGACAACTGTTCAATTATTTGATAGTGCAGGAACAACAAATATTGGTGACGCAGTCGAAATTGATAAAGACAACGGCGGAACTTATCTAATTGGAGACCCTGGGACTGGTCAGCTTTTGGTTAGCTTTGCCGCCGGCGCAGCCACCGCGGGGGATTCAACTGTCACAGTAAGTAAAGCTGACTCTAAAGCGACTCAGTTTGACGGGTCAGGCCAAAAAACTGCTGATGCTGAAGTTTCCGGGGGTATTGATGTTTCTACCCAGAGCGCTGCCGATTCTGCAATTAAAGCAATTGACCAAGCTATTAAGGCTGTTTCCGAAGAACGTTCCAAACTCGGTGCTTACCAGAACCGCCTGGAGCATACCATCAACAACCTGCAAGCCGCTTCCGAGAACCTGACTGCCGCCGAATCTCGCATCCGTGACGTAGATATGGCTGCGGAAATGTCCAGCTTCACCAAGAACCAGATCCTGAGCCAGGCTGGAATTGCCATGTTAGCCCAGGCCAATATGGTCCCGCAGGCAGTTCTTAAGCTTTTGGGTTAAGACAAGCTTAAAATATTGCTCGCCAATTTTGATTTTTTCCTTTTATTTTGCCGGCATTGGGAGCCGACCGGTTACCGGTCGGCTCTTGAAAACTAAATAACATAAGGATTATTAAACAAGTGTCAACTTATTGGAAATAGATCTTCTGGGGTAGCAGAAGTCAAAATAAGATTTATTAACTATTAATTCTTATTTTTTAATTCTGTATGTAAGGGGGGTATAAAATGGTCAACCCTATCCAGCCCACAGGCCAGATGCCGGTTATGCCGGTAGATGCCTTTGCCGGCCAAAAATTGGAGCGCGGCCAGGAGGAGATGCCTCGGCTGGTCGTGGAGAAGAAAAACGACGTTTCTTCCGCCCGGGAAGAAGTTCCCCGGGAAGAAGTGGAAAAAGCTGCGGAAAAAATTAATAAGTTAATGGGTTTGTTTGAAAAACGCCTGAAATTCGAAGTCCATGAAAAAACGAACCGGATAATGGTAAAAATTATTGACGAAGAAAGCGGCGAAGTTATCAGTGAGATTCCGCCGGAGAAAATCCTGGATATGCTGAGTACCTTTTACGAATTTGTCGGGTTGTTAATAGAAAAGAAAGTATAATGGTAAGTCTGCTTGAAAGTTCAAGCCTAAAATTACGGTGCGGGCGGTTAGGATGAATAACAAGGGGGGTCAAGGATGTCCATTACTAATCTTGCATTGCCGGGGCTTTCCGGGTATGATTTCAGCGGTATTGTCGAAGCCATGGTCAGCAATTACAGCTTGCCCTTAAGCCAAATGCAACAAAGGCAAACAACCCTGGAGGCTAAGAAAAACGCCTGGCGGGATGTTAATACTCGGCTGTCGGCCCTGGAAAACACCCTGGAAAAACTGCGGCAGGCTGCCACCTGGACAACCACTTCCGCTTCTTCCAGCAACTCTGAAATTCTTACGGCCAAAAGTTCAGCGGGTACAATTAAGGGAACTTATAATATCCAGGTGGTCCAACTGGCCGTAGCTCAGACCGTGGTAAGCAGTGTCCAAGATGTAGCCGAGCCCTCTTCTTCTACCGGAGTGTCGGCAGGGGTTTTCCGGATCACGGTAGGGGAAAAGACCGCCGATATTACTGTTTCTAAAGGTGACAGCCTGCAAAAAATTGCCGAAGAGATTAATAATTCTAAGATTGGTGTTAGCGCTTCGGTTATTAAAGTAGACGGGGGCTACCGTCTGGCTGTCATGTCAACCGAGACCGGAACAGCTAAAGCCGCTGGTTTTTCAGAGGTGAGCGGCAATGTCCTGAAAAGCTTGGGAATCTTGGACGGTGATTTGGACAGTGACCCAAGTACGGAGAATACCCTGAACATCAGCCAAGAAGCTAAGGACGCCAAGCTTATTATTAACGGCATTACGGCTATTACCAGTTCTTCCAATACAGTTACCTCGGCTATACCCGGACTGACCCTAACTTTAAATAAAGAGGCTCCGGGCACAAATGTAACTGTTAAAGTTTCTGCCGATTATTCCGAAGCCCAAAAAGCAGTCCAGGCTTTTGTGGACCAGTATAATTCAGTCATGACTTTTATTCAGGAAAAGCTTAAATACAACAAAGACCTTAACACTAAAGGGGATTTGTTTGCCGACCCGGTCCTGCAGGGTATCCAAAGCCGGCTGAGGAGCATGGTGGCGGGGTATTTGAATAATCCCACGGGGCCTTTTAAGATTCTGGCTGATGTTGGCATCTCCACTTCTGCGGCTGATTTCGGCAAAAGCGCCGCTTTGCAGTTTGACACTGCCAAATTTATGAAAGCCATGGAGGAGAATCCGGAGAGTGTGGCCAATCTCTTCGGAGCGTCTGCCGGCGGGGTAGACCCGGTCAAGGAATCAACCGGGGAGCAGAAAGCCCAAGGCCTGGCCAATATTATGCGGGAATACCTGCATCCCCTGGTGATGTATGCCGGAACCTTGGACGAAACCCAAAAGGGTTATGAACGGCAAATTAATGATTTGAAAAAACAAATTGAGGTTTTTACCGACCGGGTGGCAGCCTATGCGGAACGGACCAGGCTGAGGTTTTCCATACTTGAAACCCAGCTAATGAGTTTAGGAAACCAAAACCTATGGTTGCAAGGGCAGATAAATGCCTTGAATGCTTTTAATCAGAATAACAAGAGGTAATTTTTTAAGATCCTTCGCTTCGCTCAGGACAAGCCTTCGCTTCGCTCAGGATGACAAGTAAGTTGTCAGAGTTCTTTCGCTTCGCGTGAAGGCGTCACGGGGTGACAGCTTTATTCATTGGGTCATTCTGAACGCAGTGAAGAATCTTTATCTTTTAAGATCCTTCGGGCTTCGCCCTCAGGATGACAGCCTTATACATTGGGTCATTCTGAACGCAGTGAAGAATCTTTATCTTTTAAGAT
>DUML01000073.1 GCA_012839895.1 Peptococcaceae bacterium | reverse complement strand
TAAGTCGATGCCCCCTTTTAAAATGTGACAGGAAATTATATTTACTATAAATCCCATATTTTACTTTTAGAGGATAAGTCTTTTGAGTTTGAATTATTGTAAAAAGTTTTATGCAACGTTATTGATAAAATTGATAAAAAATTTTCTCATAAATAAATAATTGTGGCGAGTTAATACTAGAAGTAAGAGTCTCCAAAATATTCCCGGCTGTCGGTTTCATTTCCTGCAAAATATGCTTAGGTCTATGAGATTTGCAGGTTATTTAATAAAACCAAAAAGGAGGAAGACCTTATGCAAGAATCAATTTATGGCAACATGAAAGTGGGAGTAGTACATTTTAAGGCTTATCCCGAATGTGTTAATGGTGAAGGCCCTATTTTAGAAACAGTACGCAAAATTTGTGAAGACGGATTTTTCACTGCGGTCGAAATAGGCAATATTAAAGATATCAAGGTAAGGACAGAAGTAGCCAAGATATTGGAGATTTCCGGACTGGAAGTAGCCTATGCCACCCAGCCTACTCTTTTCCCGGCGAAATTAAGTTTGTGTTCCCTGGACAAGGACGAAAGGCAAAAAGCTCTAAATGCCGTATTTAATTGCTTGAAACAAGCCTATGACTTGGGGGCAACAGCGGTTAGGATTCCTTCAGGCAAAGATCCCGGCCCGGAGAAGAGGGAAGAAGCTAAAAAAATATTAATAGATTCTTTGGTTCAAATTCTAGAAAAAGCTAAGGAGATGGGCAACCCGCTTATTACCTTAAAAATTTTCGACCGGCTGTACGACAAAAAACATTTAATTGGGCCTGTGGATGATGCTTTGGATATTGCGGAAGCTCTTGCTCCCAGCTATGAAAATTTCGGGCTTTTAACCGACCTTTCCCACTTCCCTTTACTGCATGAAGACCCGGCCGAAACTATGCCTAAGTTGCAAAAATATGTGAAAGCGTTTCATATTGGCAACTGTGTTTATAAAGATCCGCTGCATCCTTGCTACGGGGACTTACAGCCTCGTTTTGGCGTTGAAGGCGGGGAAGTTGACAGGGCAATGCTCAGCAAGTATTTCAGGATCTTAAAAGACCTTAACCTCATTGGTCCGGATAAAATGCCGATTGTCAGCGCCGAAGTACGGCCTCTCTTACCCATGGAGACATCAGAACTGATCCTTGCCAACTTAAAACGTTATATCCAGGAAGCCTGGGCTTTAGCTTAAGAGCGAAAGATGCTAAAGTTAGCCAATACAAAGTTTGCAGGAGGGTTTAATAAAAAAAATGGGCGGCAAGATGGAAAGTAAAAGAAGTAAAGCATAAAAAAAGTAAAAATAAAAAGTAATGAGGGGGAAAAGAAATGAATTTTGAAATTCCGGAAAAAATGAAAGCTCTTGTATTGTTTGGCCCAAATGATTTTCGGGTGGTGAACGACAAACCAGTGCCCAAACCGGGACCGGGTGAAGTGCTGGTTAAAGTTGAAGCCTGCGGGATCTGCGGAACAGATGTAAAGATTATTACTAAGGGAATGCCCAAAATGCCGCCTTACGGCCAGTTCACCCAAGGCCATGAATGGGCCGGCACAGTTGTTGCCTTAGGCGAAACAGTTGATGAGTTTAAAATCGGGGACAGGGTAGCCATTGAAGCTCATAAGGGTTGCGGCCGCTGCCAGAACTGTATTGAAGGGATGTATACCAGTTGTTTGAACTATGGCCAGAAAGGCCAAATTGCTTCCGGTATGACCAGGGACGGCGGTTTTGCTGAGTATGCGGTCCACCATATTAACTCTGTTTATAAAATTCCGGATAATGTTAGTTTCGTTGACGCTACTTATGTTACTACCCTGGGTTGCGCTCTTTGGGCTTTGGATATGAGCGGCGGCTTTATTGCCGGGGATACGGTTTTGATTACCGGACCTGGCCCCATCGGCCTTTCCATGGTCCAGGCTTGCAAAGCGGTAGGAGCAGAGAAGATTATTTTAACAGGGACCAAAAATGATAGGCTGGCCATCGGTAGGGAAGTGGGAGCTACCCATACAATTAATGTTAATGAAGTAGAAGATCCTTTGGCTGAGGTTATGAAAATCACCGAAGGCCGAGGCTGTGAAAGAACCTATGAGTGCGCCGGCACAGATGAAGCCTTTGATCTTTGCCTGAGGTCCACCATGCGGGGTCATGTTATGACTTGTGTTTCCTTCTACAAGAAACCTGTTACAGCTGCCTTAGATTATGCTGTTTTAAATGGCATTAATATCATGACTGTCCGCGGTGAAGGGCGCAATAACTGTAAGCGGGCTTTGTCTCTTATGAGCCAAGGTCGGATTCAAACTAAAAATATTATAACTCATACCTTCCCCTTAGATGACTTTGCTACTGCCTATGATTACTTTGTTAACCGCCGTGACGGGGCAATGAAAGTTGTTGTTCTGCCTCAAGGCAAATAGGATAATTCGATCGGCAATAGCTTTCCTCTTCTTACAATATTTGAATGTCTAAATAAGAAAGCTGTTGGGCATCAGTATCGGCCTAACAGCTTTCGATTTTTGTTTTATAATACTAAGCAAAATGGCAGCATAAATCGGCACATATGTTTTTTCACTCAGGTCCCTCCGTTCCAGTTCGGCAAAAAAAAGCCTTTTGATGGCATTGCCGAAAAGTTAGCTGAAAATTATAGAACTTGTACTGTTTGGGTAGTTTCTTTTTCAAGTCTGTGATATAATAGGGGATGTCTTCTGACAACTTGAGTAAGGGACTGAGTACGCTGGAAAATTATCTTAAGAAAATTACAGACCAAATAACATTTGTAAAAAAGTTAAATAAATCACATTTAAAAGATTCTAAGTTCACAATAGTATTGGCTTGTGCCATATTTTTGGTAACCTGTTTGAGTTTCCTAAGCAATTTTACATATGCAGTGGCGGTAGATGTTAACGGGGTGCAGCTTGGTTATGCTCCTGGAATGGATGAGGCCAAAAGTATCATCGAAAGTACTTTAGGCCAACAGGGAGAACCGTTAGGGGTTGCCGCTAAAACCAATGATGAAATAAACTACCGGCGAGTCTGGATAAGCAAGAAAGAATTGCGTTCGAACCCCTTGGACGAAAGTAGGTTGCAGAGGGCTATAACCCCTTATTTTGACGTTTATGGTCTTGCCGTTAATGGTGAAGTTATTGCAGTTATGTCCACTGCTGAAGAAATTGACGAAGTCCTGGCGGCTTATCAGGATTATATAGCTCAGCCTTCAGAGACCAACCAGGTATTTTCTGTTGAAATTAAGGATGAGGTAGCTAAGGAAAAAGTGCAAGCCGGTTTGGCAGAGATAAAAACGAAAGAAGAAGTTTTAGAAATGTTAAAGGCTGGCAGAGTTAAAGCCATCGAATATACGGTAGAAAAGAACGATTCTCTTTGGCTCATTGCCCGGAAGAACAATATGTATACTGATGAAATCTTGGCCGCTAACCCGGGCCTAACAGAAAAATCAATCTTATACCCCGGCCAGGTTTTGAAATTAAGTACGGCTGTTCCTTATCTGACAGTAGTTAGCAAAGGGCAAAAAACGGAGAAGGAAACCATACCTTTTGCTGTGGTGACTAATATTGATAATTCCCTTCCCTCAGGCCGGAGTGTTGTGAAACAAGCAGGTAAAGACGGTGAAAAAGAAGTAACCTTCACTTATACCGCCCAAAACGGGGAAATAGTGGAAAAAACAATTGTCAAAGAAACTGTACTTTCCCAGCCGGTGAAGCAGATTATTGCCCAGGGGCCGAGGATAACTTATGTGGCTGCCAACACCTCCCGTGGGTCGGGAAGTATCTCTGGTTTAGTCTGGCCTTTAAGCGGCAGGATAAGTTCTTATTACGGTTATCGGGGCGGGGGATTCCATTCCGGGATAGATATTAACGGCTCTACCGGTCAACCCTATGTAGCCGCGGCTGACGGCAAGGTTGTGGCAGCCGGTTGGAGTGGGAATTACGGTAGGATGATTTTAATTGACCACGGCAACGGTGTGGCAACTAGGTATGCCCATTCTTCCCAGCTCTTGGTATCGGTTGGACAAACAGTCAGCAAAGGACAAACTATCGGTTATGTAGGCAGTACCGGCAGATCCACTGGACCGCATTTGCACTTTGAAGTGATTATTAATGGCAGTACGGTTAATCCCTTAAACTATTTGTAAAATGAAAAAGTGAGAAAAGCAGAAACTCCCAAGGAGCATTAAATCTCTTGGGAGTTTTTTGTTGACCTAACTTTTCAAAAAATCTTGCTAAGGTATTTTTGGTGTACAACAAGGCAATTAAGCAAGCAGTAACAATAATGACCTCGCTCCATTATTAGGGAACGAGGTCTTTCTCTACTTCGAAGTAGCTAAAGTTCTAGGTCCTAAGCCTTAAACTCCTTAACTAATTGCTCAAAGGCCGGTATCGAGTTAACAATGGTATCCATACTGACGCAATAGGAAAGGCGGAAGTAGCCGGGGCAGCTGAAGCCGCTTCCCGGGACGAGGAGAATGTTGTATTTCACAGCCCGGCGGACAAATTCTATATCGTCAGGTATTAAAGCCTTAGGGAAGAAATAGAAGGCTCCTTGTGGTTTGACAACAGAAAACCCTAGCTTAGTCAGGTTCTCGTATAGATAATCTCTTTTGCGCTGATAGTCTTCGATATTGACTTTGGCTTCTAAAGCATCGCCGACAACTTTTTGGAACAAAGCCGGAGCATTAACAAAGCCTAAGGTCCGGTTGCAAAAGCTTAAGGCATTAATTAAAACCTCTACATCTTTGATTTTGCTGCTTACAGCTATGTAGCCGATTCTTTCCCCGGCTAAACCTAAAGATTTGCTGAAGGAGTTGACAATAATTCCGTTTTTGAAAATGGCCAAGAGATTGGGCATTTTAAGATTGTCAAAAATAATTTCAGCATAAGGTTGATCAGACAAGACATAAATCGTAGTCCCCAATTCTTCTTCTTTAGCGGTTAGAATTTGGGCTATTTTTTTTAGCGTATCTTCACTGTAAACAACACCGGTAGGGTTATTGGGCGTATTAATGATTAGGGCTTTAGTTTTGGGTGTAATCAACTTTTCCAAAGCCTGCAGGTCAGGCTCAAAGGTAGAAGTGTCCGGGGGGACGATAACAACCTTCCCGCCGTGATTGTCCACATAAAAGTTATACTCCATAAAATAAGGAGCAAAAATAAGAACTTCTTCCCCGGGATTAAGAAGGGATTTTAAAACCACATTCAGTCCGCCGGCAGCGCCAACGGTCATAACCACATGCTCGGCAGTAAGTTCTACCCCGCTTTCCTGCTGCAAAGCTTGGGCAATCTTGGCTCTCACTTCCGGGAAACCGGCATTGCTCATATAGCGGTGAACCCCTTTGATTTCGCCGGAGACATACTTCTGCATGGCGGCCATTACTTCCCGGGGGGGTTCATCAAAGGGATTGCCTAAGCTAAAGTCATAGACTTTGTCGGCACCGTGAATAGCGGCCAGCCTGGCGCCTTCTTCAAACATGGCTCGAATCCAGGAGGAACGTTGCAAATTCCCTATAATTTTTTCTGAAAACACAAATCATTACTCCTTTAAATGTTATTGACAATTATTCATTATGTTTTAATGAAAATTTAAAAGATGTAATTCTATTTTACCTTAGGATTCGTGTTTGCAAAAGTCGTATATTGTTCCTGCCCGTTATGTCATAAGGAGAATTCCAAGTAGACCGGGTTAAAAAATGGGTACACTGTGAAAGTTTCATTTTGCCGTGTCCCTGTTTTTGTGGTTATTTTTGTGGTTATTAACTTTAATTGTAGGCCAGCCTATCTTCGGTGGCAATCAGGCCTTCAATAATTTCCTGCCAGCCGGGGCTGTCCCAGCTTTTTAGCTTGAGATGCTCCTGATAATACTTTTCAGGGATGGGATGAGTGCCCAGAACAACTTCCACCTGATATTTGCCTTCAATGTATTTTTTAAAATAATTTATTCTGGGGCAAGGCGGATAGCCTACAATCATCCCGGTAGCAAGATGGATTACCTGAACACCGTTTTTCGCCATTTCATCCGGAGCGTATTCCACATTGCCGCCCGGACAGCCGTTACAGGTAGTGAAGCCCACCAGTTCTATTTCCTTACCTTCATAGCGCTTAAAAGAACCTTCTCGCTTATGAAGGGAGCGCAGGCATTTGCCGCCGGCGCAAGTATGGTACCTGTCACAAATAATAATACCGATTTTCACTTTTTCCATAATTATGACCCCCAATTATCTATTGTCTATAATTATGGGATAGTATATCATAGTAATTGGCATTTGACAAAAATTCAAAAACTATTAAAGTGCAGAAGAAAATTCAGAAGAGGTGTTAGCTGTTATTTATGCTTTACTTTCTAATTACGGGATTATTGGTTGGTATTTCATTTCTAGCAAACCAGCAGAAAACTGTTAAAGGGCTGAAAATTGCCGGCAAGAAAATGAAAAATATTTTGCCTTCTATTGCCCTCATGCTTATTTTTGTTTCAATTTTGCTCTACGCTATTCCCGAGGCTTATATTTCCCATTATCTAGGCAGTTCCAATAAAACCTTAGGGGTTGTTCTGGGTACTTTGTTCGGTTCCATAACAGTAATGCCCGGTTTTATTGCTTTTCCTTTAGGGGGAATTCTTTTGGAAAAAGGGGTTTCCTATATGGTTATTTCCGCTTTCACCACTACCCTGATGATGGTCGGGATTGTTACTTATCCGCTGGAAAAAGAATACTTTGGGCACCGGGTTACAATTATCAGAAATATGCTTAGTTTGGGGATTGCCTTGATTGTCGCCTTGGCAACCGGGCTCTTTTTCGGGGAGGTGTTCTAGGTGAGTAACCTTGAAAGAAAAAAAGATAAGGACGTAAAAGATAAGACCGTAAAAGATAAGGCTGACAAAGATAAGGCCGTAATAGAAGAGAATTGCGTCCGAGAAAAGACTGCAGGAACAGGAAAGGGCGCAAACAAGGTACATAGCAATGCCAAAAATAAAAAGGCCTTAAAAAAGGCTCTGGTTGGGGCGGGAGTTTTAGTCTACCTCCTCTTTATCCTCATTTCCTGTTTAATTGATTTTCAGCCCGGCCAGGAAATGGGCTTGAATTTATGGGGGTTTACCCTGGATATGTTAAAAATATTGCCTTGTACTTTTATATTAATTGGTCTTTTTGAAGTTTGGGTCAAACAGGAAACAGTTGAAAAACACATGGGCGAAAAAGCGGGAATCTTAGGCTATGTCTGGGCAATTCTTTTAGCAGGGACCTCTGTGGGCGGGGTTATTGTAGCTTTTCCTATGGCTTATACCCTCTTTAAGAAAGGAGCAAAACTCAGTGTTTTGTTTACCTATGTCGGAGCTTCGGGAGTCTGCCGAATTCCCATGACGATCTTTGAGGCTTCTTTCCTTGGCCTCAAATTTACGATTATCAGGTATTTGGTTGCTCTCCCTTTGGTTATCATAAGCTCCATATTCCTGGGGAATCACTTAGAGAAGCACAATTATCAAATGAGTGAAGGCCGGTAACCTCGTCGAAAAGGCGGGGTTTTTATTTTGCTTGTCAAGAAGCGGTAAGGAGAGAAGATTACTAACCTTTAATTATTGGCATTTGACAATAATTAAAGGCGATTTTATAATATAAGTAGCATATGCTAATTATAAGGAGGAAAGTTAGAGGTGTCCAACTGTGAAACTTGCCCAACTAAAAACAAGTGTGATTCTCGAGAAAACTGCCTGATTGAAAACAATCCCTTGAACAATGTCCACAGAGTTATTGCCGTGATGAGCGGTAAAGGAGGGGTAGGAAAGTCGACTATTTCAGTCTTGTTGGCTAAAGCTTTCCGGGCTAAAGGACTGCAAGTGGGGATTTTGGATGCGGATATTACCGGTCCCAGTATTCCCCGGCTTTTAAAGGTTAAAGACAAAAAGGTAGAAAACAATGCAATGGGTTTGCTGCCTGTCCTTTCGGAAGAAGGCATTCAAGTGATGTCCTTAAACCTCTTAATGCCTGATGAAGAGCAGCCGGTAATTTGGCGGGGGCCTATTATCTCCGGTGCAGTTAAGCAATTCTGGAAAGATGTTTACTGGGGAGATTTAGATTATTTGATTTTGGATATGCCGCCGGGGACAGGAGATGTAGCCTTGACAGCCATGCAGTCTATTCCAATTAACGGTATGGTCATGGTTACGACTCCGCAGGATATGGTTTCCATGATTGTGGCTAAAGCGATCAATATGGCCAAAACAATGAAGATTCCAATCCTCGGAATTATCGAAAATATGAGTTACCTGACTTGCCCCACATGCGGCGAAAGAATTAAAGTTTTTGAGGATGAGGATCTCAGTGCTTTCTTAGCCAGAATGGACCTGAAGCTCCTAGCGGAACTCCCGATGTGCAGGGAGATAGCGGCTTTGGCAGGAGAAAAAGCCTGGGATCATCCTCTGGTCTTAAAGACAATGCAGGAGGCAGCCGAAAAGATTATGAGCAGTGTTTAGGTATAGGCGGTGTTCTTCAGTAGGGAGAGCTGCAAGAGTCAAAGGTACTTAGTTAGTAGACTGGAAAATGAAAAAAGAACAAAAGAGTCAAAAACTCGGAGGTTTTTTAATATGAAGATTGCAATAACCAGCACCGGTAAAGAATTAACTGCCGGACATGACCCCCGTTTTGGCAGGTGTGCCTATTTTTTAATCTATGACACGGAAGAGGATACTTATAAAGCTGTGGAGAATAAAGGCCAGCTTGCCGGAGGTGGGGCCGGGATTGGCGCCGCTCAGCAAATGACGGACGAAGGCGTTCAGGTAGTTTTGACAGGCAATTTGGGTCCTAATGCTTATAACTTGATTAAAGCATCCGGGATAAAGGCTTACCAGTGTAAAGCGGTTTCTTGCCAAGAAGCACTGGCTCTATATAAGGCAGGTAAGCTCTTAGAAATCAGCCAGGCCGGGCCTTCCCATGCCGGAATGTCTTAAAGCGGGAAGGCGGAGGGCCTAAAAAAGTAAGGTGGTTAAAGCAGATGAATATTGCTGTCTTAAGCGGTAAAGGGGGTACGGGCAAGACTACTGTGGCTGTTAACCTGGCCGCAATCTTAAAAGCCAATTATGTTGATTGTGATGTAGAAGAACCCAATGGCTTTATTTTTCTCAAGCCCCGAAATATCAGATCTCAGGATGTGAAAGTCTTAAACCCCGTAATTGATAAGGCAAAATGCACCCTCTGCGGGGAATGCGTAAAGGCATGCCAATTCAATGCTTTATTTAATACCAAAAAGGAGATTCTGGTCTTTGAGAAATTGTGCCATAGCTGTGAGGCCTGCCGGATAGCTTGTGGAAGCGGCGCCCTTTCTTTTCAGGAAAGGAAAATCGGAGTAATAGAAGAAGGAGAGGGAGATGGCCTGAAATGTTACCGGGGCATTTTAGATATTGGTGAACCAATGGCTGTTCCGGTTATCCGACAACTGCTGAAAAATGTGCCGGAAGGCTTTAACCTTTTGGATTGTTCTCCGGGGACATCCTGTAATGCCGTGAGCTCTCTGAGGTATGCCCAGGGAGCAATTCTCGTGACCGAGCCCTCAGCTTTTGGCTTGCACGACCTTAAGATGGCAGTTAAACTTGTGCGCGAGTTTTCCTTGCCTTTTGGGGTAGTTATTAACAAATGGGATGAAAGCGGGTACCTTTTGGAAGTATATTTGTGGCAGGAAAATATAAAGGTCTTAGGACGCCTTCCCCAGGCCAGGAAAGCTGCAGAAGAATACTCTAAAGGTCGGTTATTAAAGGACCTGCCTCTTTATCAGGCCGGGTTTACTGCCCTGGCGGAAGAGGTTAAGGAGGTGTTCCTATGCAGTTAACGGTAATCAGTGGTAAAGGCGGTACGGGAAAAACTATCATAGCCGTAGCTATTTCCGAATTGGAGAGGAGTGCCAAAGTTGATTGCGATGTGGATGCCCCCAACCTTTACCTGTATTATCAAGGGCAGGAGATTTTCCAAGAAGACTTTTCCGGAGGTAAGCAGGCGGTAGTCGATCAGCTCTTATGCCACGAGTGTGGGATATGTCAAACCGTTTGCAAATTTGAGGCGATAGTAAACGGCCAAATAATCCCTTTCTCGTGTGAAGGCTGTGGAGCTTGTGTTCTTGCTTGTCCGGAGCAAGCTATAGAATTAAGGGATGCAATAACTGCCGAAGTCTTGGTAACTAGAGTCTCCGGCGGTATATTAAGTCATTCCCGCATGGAAATCGGCAGTGAAGGCTCCGGTAAATTGATTACAATTTTACGTAAGAAAGCCCAGGAGTATGCTGGGGAGGAGTTAATTATTAATGACGGTTCTCCCGGGATAGGTTGCCCGGTTATATCTTCCCTGACAGCCACGGATGGGGCGTTAATCGTAACCGAGCCAACCCAGTCGGGCTTGGCGGATTTGCAGAGAATAGCAACCCTCTGCCGGCAGTTTAAATTAAAAACCTTTGTTTGTATTAATAAAGCTGATATTAATGAAGAAATATCAGCCCAAATCGAAGCTTACTGTAAGGAAACCGGCCTTATTTTTGTAGGCAGGATACCTTACGATGAAACTGTTCTTAAATCTATTAATGAACTAAAACCGATTATTTATTATAAAAACAGCATGGCCAATCAAGCCATCCGGGCAGTTTGGGACAAAGTCAGAAAGGAATTATTTAGTTGTTAAAATTAGGTGGGGAGGGAAAAAAGTGAAAATTGCCGTCGCCAGTGATGCGACCAATGTTAGCCCGCATTTTGGGCATTGTGAAGGTTTTACTGTCTTTGAGGTGGAGGGGCAAAAAATCAGCCAACAAGTTTTTTTGCCTAATCCCGGCCACCGGCCAGGTTTTCTGCCGCTTTTCTTAAAAGATCAAGGGGTAAAAGTAATAATAGCCGGCGGAATGGGAGCCGCAGCGCAGGAACTTTTTAAGGGCAATGGTATTGAAGTGATTATCGGTGCCAGTGGCTCCACTCAAGAGGTAGTAACAAAGTACCTGGAAGGGGTGCTGGAATCAACAGGTTCAGTCTGTCACGAACACCAGCATCAGGATTCCTGCCGTTAAGGCAAGAGTTCAGTAAGATCGGGTGCATAAAATTCCAAATAAAAGAGCCCGCTGGTTATTGACATATGCCCAAAACTAAGGTATTATTGTGGTAGTAAAGGGTATATACCCATAAAGGAGGTGCTGCATATGCCGGGAATGGATGGAACCGGACCTTGGGGCCAGGGACCTTTGACCGGAAGAGGAATGGGGTATTGCAATCCGAAGGCCCCCCTAAGCAGAGGAGTAGGTTTCTATGGACGTGGCTTAGGCAGAGGCATAGGCAGAGGTCTGGGACAAGGCTTTGGCCGGGGTTTCGGCAGAGGAACAGGCAGAGGCTGGAGTATTGGCTCTGACGGTTATCCGCAGGCTTACCCGGAGGATTACAGAGCTATGGATTATCCGGCCGACAGAACGCCCGACAGAAGTTACTTGCAGCAAAGGCAGGAAATTCTCGAAGCAGAGCTTAAAAGGGTTAAAGAGAGCCTGGCCTCTCTGGTTGAAGAAGAACAGTAATAAGATTTAGACCAAAAAAAACTAATTAAGCCATTAATCACCGCAGAGGAGTGAAGAACATCACTCCTCTTGTGGTATAATATTACCAAGCTTAGAAACATAAGCTAAGCAGGATTAGACTGTCATGTTTAAGGCTATGAGTTTGCAAACTTGAATATGTATATGATAAAGCTTATTAAGCTAGCTAATTATTGTAAGAATAAGTAGGTGGAACTATGCCCAGGCCCATTAAAAGAAAGTTAGTTTGCGGCCCCCCTGTATATAACCTCTATGCCCCGGTAACCAATACCAACTCTCAGGATCTAGTAGTGATGTCCATAGAAGAGTTTGAAGCCATCCGCTTAATTGATTACGAAGGTTTGGATCAGGAGCATTGTGCGGAGCGTATGGAAGTAGCCCGTTCTACCGTACAGAGATTATATAATGAAGCCCGGAGGAAGATTGCGGAAAGCCTTGTCCAGGGGAAAGCTTTAAAGATTGAAGGCGGTTGTTATTCTGTCTGCAGCGGTGATTTTGAAGTCAAAAAGTGCGGTCACTGCTGGAGGCACCAACATGGCAGGCATAGAAACAATTTGTAGGGCCAGGCTGTTAAGAATTGACCTTTCTTTCCTTCTCAGACAATGATTTAAAATGATTGCAGGTGAAAAAAATGCCCAGACCGGTTAAATGGAGAAGAGTGGAGTTTATCCCCAAGCAGACCTACTTTTTGCCTTGTTCGCACGGGAAGTGCAACCGCTTTAGCGAGATTGAGGAAATCCAATTAAAAGTTGAAGAGTTGGAAGCAATGAGGCTCAAAGATATTGAAGGGCTTAATCAGGAAGAATGTGCGGAAAAAATGGAAATCTCCAGGCAGACTTTTCAGAATATAATTGATGAAGCGCGTAAGAAAGTTGCCCAGGCTTTAATTGAGGGCAAGGCAATCTCTGTGGGGGGCGGGCATTATACCCGCAACATTTGTAAGTTTCGCTGTAAAGCCTGTGGTGGTGAAACGGAGTTTTCTTATGAACAAAAACAAAGAATTTGTAAGTGCTGTGGTTCCGCCGAGTTAACCTGCAGCAGAAGGAGATGCTCGGCAGCATGTGAAGAAGCCGGGGAGATTGAAGATTAACTTCATCCTTTCTTGCCTGTCCTCTCACTTTCTGGGGAGATTTGGTTCTGCTCCCTTTAATTTTATGGTCGGAAAATAATAAATTAATGGTTTAATATATCTATTTTTGTCAATAAATGATAATATGACTATTGACTTAAAGGATAGCAGCACCGCCTGCTATTATGAAATTGGAAAGAGAGGCCGGCTATGAAAAAAATTGCTTTAGTGACCGACAGTACTGCAGATCTCCCGGAGGAATTCCGGAAGGAATGTGACACCCATGTTATTCCTCTGAAGGTTTTATTCCGGGAACAGGAATTCAGTGACGGAGAGTTATCCAGTGAGGAATTCTATGAACGTCTGGAGAAGGCCGAAGAGCTTCCTAGGACTTCCCAGCCCTCACCTGAAGACTTTCGTCTCCTATACAGTAAACTCTTAGAAGAATATCAGGAGATTATTTCAATTCATATCTCTTCAGGTTTAAGTGGAACCTATAATGCCGCCCGCTTGGCAAAAGAGAAAATCAAGGGCAAGATTCACCTGGTGGATTCCAAAACCATCAGCCTGGGCATAGGTATGCTAATCCTGGAGGCAGCTAAGCTTATCAGGGAAGGATTAGATTCTATCCATATTGTGGATAGACTAAATGAGGCAAGGGCCAATTTGGAAACCTTTTTTACCCTGGATACCTTGGAATACTTGCAGAGAGGCGGCAGGATCGGTCGTGTCCATAGCATTATGGGAACTATTTTAAATATTAAGCCCATTATTAGGGTGGGAGACGATGGAATTTATCACAGTTACGGTAAAGCCCGCAGCCAGGAAAAGGCTCTTAAGGGTATCGTCGAAGCCTTTCAGGTGCTTTCCAGGGGGAGAAAGCATATCAGGTTTGGAGTGGCTCACGGTGCGGCTCAGCAAGCTGGTCTCTATTTGAAAGAAGCTTTGGAAAATGCTTTTCAAATGCCAGTCTCCATCTTTACCCAAGTCGGTCCGGTAATCGGGGTGCATACCGGTCAAGGTACGATTGGGGCAGCAATCCAATTTGAATAATAGATAAAGAAATTCAAAAGGGCCATTGCATAGCAAATTTTTATCGCATTGCAATGGCCTCAGTAGAGTCTATGTAGCCATTCTTAACTTACAGGGAAATCAGCTTGTCCAGTTCAGCTATTAATTCATTGGTGGCAAGGGTCAGCTGTGGCCAGAGTTGGTTAATCCGGACCATATCGTGATCAGTGTAAGCTTGAAAAGCTTCCTGGTATAATTGGTGAACTTTTTTATGGGCAATGGTCAGTTTTTCGGTTTCGGCACTTTGGTTTTCTTCCAGCCATTTACTTAAACGGCAGGAATTCAAGCCTTCCAAGCTCTCCGGCTCAATTGTTTCGTAGCCTAAGAAGGCATTATAAATCTTCCAGGCCAAGCAAAGGTGGTCGGTCCGGTAAATCTGCAAAGCTTCTTTTGCATTAAGGGATTCGGCCAGGGCAATCCGTTTGTTGCGCAGCCCAATTAATTGCATACTGATCTGATAAAGATCTTGCCCAGCTTCATGAGCAAGCTGGATGGTTTTTTGGGATGAGGCGGCAAAGCCGTTGATTATATCCCCGAAATTTTGCAAGGTAGAGCTTTGTTCCTCATTACCGGCGGCAATTTGGTTAAGGCTATCGGTAATAGTGTTAATGTTGTCTAAAATTTCTTCGATAGACTTCCCGGCTAGTAACACTGTGTTTTTCCTGATTCCATTTGGCTGGCAACTTGGAAAAGGTTTTCGGCTGTTTTTTGGGACTCTTGATTTAAGAAGTCAATTTTATTGCGGATGGTTTTAACTGAAGTTCTGGTATTTTCCGCTAATTTACGGACTTCATCGGCGACAACGGCAAATCCTCTGCCTTGTTCCCCGGCGCGGGCGGCTTCAATTGCAGCGTTCAAGGCTAAGAGGTTTGTCTGATCCGCCACCGTGGCAATAAGGTCTACAATAGGGATTGCTGAATAACAGCTAAACCAGCATAAACGCTCGGTTTTTGCCTTATATTTTGGTAAAATAGTATACGGAAACATCAAAATACCTATAAAAAACCTTGCACTTGGGAGTGTGTTTTCGT